>JAZDME010000030.1:0-2449 GCA_043801255.1 archaeon
TGCGAGCAACACTTTTAGTTTTGAGCCGGCGAATTTTAGCGTTAGCAGCACTGGCAAAACTGCTTACATATCCGACAGTTTTCAGTTTGACATAGAGCTTTTAGCCGGGGAACAAATCGATAAAATCGCATTCGCAGAAGCCGGCCGTTACAGCATTGCGGGAACAGGAAGCGTCAAGACAACCTGTTCAATCACCATCCAGAACCTCGATGTCTATCAACAAGACCCGCTTATTAAAACATTCAATGTGTTTGAGGAAACTTCCGACTCGGCCGGCGGCATAGTCGAATGGAGCGGAAGCTTTGAATTTGGCGATATCGATATCAGTTGGTCGCATATTCGAATCACGGTGAGCAACAGACTTATCGCACGCAACAGTAGTGGCGACGGCTCTGAGTCCTGGATACAGAAAGATATGCTCGGCGTTAATGGTGGTGATGGTGCCGGTATTGAGATAATTATGGTACCGGAACCTGCCACAGTCGGAATACTAACGATTGGCAGTTTGGCAATATCGGCTTTCGGCAGAAAACGCCGAATGTTGCGGTATGCAAAGTCTTTTTTAATTTGTGCGGCGGTTTTATTCTTCCTTGTCGCAGTTCAATCGGCCGATGCTGGTTTTATTCCGTGGGATAACCAAACCGGCGGCAATAGCAATTTCTCGTGGACAAGCGGCGGAAGCGAACTCGATTTGTTTGATAGCCCCGATCTGGACTCTGGAAATACCCTTATATTCTCACCATTAAGCTTTGAAGCTGTAAGTTTTGATGGAGAAGTAGAAAGCGAGGATACCGTTTCCGACAGGCTTGAATTTGTACTTCAAGACCTTTCTGGCTACGGTTTTCAAACCATTCTGATTACGGAAAACGGCAATTACGAAATTGACGGAACAGGCGCCGTTACCGTATCAGGACAACTATCGGTTGCAAATCTCGATTCAGCCGAGGTGTTAGAGAACTCGTTTTCGTTCACGCTTAATTCGAGCACATGGCAAGGCTCAGCACAGTTGAGCATTCCGGCAGGCTGGACAAACATGAAAATCACATTCCAAAACACCATATCGGCGACCACTGCCGGGTACGGCTCATTCGCATTAATAGCAAATACCGATACCGGTATCAACATTCAGATTCCAGAACCGGCAACAGTTTGCATTCTCAGCCTTGGCGTTTTGAGTCTGATTCGCAGAAAAAAATAACAAACAAACATAACATTTTTATAGGAGAGAAGTATTATGAAAAAGTTAATTACAGTTTGTTTAATTATGGCAGTTGCGACATCTCTTGCATCAGCAATCCCTGTTGCCGACAACCTGTGGGATGTACCACAAGGCACAGCAACAGCTGACAGTTCACTATTTAATAATTTCCAATCTGCCGGAGCCGAACACTGGGTCCAATGGCAGACAGTCGTCACTAACACTCTCGACAGCTTCAAATTATACCCCGCTTATAACAACGTAGGCAGCAGTTATGGCGGAACTTTTAACTGTTTCAGTCTTTTCACCAAAGACTTCAGTATAGGCGAGTTTGTATTAATTTACGGCAGGGGCATTGCCGCGCCGTATGTTTTTATTGATAGCAAAGATACTCTTCTGGCACAGCGTACTCCCGCATCACCGATTATCGCGCGGGAGTTTTAAGGCGTTATTGCTGCCAGTGAGATATGTTAAATGCCCATAGCCGGCAAATTGTTAAAGCTGACGATTTGTATTTCTGGTCATGGCGTTTTAAGTGCGCTTCGCATGGAAAATTGTTTTGGGGAAGTACAATGAAAAAGTTATTTCCAATTCTGACAATGAGGACGATGACGAAAAACACCCTGATAATTATTTTTGCAATGTTTTTTGCCATCGGATTCGTATCCACCATCGCCAAAGCCGGAGAAACCAAGATAATAGCAACATTTGCTGATCCTGTTCAAATAACACCAATAATCCCCTTGTTCACCGTCAACCTCTCAACCGACACTATTACTGGTGGTTGGGCTGACGGCAAAATGGGACTGTATCTGCAAATTCCCTATTCTGGAAACAATTACTCCGATGCTTTCTTCACGATGACCGATGTTCCCTACACGGGTAATATCTACGGCGGCGCTACGGGTGGTGGAACGGTCAAGTTCTTCGCATACGGTCAAAGTACAAGCGAGACACCACTAATCCAAATCGATTTTGATTCGGGTTCTGTGAATCCCTATGGGCTCGGGGGGATGGATGAGTTTTTCGCTAATGGCGTGGTCATCAGCGGTTCGGAAATTGGCGCCGTTGTGTTGTCGGATGAATATTTTTCATTCAGCTTTGCCAATCAGAAGGCATTGAGCGGCAATTGGAACAATGGTTACACTGCCACATCAGCATTTACGTCATCAGCGATGGTTCCTGAGCCGGCGATGATTGCAATACTTAGTCTTGGCGGTTTGAGCCTGATTCGCAGAAAAAATAAATAAC
>JAZDME010000039.1:0-9781 GCA_043801255.1 archaeon
GCCAAACCACATAATGCAGTGGGATTCGCCGTGGGGAAAAGGATTCCCGGGCTGGCATATCGAGTGTTCTGCAATGTCATCAAAGTATCTCGGTGAGCAGTTTGATATTCACACTGGCGGCGAAGATAATATTTTTCCGCACCACACAAACGAAATAGCGCAGTCAGAAGCAGCTTTCGGGAAAAAGCCATGGGTAAAGTACTGGCTGCACATGAGGTGGCTTTTGTTTAAAGGGGAAAAGGTATCGAAAAGCACCGGCGGATTGTATACGGTTTCTGCGTTGGAAGAGCAGGGCTTCAAACCTCTGGCATTCAGGTATTTGTGCCTGACAGCGCATTACAGAACACAACTTGACTTTACAATAGAAGCGCTGAAAAACGCGCAGAACTCCTACGAGCGATTGAAAAATATAGCCGCAACGCTGGAGGATGACGGCAAGACAAATGAAAGGTACCTGGAAGCGTTTGAAAAGGCAATTAATGATGACATGAACACCCCTGAGGCGTTGGCAGCTTTGTGGGAATTGATTCGGGATACAAAAGCTGTTGGAAAGCTGAAAGCTATTGCGAAAATGGACTCTGTTTTCGGACTGAATTTATTAGAGAAGGAAAAGTTCGAAGTTTCCGGACAGGTTAAGGATTTGATTGAGAAACGCGAGCAAGCCCGCGCAAACAAGGACTGGAAGACTTCTGATAAGATACGAGCAGAACTGAAGGAAAAAGGAATCATCTTGGAAGACCAGCCTGACGGCGGCACGAGATGGAAAGTTATTAAATAAGCAGATTCCTGCTTAGTTAATAATGGCCACACACACAGAGCACGCAGGCATGTGCGTTTATTGTGCCAAGCCGGCAAATGACACATGCAGGTTTTGCGGAGGGCTCGTATGCAAACTGCACCTTCACAAATCAGCAGGCATTTGCACCAGATGTGTTGGCGGCAGGAGAGTTAAGTAGCATGTTAAAAAAGCAGATAGTTTTTGCGGTTGTTATTATAGTGATTATTGTATCCGTTGTCACAGTGCTTCTCATGATGCCTGAAAAAATAGTCGGGTGCGGACTGAAAGACAGCATCTGCCCGCCGGGCTGCACATATGCATATGATGCAGACTGCATGCACAGCACGGTCACTTCAATGGGCGAAGTTAAAAGATGCCTTTCGGATTCGGATTGTGTTGAGGTAAATGCAATCTGCGATAATGAGCGCTGCAATTTCGATGATGTTGCATGCAGCACAGAGTGCGCATGCAAAGTCTCAATAAACAAGGATTACAAGTCTGTTTTTGAATCTGCGAACGTGCCGTGCACATCGTCAGGCATAACTGTCTGCGCAGCATGCCCCGAAAACACAACAAATGTTTGCATAAGCGGCGAATGCAGAACCATTATTTAGTCGGCTTTGTCAGATTGACTTCTTTTATTAAAACGTGGGGCGTCGTTACAGGGGTATCAATTTCCCAGCTTGTCATCTGCTTGGCATCTGACGCAATGCCTGCAACACCTCCGAGCAGGTTAAGAATATTCTCTTTTATGCGCAGGTTTTTTAACGACTGCGCGATCTGCCCGTTTTCAATCAGGAACATGCCGTCTCTGGGTATGGTGGAAAAATCCCCCGCAGCGTAATTCTGGAATCTTGTGTACCATATATTTGTGATGTATACGCCGCGTTGCACGTCTTTGAACAACTCATCTTTGGATATCTTGCCTGGCTCCAGCACAACATTTGCCGGGCCCGGAGCCACAAGTCCGGCATTTGCAGTTGTTTTAACACCATATTTTCTGGCAGTTGATGTGTTGTGCAGGAATGTTTTCAAAACGCCGCGTTCAATCAGCACGTTCTTCTGGGTCGGGACGCCTTCGGCATCGCACTCCCCGGAACCAACGCATCCTGGGACTGTAGCATCGTCAAAAAGATTTACCATCGAACTCCCGACCTGCTGCCCAACCTTGTTTGCAAGGAATGACATCCCTGCTTCAACGCTGAAAATTGAAGTTGCATCTGCTACTCTGTCAAGCAGGGCGCCCCACGCCATCGGCGCAAAAACCACGGCATAAGTTCCTTTTTTTCCAGGCTTGGGCTTTTTAGCGAGTGCCGCAATCTGCCCGGCAAATCTTGCAGTTTTTTCAACGTCCAAGTCAGACAACATCCGCGCGCTTGCGGTATTGTGCCCTGACGAATCCTTGTCGAGCATAGCCCTTATTGAAAAGTATGCGGACGTGCCCCGGGATTTGACTTCAACCCCTTTCGATGTGACTAAAAAATTTTCGGTATTTGCCTTGCTGAAAATCCCGCCGCAGCGCCTTGCGCCCTCTTTTAGCGCAGAATTCACGCCAGCCTCAACAATATCAACCTGCTTTTCTGCAGCCATGTCAGCGATTTTAGAATCATACATATTCTGCATCTGCCCGTATTTGAAAGGCCCTTCTGCAATCCCAAACCAGTCTGCCTTTTGCTGCAGCGGTTTCGAAAATAAAAGCAGCTTGTTGATAACCTTGTCAGCTTTCTCTCGGAGGAAGTTCAGCTGCGCGACATCAAACGCATCGTCGTTGGTAATTTCAGCAATTTCCTTGAAATTTGTTGTGACAATTTTTTTGTCTTTTACGAAAAATATGCCTATGCTTACAATGCCTTCAGTCCCGGTTTTTGCAATTTTATTATTTACAAATTTAATCTGGCTGCTGTCTGCCTTGACGCCTCCTACCACAGCGTCGCTGGCGCCTTCCTTTACCAGCCTGTTTTTGATATAATGCAGCAGCTCCAGAAACTGCTGGTCCTTATCTGCCAAGTTTTAACCCCCTTAGTCTCAGCGACGGGCCGCCCATTGTTACAGGTATGCCCTGCATAGGCTCGCCTTTTCCGCAGCTTGCAGAATGAAACTCGAGATTCTGCGCGCACGCGTCAATTGAATTATAAAGAGCAGGCGTAGTGACCTCAATCGCGGGATTTCTTACCGGAACCGTGATTTTCCCGTTTTCAATAAGATATGCCTCAGCGCCGACATAGCGGTTGTTGTAGCGCTTGTCATCAATGTTCCATTCCATGAAATTCTTGATATAAACTCCTAACTTAACGCCTTCTATCAGCTCCTGCTCAGTCTTGTATTCTCCCGGAAGGAAGAAAGTGTTTGACATCCGCACGATGGCTTCCTTGTCAAACTCAGATGCGCGTGCGGCGCCATTGCTATGCGCCTTGAGGGAAGCGGCAGTCTCGCGGTTTTGCAGCAGTTCAGTTACCACGCCTCCTTTTACCAGGAATTTTCTTCTTGCTTTTACGCCCTCATCATCATACAGATAAAAACCAAATGCGTTCTGGACAGTAGGGTCATCAACAACTGTTACGCACGGATTCGCAAATCTTTTCCCAATCATGTCAAGAGTCATGTACGACTCGCCTGCCTGGGCAGCTTCGCGCCCCAAAATCCTGTCCGCCTCAAATGGGTGCCCGCAGCTCTCATGGGCAATTATTCCTGCAATTTCAGGGCCAACGACCATATCCATAACGCCGCGGGGCGGTTTTACGCCAACCCGGAGGTTTTTTTCAATTGCGACAGCCTCATTTTTCAGCAGATGCGGAAGGTTCCACGCATCAATTATTTCCCAGCCATTTGCTGAGCCGTACTGCCACATCCTCTGCGCAGTTTTCTTTCCCCTTAATACAGTAAGCATATAATAGAAATTTATTCTCGGGATTTCAGATTCAATTACGGAACCCTCTGAGTTTGTATAATATTTTTTTGTGATGTCTGTGGATAATGATAAATATCTGCCAGGCATCTTTATCTTTGTTTCTGCAAGGTTGGACTCAATGTCCTTCAGCAGCGCTATTTTTTCCGCGGGGCCAATATCCAAAACACCTTTCTTCTGCTTTACACCATACTTTGCCTTTTCAACCGGCTCAGCAGATAGTGAAACGCCGTCAGTTATTTTTGAACTGCATGATGTAAGCTTGATCGCCTTTTCAACAAGGTGCTTGATTTTTCCTTTATCAATAATATTGGTGCTTACAAAACCCAGCGTGTTGTTTGCTATAAACCTGATTCCCAGCCCGAGAGTTGTGTCAAATCCGGAAACTTCCAAAACGCCGTTTTTTGCAACAAACGCATCCGCGTCAACCTGCTCGAGACGGGCTTCCGCATAGCTGGCGCCCAGGGAAACAGCATGTTTTATGGCAAATTCTGCAAGTTCGTGGCTCATGAACCAAACGAAAATCAGTTAAATATAAGATTTTGTATTTTATTGAGGACATATGGACAGCAAATTCCTGTTGAAACTGCATCTGAAAATGCACCAACTGGCACATCCGTTCGAGCACGTCGCACACGGCGGGCTGATCGTATTTCTGTTAATTATCATAAAATCGTTAATGGGCATATTTTTAATGTTAGCTTTCCACCTGAGCATGCTTATTCTTATAGCAAGCTTTGCTTTGACAACTGCAGGCAGCTTTTATGCTGAAAAGAAATTTCTGAAAAAAGAAATAAATATCCTGAAAAGAAAACTTTAATACGCTTCTTTATTTCGGAAGCTAAATGGTTACTAAAATAAATCCTTTTGAGACAGCACAAAGGCAGCTTGACGAAGCTGCAAAACTGCTGAAACTTGACGAAAAGACGCACGCCCTGCTCAGGGAGCCAATGACGATTCTGAGCGCGGAAATTCCAGTAAAGATGGATTCCGGACAGGCAAGGAATTTTACTGCATACCGCGTTCAGTACAATAACGCGCGGGGCCCGTGCAAAGGCGGGATAAGATTTCATCCTGACGAGACGCTTGACACTGTAAAAGCGCTTGCAGCGTGGATGACATGGAAATGCGCAACAGTTGATATACCTTATGGCGGGGGCAAAGGCGGCGTCATTTGCGACCCGAAGAAACTTTCCGCGAAAGAAGTTGAGCAGATATCTAGAGGTTACGTCCGCGCATTCTGGAAAAATCTTGGCAAAGACAAAGACATTCCCGCACCGGATGTCAATACTTCCGGCAGAGAGATGGCTTGGATGCTTGATGAATACGAAAAAATTACTGACAAGCACGAGCCGGGCTTCATTACAGGCAAGCCGCTGCACCTTGGCGGCTCCGCTGGCCGCGAGGAAGCTACCGGTCGAGGTACGGTATACTGCATCAGGGAAGCTGCTAAACACCTGAAGATTGATACAACAAAAGCAACTGCTGCAATTCAGGGCTTCGGAAACGCAGGCGTCTGGACAGCAAAGCTGCTTGCAAAACTGCTTGGAGTGCGGGTAGTAGCAGTATCAGATTCTTTTTGCGGAATTTATTCTGAAATAGGGCTTGATGTTGAAACCCTTGCAGAATACAAGAGAGAAACAGGGAAAGTCCACGGATTTCCAGGCGCAAAAGAAATCACAAACGAAGCGCTTCTCGAGCTCAACGCAGACATCCTTGTTCCTGCAGCGCTTGAGCACCAGATAAATGCAGACAATGCGCCCAAGCTGAGGTGCAAAATCATCGCAGAGGCAGCAAACGGGCCAACAACAGTGGAAGCAGATGAGGTCCTGAAAAAAGCAGGCATATTTGTAATTCCGGATTTCCTGTGCAATGCCGGCGGCGTTACTGTCAGCTATTTGGAGTGGGTGCAGAATAATTACGGCTTATACTGGAAAGCTAGCGAGGTGTATGCAAAACTTGACGAGGTCATGACAAAAGCCTTTAATTCTGTCCTGGAATACTCTTTAAAACACAGGCTTTACATGCGGACTGCAGCATACATGCTTTCCGTAGTAAAGGTGGTTGATGCAATGAAGCACAGGGGATGGGTATGACAGTTGATGTAAAAGAACTCCAGAAAAAACTGCAGGAAATACAAAAATTGCCCCGAGAGGAGCAGGCAAAGGCAGCTGAAGAGCTTAGTGAAGAGGAAATAGAGTTCCTGCAGAAACAGTCGAGTTCTGGCGAAAAAGGGCAATGCATTTTCTGCAGAATAGCGAATCACGAAATTCCCGCGAAAGTAGTTTATGAAGATGATTTTGTAATGGCATTTCTTGATGCAAATCCTAGCGCACTGGGGCACACTCTAGTAATACCGAAAGAGCACTATGATGTTCTTCCGCAGATTCCGCCAGACCGCGCAGCCCTGATTATTAATGTTGTCAGAATCTTAACAGGGGCGATTTTTGAGGCTGCGGAGGCGCAGGGCGTTAACGTTTTGCAGAATAACGGCGCGGTAGCAGGGCAGGCAGTTCCCCACGTTCATTTTCATATAATACCCAGGCATGAAGGAGATAAATTAAAAATTGACAGGCCACCCCCGATAAAACTTGAGGAGACTCAGTTTGATGAGATGCAGAAAAGAATCATAGAGAAAGCGAAATCTAAGGCAGAGAAAAAAGTTGTTTATGATATTTCCGGCAAGCCAATAGACATAGCCGAAACAAAAGTTTCGGCTGAGCCTCGCGGCGAAGCCGCTACGGGGAGAAAAAAGAAGGAAAAGCTTCTGAAAATTAAGCCAAGAATCCCATAATCGCCGAGAACATAATATCCCCGTAGAAAATGCTTACAATCAGGCCTGTCAGCAGCGCAGGCACATACGGCATGCCTTCCTTGACTTTTATCTGCTTTAATTTGCCGTGCTTTTCAAGTTCCACGAGCTTTTCAATATCTTTTTTCTCAATTCCGGATTTTGAAGGCTTATAGCTGTAATTTCCAACATGAACTTCTTCGACAACCCAGTCGCCCTCCACAAGTTTGCTTGGCGGCAGGTGTTTAAACATGCACGCGCCTTCAACAGCTTTCAGAATTATATACACTATCGGGAAAAGAACCAAAAGAAAACTGAGCGCAAAAACATCGACTGACAGGTTCAGGCTGTACATTAAAAATGGGAAAACCAAAAATGCCGGCGCGATATACAGCGCAATCCTGTTCTTACGCACCTGATTCCTCAATTCCGGAATGAACTTAACTCTGTACTTGAATGCCAAAAATATGGCGCCTAAAATTCCAAAAACCACGCCAAAGACAAGCGTATTTACCCACAAAGTCACAAGCCAGGGCCATGGCGCAGAAACTGCGGGCACAAATACCGGCAGAAGCGCGCCGTACCCCACAAAGAGTTTTGCGTCGCCGCCCCCCCAGACGCCCATGTAAAACAGCAGGCTCGAGAGCCCGTATAAAACCCCTGCCGCGGCAGCTGAATAAACCATTGGCCAGATGCTCCACAGTGTCAAAGACAGCAGGGCATGTCCGCTAAGCCCGAAAATAATCATGAAATAACTCACCCAGTCCGGAACCCAGCGCCCTTTCAAGTCAGTAACCGTTCCGACAGCAGTTCCTGCTATCGCAACACCTATGAAAATCCAATCGGCAATCATGAATAACAGAAATTATAGATGTTATTTATAGCTAACGGATAGTTCACACTTTGATAAGTTAGCTATTCCTCCAAATCGGCAACGATTTGGAGTTATGCTTTTGGTTAACTGACTACGACGGACTAGGGCAAAACCTTATTGGTTAGAGGAAGCAAAAGCAAGAACTTTGGCAGCAGAAAAACATCTGCGAAGCTTAATCAATGGCGATTTCCCTAGTCGTTCGTCGTCAGTCAAACCTTCGGCTCAGCATCACCAATGCCTTCAGTTCTTACGGCAAAAACGGCTTCACCTTCCGGAAGGTGAGGGCTGTCTATCAATCGGGCGATTCGCTTTTCACCTTTTGATTTTCTCAGATAAAGCCGGTAAGTTGAGCCGTGCCCGAGAATATGCCCGCCTATTGCCTGCGTAGGGTTTCCAAAGAAGATTGCAGGATTTGCCATTACCTGATTTGTAATATAAACTGCAAGATTAAATTTGTCTGAAAGCCTCTGCAGCATATGCAGGTGCTTGTTTAGTTTCTGCTGCCTGTCTGCAAGCGTGCCTCGGCCAATAAATTCTGCTCTGAATAAAGCAGTCATCGAGTCTACGATTATCAGTTTAATGTTAAATTTCTGCTTTTGTATTAAGTCATCAATTTTTTCGGCCAGGAGCATCTGGTGGTCTGCTGAATGCGCGCGGGCATGATGTATCTTTTTCAAAACTTCTGAAGGATTAAGCCCTTTTGCTGCAGCTATCTGGGTTATCCTTTCAGGCCTGAATGTTCCTTCTGTGTCAATGAAAACAACTTCCCCGCCAACCCCTCCCTGTTCTATAGGTAATTGAGCATTTACTGCAAGCTGGAACCCAAGCTGCGACTTGCCTGAACCAAACTCGCCGAATGCTTCAGTTATTCCGCGGGTTTCAACGCCATGGCCCAATAGTTTGTTTAATTCCAAACTGCCAGTAGATATGAAACCTGCAGTTTCCCTTTCCTTCTGAAACTCTTCACCTGTTGTAAAGCCTAATTCTATAACGCTGCGGGCTGCATTAATTGCTTTTATGGCAGTCTGTTTCGACATGTCTGCAATGTCCATCAGGGTTGCAGGGCCAGTAACTGCAATTGACATAATATCTGTAAAACCTGACTCACGCAATTTGTCAGCCGTGCCTTTTCCTATTCCAGGCAGATCTTCAATATTTTTAATTTCGTCTTTGGACTTTTCAACTTCAGTGTCTTCTTCGTCATCGTAGTCTTCTTTTTTCTTAGGCATGTTTATCTCCTTTCAGCATCGAATTTGCAATTTGAACCGGGTTCGGATTCAAATTGGTATCTGAAATCATGAATTCTATCTGCTCGCGGTTCAGATTCTGTTTCGTGCGCCCCGATATTTCAATGACTCTTCCAAGCAGCGCATCTTCAGTCCTTTCCTGCAGCACAACAGGGCCGTCTTTCGCCAGGATTTCCTGGACGTCCTTTGTGCTTAAGCCAGCTAATTTTTCAGCTGTACCGCGGAACGCAACTGCGCGCATGGTATCTGTGCTGTCATCAAGTACCAGGCTGAGAAGCATTGCCTGCTGCGGCTCAACAGTTTTGTGTTCCGAGCAGACTGCGCCTTCAGGCGCAATAACAACTTTCTTGCCGCACTTCGGGCATACAGGATATAATCTTGGCGCGAAAACCTGCACAACTGTGCCGCGTAACGCGGCGCTTTCATCTGCAGCAACTTCCGAGATTTTTTTGATATCTGTTTTATTTGAAATCTCAATGTTAACTCCCCGCGGCTCGAGAATAAGGGAGCCTTTGTTTCCGACGTTTAACTCCACTTTATTGAGGTTATTGAGTTTTGCGTAAGACTCGCGAACCTTTACAATCATGTCTGATTTCATCTTTTCAAGAACGTCTGCCTTGCGGTCCCATAAAACCACGCGGATTGTTCCGGTATCATCAGCAAGTACAAAAGAGCCAACTTTGCTTTTCCTTCCGTCTTTTGTGGTAAAGCCTTTTGCGGCGAAAATTCGGGTTACCTTGCCTACAACGTCGACTGACATCATTCCTGCGAGTATGGTGCCTATTTTCACAGGCTCGGAATAATTAGTTCTTTCCCTAAACAAGTGCACCCCAAGTTCGGAAGCGACAATATATGCTGCGCCCTCTTCAGATACCAGGCCGTCCATGGACTTCATCTTTGCACTGATTTTTTCCTTAATCTCATCTTTAGAAAGCCCTGTCTCGGACTGGATTCTTTCTATAACGCTAGGAATCGGCAGATGAAGCATGCCATTTTCTAGAACAAAATTTATATAAAGTTTTGTTTAGAAAAACATACGCTTCTAAACTGTTGCAAATTTATTAAACTCGCCTTTCTTTGTTATATTCATATAACCTATATGCAATATTTTACCAATAGCTTCATTGGCAAATTCACTTTCATCAGCAGTTAACAGTCTCCCAGTAGCTATTAAACCAATCTCTCC
>JAZDME010000046.1:0-12997 GCA_043801255.1 archaeon
CCAAAATACATACCGTTGAATGGGGAAACATTAGCTATTTTCGGGCTTATACAAGCTGAAGCGGCTAAAAGTTTGAAAAGTTCTGTTTTCCAGTTTTCTAATTCAGACCCAATACTTGTTAAAAGAATATTAAAATATTTCGCAGTGATTTGGAAAGTTCCCAAAACTAGCTGGTCTGTTTATGTCTATTATTGGAAACCTAACTTTTCCGGAAAAGAATATTCGATTAATAACTATTGGCAAAATTTTTTAGGCATTAAAATAAATAGCGTAAAACAAGGCACCAGCTATAGGTTATCAGAACACTCTAAAGAATTTGGAGTAGCCTCACTGCGTTTGAACAATAAAATAATGGCCGGACTCATACTTAATTTCCTTTATAAAGTCGTTCGGCCTCTGGTGGAAAAAAGTTCGGTTTTTGCGGGATGGTACTTAAAAGGTTTATTTGATGGCGATGGGACACTATCCGTGCATAAAGGCAAATTTTGTTTTGCAGGCTTAGCTTTCAATCCTAAAAGTGATGAGTTAGACCATTATCACAAAGTTCTGGCTCTGTTTAATATAGATTTTGACAAAGCACACCTTAGAAAAACTAACAGAAGATGTATCTTCTTTGGACATTGGCAAACTATATACAAATTGTTAAAGGCCACTAATGGTAAACTTTTTCTTAACGATAGAAACAAAATTCTTGTAAGAGCATTTTTAGATAACCAATACGTTGTGCCCTTACTAAGATTGAAGTTACTAAAAGGTAAACAACCAATAACGATAAATGCATATACTAAACTTTTGGGCTATGGAAAACGAAACTCTGCGGACTGCTTAAAGAGATTACGTGATTTAAAATTAATCTCGTGCGACGAGGAAAAACCATTCAAATATTATTTAACCTGCGAAGGTGAAGAATTTTTAGATTTCGTTGAAAAATTGGGGGAAATTAAAAATGATTAGATCCCCAGTTATCGTTACTCTCGGACATGTGGATCACGGAAAAACTTCGTTACTTGATTTTATAAGAGGTACGGCTGTGGCTTTGCGTGAACCTGGCGCCATTACACAGATGATAGGAGCATCCACTGTGCCGCTTGAAGTAATTCAGAAATTATGCGGCCCTCTGCTTGACAAATTTAAAATCAAATTTACAATTCCCGGGCTTTTGTTTATTGATACGCCAGGGCACGAAGTCTTCACAAATCTCAGGAAAAGAGGCGGTTCAACTGCTGACATAGCTATAGTGGTTATTGACATAATGCAGGGCATGCAGCCGCAAACCCGCGAAGCAATAGAAATTCTGAAAACTTTCAAGGTTCCTTTTGTAGTTGCTGCAAACAAGATTGACATGCTTCAGGGCTGGAAAAACCAATCCTCAGTATTTATCCAGAATTTTGAGAAGCAAAATATAAATACAAAGGAGTTTTTTGATAAAAAGTTTTATACTTTAGTCGGGCAGTTATCCGAAACCGGCTTTGATTCAGATTTATACACAAAAGTTGACGATTACAGAAAAAGAGTTTCAATTGTTCCGGTTTCAGCAAGAACCGGCGAAGGTGTTGCAGAGTTACTCGCTTTGCTGACTGGATTGGCGCAGAAATTTTTAGGCACGAGCTTGGAAATTGACGAAAAGTGCTCTGCGAAAGGCACGGTTCTTGAAATAAAAGAGGAAACTGGCCTGGGTGTGACAGCAGATGCCATAATATATGACGGCTGCATAAAAGTCGGAGATGTTATTGTTTTAGGCGGAGTCTCAGGAATAATTAAAACAAAAGTCAAGGCACTACTTCGACCGCTGCCACTCGTGGAAATGCGTGATGCCCGCAGGAGATTTGAGCCTGTAAGGGAAGTTTTTGCTGCATCCGGAGTGAAAATAGTTGCGCCTGACTTGGACAAGGCTATTGCTGGCACTCCATTACTTTCAGGAAAAACAGATGCGGAAATCGAAGCAGCTGAAAAGTCAGTTTCTGAGGAAATTGAATCTATCGTGCTGCAAACTGACGACACGGGAATAATACTCAAAACAGATACCTTGGGCAGTTTGGAAGCTGTTGCCGCAATTCTCAGGAAGAAAAACATCTGCATCAAAAAGCTTGGCATCGGTCCGATAAGCCGGGCTGACGTGATGGCTGCTGCGGCTGCTGCCTGTTCCGCGCCTCTTGAAACATTTGTTCTCGGCTTTAATGTAAAAGCGGATGACCCTGTAGTCGTTGAAGCTGAAAAACAGGGCGTTACAGTAATTACAGACAAGATAATCTATCACTTGATTGAGAGATTTGAGCAGGAAATTGAAAAGAAGCGCACTGACATGGAAAAGAAAGCTCTGGAAGGCATTATCTGGCCCGGAAAGTTCAGAATCCTGCCGGGATTTGTATTCCGTGCAAGCCATCCGGCAGTTTTCGGAGTTGAAGTCATCGGCGGAAAAATAAAGCCCAGAGTTACGGTAATGACAAAAGATGCAAAGGAAATTGGCGACATAAAAGAAATTGAAGACGAGGGCAAGAAACTGCAGGAGCTTAAAGTCGGCGAGAAAGCTGCTGTTTCAGTAGAGGGCATCACTATCGGCCGCCAAGTGAAAGAAGGCGATACTCTTTTCGTAGCAATGACTGAATGCAACTTCCGCGCGTTGAAAGAAAATAAAGAGCTGCTAAGCAAGGCAGAAATAGAGATTCTGAAGGAAATTGCTGTGATTAAAAGAAAGGAAAAAGAAACCTGGGGCGTTTGACAAGGCTTAAAAGATTTTGTGATTTAGTTTTACGAATGAGAAGATTTGATGATTATAGAAAAGTTCAGGAATACCTGCAGGCAGAGTGCATCCCTTTTCCATGCCCTTATTTGAGAGCCCTGCCTGAAGATGTTACTATAATTGAAGGAAAAACATTTTTGTATAAAAAAGGCGATCTTCTTTGTAATCAAACACCAGGAAGTTTAGGTACTATATGCAGCGACCACAGGTGTCACGTGACTGGCCCAATTATAAAAAATGAAAAAGGCAAACTTGAGATTGCATGCGGCTGGAGCAACCATAAACTGGAAATCACAGTCACAAACTTCGAACTTAAGAAAGATAAATAGGGATTCTGACGACGACGAGGGAAAAGGATTTGTATCTTGGCTTTGCGAATGCGTTGATGCTTGTTTTGCTTCTCACAATCAATGGCAATTTCCCTCGTTCGTCATAAGTTACCAAAAATCTTATGCTGTCTTAGGTGCTTCAGCAGGTTTAGTTTCTGCTGATTTTTCTTCTTTGGGCTTCTCAACCACATTAAAGTGCTTCATCAAGTCTATAGTGCCCCATTTGGTAATCTTGCAGTTGACCTGCACCATATCATTTGCAATTGTGTTTGCGCGCACGGTTTTCTTCTTTAATTTTCCCTTGAATTTCTTTGGAACATGATAGTTTGGCGGCCCTCTCAATAACAATCTGCGCCGGCCCATGCCTTCAAGATTTTTGTAAATTGCTATTCCTGCGCGGTCTGTTCCGCCTGTTATCTGCAGCTCAAATCCTTGCAATCCGATAAGCTCTCCGCGGAATGTTTCGCCGACTTTCTTGCCGTAAAGCTGGTCAGCATCAGGGCTTTTCAGCTCTGCCTTGTACGTGCGCTTGGTCTTTGAATCGCCTATGACTAATTTGAAGTTTGTTTCTACCATTATCGTGATGCAGATGCCTGCCTCTCCAGTTCCAATCTCTTGGTTATGCACATTGATTTTGATACATCGTTATTTGCTGTTACAATAATTTCTTCCGCAAGGGCATCCCATATGTGCTTCTTGTTTTTTCTTGAACTCATAAATGCTCCCTGGGTCATCCATCTCAAAGCCAGGTCGATACGGCGCTGCGGAGCTAAGTCAGCAGCTTTTGGATAGCGTACTCCGCCGTATTCAATTGTTGCTACTCCCTCCCGAGGCGAGCCGACTTCCAATGCGCGGACAAAAACTTCAACAGGATTTTTCTTTGTCTTTGTTTCAACTATCTCGAAAGTTTTTTTGATTATTTTGTAAACCGTAGCAGTCTTTCCGCCCTGAACACCGGAAGTGAACACATGTTTTTTTCCTTTGTGCCCCGGAACAAGCAGTTTGCCCATCAAGCGTTCGATTATTGATTTTTTTGATTTCCAGAACTGTTTTTTTATTGAGCGCCCTGCTGAAAATGGCATGTAATACGGCGCAATATTAAGATAAGGCTTCAATCCCTGGTCCATTATCGGAAAGTCGGTGGACCATCTGCCAAAAATCTTGAAATTGAATTTGTGCTTCTTCTCAACTTTTATTACTTCCTTTGGTTTCGGGGATTCTTTTTTAACATCTTCCAGCGGAATAAGCGCTTCTGAAGCAGGCTTAAGGGTTTTTTTCTTCGCAGGTTCACGAGCAAAACCTTCGGTTTTGCTGTGCCCATCCGAAATTCGCTTCGAATTTTGGAGCTGAAAAATCTCTGATTTTTCACCAGCCGAACTGCGTTCGGCTAGGGTTTCAGAGGCTTCTGCTGGTTTTGTAGTTGTTTCGGCAGGTTTTGCATGTTCTGGTTTTGCCTCTGCAGGCATTTCTTTTGCTGTTTTTGTTTCTTCTTCACCCATTCTTACCTGCCCACCGTCTTCTCAAGTCTTCCTTTTACAAGCATCCTCAAAGGCTGCCCGTTTACGGAAATAACTTCCCAGCTGACTCCGGACAAGTCGCCTTTTGCTTTTCCAAGACGCCCGCCCATTGACTGCACTAAAACTTCATCGTGCTCGTTTATGAATGAAATTGCCTTGTTTCCGGGGCAGAATGCTGTAATCTGCTTTCCGTTTTTTGTTAGCTGGATTCTGACTGCTTTTCTCATTGCAGAGTTTGGCTGCTTTGCCTCAATCTGCCTTTTTTCAAGAACTATTCCGCGGGCCTGCGGTGCGCCTTCCAGCGGATCTGTCTTTTCCTTTAATCTAAGAATTCTTTTTACAAAATGCTTATTATGCCATCTGCCTTCAGTGCGTCTCCGCTTGTGCTGCTTTCCTGTAAATAAACCGCGTCCCTTTTTACCCATTGTATATATTCCAGCCCTTTTTAGGCGTTTTAAAATCTTGCGTAACGCAGGATTTCACGACTGACGACTGCTACGAACGGGGATATCGCCATGTATTTGGCTTTTGCTGAGCTTTTTCCCAGCCAAGCAGCTTTTGCTTCCCTATAATCAATGAGCTTTGCCCCGTTAGTCGTAATCAGCATCATTGTGGTAACAAGATATCTTCAATCTCCGGAAAATATCTTTTTACGATGAATTTGAGCTGGTTGAGCTTTACTTTGTTATTTGTAAGCAAAACTCTGCGGTCCATGCTTCTGGGGAATGTGATGCTTATGATATTCTCTTCCCGGGTTACTGCCACGGGTTTTTGCGGCCAGATGCAGTTGGTTACCAGACTCGCAGGATTGTCTGCAGTCTCGATAATCTTTACTTCTTTTTTCATGCTTGATTTCAGGCGCAGCAGGTTTTTCCCTTCCTTGCCTACTGCCAAACCTGTAGTGCCTTTTTCAGTCACGAAAACAACAGTTCCGTCAACAAGCAGGAAGCAGTCCTTTGCATCAACGCCAGTGATATTTCTGAAAAGCGCCATGAAACCCAAAGAAGATGCGTCGTATTTTAGAACAGACATTTTACTCTTTTACCTTTTTAATTGCCGCAACAGTTATTGCAAAGGGCTTTTTGCACAATGCGCCGACTTCCTCGGAAGTCTGCCCTAACTCGAGGACAGGAACTTTTGCCATCTCTGCGTGCAGCTTGATTTTGCTTCTCATCAGTTCAGGGCAGTTTGCTGAAAGAAAAATCTCTTTTATCTCGCCCGCCCTAAGGCTTTTCTGGACTGACTCGAGTCCAATGATAAGCTTCTTTTCCTTCAGTGCTTCAAATAACTTTTCTGTCATTTTTATTCTTCTGCCTTTTTAGGCGCGGTTTTTTTCCGCGCGGTTTCTTTTTTTGTTTTTTCCGGAGCTTCAGATTCCCTAGCGGAACTTGTTCCGCTGGGCCTCGCCAAACCATGTTTGGCTACGGTTTCCATCTTAACAACCAGGTCAGGCAATCCTGTTCCGACAGGAATTGGCTGGTTAATCATTACATTTTCAACTACTGACGTCAGCTGGTCTGTCTCCCCTATTACTGAAGCGTCAATCAGATGCTTCAGCGGTATTTCGAAACTCGCGCGCGCAAGCACTGACGACTTCTGTGATGTTATGCCGTGCCTTGTTATGCCCTGCAATTCGCCGGTGAGGCACATAAGGTCTGAAACAAGTTCTACGTACCTGATATCGACAGGCATACCCTGCTCTTCGAGAACTGTTGTTATTTCAATTATTACGGCCGCTCTTGCCGCCTCAATTCCCAGAACGTCAGCAATTTCGTGCAGGTCGTTTGTTGTTGTCCGCGCTTCATCAACCTCTGGCAGGACAAAAACATCCTTGAGATTTGAGCCGAAAGTCTGTATGACATACTCTTCCGTGTCCTTCTTCCAGACAGGCAGGACATTTGTAACATCTTTAACGCCTGCAACGGCAATTTCCTTTACTTTTTCCTTCAGCCTGTAAATTTTCTTGACCTCTTCAAGTTTCGGCTTTATTGTGATTTTAACTTCAGTCCTGTCGATTTTTGAGCCCTTGAGCGGTTTTTCAATTTCCACGGCAATTTTTTCAACTGTTGTGTTGTGCTTCTTTAACTCATCGCGGTCAAACATTACCTCGATGCACTGCGTTGCCAGATTAAGCGAGACTTCCTTTGCTAATTCCTTAACTGTAACCTGCTTGATGCGCGCAGCAAGTTTCTCAGCTTCCTCGCGGCTCTTGCTGAACTGCGATTTCAGGTAAACAAACATTGAAGGCGTTTTAGGGTCCTTTCGGGCGTCAAGAATCTCTATGATTCTTGGCAGACCAAGTGTTACATTAAGCTCGGAAACACCTGCCATGTGGTGAGTTCTCATCGTATTGTGCGTTATTATGCCATCAAAAGTAGTAAATGTCTCGCTTCCGGGGACTGTGAAATCATAAACATTAAGATGTGGCGATTTCACATATTCTGTGCTTTCTATTTCATCCCAAATAACATCGCTTTCTGAAGCCCTGCGCATAATAGAAAGCTCTTGCTGTATACTTACATCTTTTGTTGCAGCAAGACTTTCAAATAACGGAATGTATTTTTGGAGTGTGGAGCGGCCAATTTTTTGTCTTTTGGTAAAGTTATTAACTAGTCTAGTTGGCATCCCGAGCTTCTTCGCGCAATCAAACAGCACCGTTCCAACACCCGGTATAATGTCCACTAAATTGTAGCCCTCTTCGCTTTTGATTTCAGACATCGCTTTTAGCTCAGTCCTTTTGTAATCGATATCTGACCCTATCATTTCTAAGAACGTTTTGGCATACCTATATGAAATTGTTAGCCAATGGCTTTTACCATCAAAACTCTTGGTGCTGAAAATGCCAAGCCTGCTCAAAAGAAGTGAGATTCCATCAATAAGTTCCTTCGATTTGGAACAAGCCCTTATAACTTTTCTCTGCAAATTCACATTACCATCGCCATCAAAATAGCCTCGTAATAATCCGGCGATGAAGGAATCGCTGGCAGAGTATGCAAATTCCGGCGTTCTTTTTTGCGCTGAACCAGACTTGCACGTCGCTTTTAACAATTGTGCTAGAAGAGTTGAATTCACTCTTATATCATGACCTTTGGCAAATCCTCTAAAGTTATCATATTCGTTAAATGTTAGTTCGTATTTTTGCGCAAAGCCTCTAATTTTTTCAAGTACGACTTCGTTAGTATTAGAAATTGAAAAGTAGCTTCTAGTTGCGTTTCCTTCGGATAAATAAATACCAACAAGCCAGCCAAATTCTTCATCAAGTTCTATGTTTTGCGGCAGGGGTTTGCTGCCGGCCCTAGGGTATGCATATAACAAACCATTACCTGCGGTAAGGAAAGGAATTTCAGCTTCCAAAATCGGCTGCATGTTTATATTTATTGAGGCGTCTTGCATAGCCAACCTGAGTTCCCGCAGAGCTGGAATTCTATCGCCTGGTTTTAATTTAGAACCTTCGATCGGGACAATTTTGTTATCTTGTCGTATAACAAAGGAATGGAATGGTGTTGCAGTTATCTCCCGCCCTGACCTTGTCTTTATCCTGATTAGTTTTTCAGGACTTCTGTGCCTGCTGAGTGCGCTAACTTGCTTCCACTCTATTTGTTCCTCATCTGTAAGGCTCGGAACATAAAGTTCTTTTTGTAAATCTAATATTTCATGTCCATTTTCTGTAACACATCTGTTTTCTTGCATTTCGGCATCTATTAACTCGCCGATCTTAACAATCTTAATTTCTCCATCTTGCTTGACAATAATTTTTTCGTCATATGCAACGCTCATCTGCGTTCCTGGCTCGCCTATTGACTGTGCTGTAACTATTCCGATTGCCTCGCCGGGCGCAATCTGCGCTGCTGCATAGAGGGCTTTTGCCTCTTCCATCAGCTTCTCTTTCGGAACTTTTTTCTGTTTTGCGGCTTTCTCTAGGTCAGCCATCATAGACTCGGGCAATTCCGCTTGTATCCAGCTGTCGTTATCCATTTTAGTCTACCTTTACAACGCCTCCGCGTGATTTTGAAACATCAACATTGTCGCCGCCAAATAGGAACTGCACAATTTTCTGGCCTGCGTCCCTGACTGTTGCATCGTAATTGACTTTTAAGTCCTGCAGCGCATTTATCAAACGCCTTTGCATGTAGCCTGACTTGGGAGTTCTCATGGCAGTATCCATCAGTGAGTCTCGTCCTACAATGCAGTTAAAGAAAGTTTCAATAGGATCCATTCCGTCGCCATAGCCGTGCTTTATGAAACCGCCGGCCCTTGCGCCGCGGTCGCCTTTTGCAAAGTGCGATAACGTCCTGTTTGTATATCCTATGCGGGTTATTCTTTTACCGCGCAGCGACATCTGCCCTGCTGAGCATGACATATTTGCAAGATTGTACAATCCTGCAAGCCCTCCTTTCGCCATAAGAATAAGGAAATTTTCCTCTTCCTTTGCCTCGCTCTCGACGATTTCGCCCATGGGCCCCCTGAGCTTGTTCAAAGCGTAAAGTATCTTGGCTTCGGCTGTCTCGCGGGCGGTTTTTCCCGGCAGCGGCGTTACTTTTCCTTCCTTTAGCTGCTTCAAAACCTGCTCAACTTCCTTTTCACCTTCGTCAATAAGAGCGCTGATTTTCTCCTTTGCCTTTTTTGACAGGTCAAGGTCTGAGAACGAGAAAGTATACGGGAACATCTTGACTGTTTTAATACCGACTTTGTTTAATGCATTTATTATGTCCTTTGTTTTTTCAGGGCCGTACTTTGTAAATATCTCCTGTATAAGGAATCCGCCTGACGGGCTTAGCAGCTTTTCAGAAGCCTTGCCCTCGACAAGCTTGCCTGATTTTATCTTGACGTTTGCGCCTTCGCAGTCCAGGTCCTCGGGCAGCAGCAGCGAGAAAATCTGCGTGCCATTCCATAACTCATCTGATTTTTTTTCAGGCGCAGGCAGCTCGGTCTGTATGCCTGCTGCAAGCAGCAGGTCGCATGCCTGCTCTCTTGTAAGGTGCATATCTCCTCTCGTAAGCAGGTATAATCCAATCAGGGCATCTTCAACAATGCCTATGATGCTAAGCCCGTATCGCGGCGTTATAACCTGCTTCTGCAATGCCATCAGGTGCTTTGCTTCAGACTTTGATTCTTCAGTCTGAGGAAGATGGACATTCATCTCGTCTCCGTCGAAATCTGCAGCATACGGCACAGTGACTGAAGGATGTATCCTTAATGTCCGCGAATTTACAATCTTGACTTTGTGCCCCATGATTGACATTCTGTGGAGGCTTGGCTGCCTGTTGAAAAGAACTGTATCCCCGTTCAGTAAGTGTCTCTCAACAACCCATCCCGGAGACAACTCTGCAATTATCTGTTCCTTTGTATCTTCAGTGATGCGTTTCCTTTTGCCTTCCCCGGTCATGACATAATTTGCGCCGGGATAAATGTCGCCGTTCTTGATAAACTCCTTCAGCCAGTCAATGTTCCATTCTGTGACTGTTTCCGGAGAGGTTAGCTCGCGCGCAATCTGCATAGGAATTCCGATTTCATCAATTGACATCTGCGGGTCAGGCGATATTACTGAACGCGCGCAGAAATTTACCCTTTTTCCTGCAAGATTGTAACGGAATCTTCCTTCCTTGCCTTTCAGCCTTTGCGCAATTGTCTTTAACGGACGGTTGGACTTGTGCCTTGCCGGAGGCACCTGGGCTATGGAATTGTCAAAGAATGTAGTGACGTGATACTGCAATAAATCCCATAAGTCCTCAATAATTATTTCGGGAGCTCCGGCATTGATGTTCTCGTTTAATCTCTGGTTAACTCTTACTATGTCTGAAAGCTTGTGGGTCAAATCATCTTCAGAACGCTCTCCCGTAACAAGCGTTATTGAAGGGCGCATTGTTATCGGTGGCACCAAAAGCATTGTAAGCACGATGTATTCCGGACGGACATTTGAAGCGTCTATTGCGAGAATCTTCAGGTCTTCGTCTGGTATTTTTTCTAAACGCTCCCGGATTTCAGTAGGCCACAGCCTTTTGTCATCACAGTGGAACGTGGAGGGCTTTTCAAATTTCATCTCGGAAATTTTTTCCTTGCAGTGCGGGCATTTTTTTGTTTTTTTCAAAGTCGTAGTAAGACGTTTCACAACATCATGGAGGGCTTCTGAATTTCCCTGCGCGCCCATTATCGCTATTTTTTCCTTCCACTGCTCTATTTTTTCATCCGAAAGCAGGATTCTTCCGCACTTGCCGCAGAAGCTTTTCATGATATCATAAAGCTGCGATGCATAAAGCACATGGACTACGGGCTTTGCAAGCTGGATGTACCCGAAGTGCCCGAGGCATGAGCGCATTCTTCCGCCGCATGTCTTGCACCTCAGTCCGGGGTCAATGACTCCCATTCCCAGGTCCATGAGCCCGCGCTCGACAGGATAGCCGTCGGCATCATAAAGCTCCGGAGACGTCACGCTGACAGTCGCCATCTTCTTGATTGTATTGGGCCCGATTACCCCGAACGACATGCGTTCAACTTTTTTTGTGACTACTTCCTTTGATTCGTCTGACATCATGAACTCCTGGTAACTCTGACTGCTGACTTACTACGAATCTGCACGAGGGCAATCGTCATGTATTTTGGCTTCGCAGAGATTTTTTCTGGCATGATATCTTGCTGTCCTTCCATCAATGAGCTTTCCCCTCGTTGCTCAAATCTCAGACTGCGCAATATCCCGTTAATCATCAGTACTTCTCCTTCAGTATCAGCTTTGGCTTGATGTGCATGCTCTTCAGCTCATCAAGGAATAATTTGAAGGCATATGACATCTCAACAGGGCATATGCGGACTTTCTCGCCGCAGAGGCAGTATGCCTTTGATTTGTATGCATCATAAATTGCAAGATTTCCGCAGTGCTCGCACACCCATACCACTATGCGGTCTGAATCAAATCTTTCTTTCAGAAGCAGCGATGCCCCGTGCGCAGCAAAGCAGTCCTTCTCCATTTCCCCCAGCCGTAATCCGCCTTCCTTTGCTTTTCCCTCGGTTGGCTGCCTTGTCAGTAACGTGACTGGACCGCGTGCCCGTACCTGTATCTTGTCTGCAACCTGATGCTTTAATCTCAGGTAATATATATTTCCAACGAATATTTTTGCCTTGTACTCGCGGCCTGTTTTTCCGTCGTACAAAGTTTCTGTTCCGTTCTCGACAAAGCCAAGCTCTGACAGCTGCGCCCTCAAATCAGAAACTTCCTCGCTCTGGAATGGGGTGCCATCAACATAGCGCCCTGCGAGAGCGCCTACTTTTCCTGCGAGCGCTTCGATTATATGCCCGCCCGTGAGGCGCCTTGGAAGCCCGTTTGGGCTGAATACTATATCAGGAACTATTCCTGAAGCGCTGAAAGGCATGTCTTCCGGCGAGGCTATCGCGCCTATTACGCCTTTTTGCGCGTGCTTTGAGCTGAATTTGTCCCCTATCTCCGGAAGCCTGTTTTCGCGTACTTCAACTTTTATGAGCTGGCTTCCCTCTTCAGATTCTGTTATCATTACTTTATTTATAACTCCGCCTTCCCCGTAGCGGACGCGGACCGAAGCATCCTTCCTGATGTTTGCAGCCGTGCTGAATGCCTCAAGCTTTCCTAAAAATCTCGGGGGAGATGTCTTTCCTATTACAACATCGCCGCCGTTTACCTCAGCCTCAGGATATATGATTCCGTCCTCTGTCAAAAAGCGGTAATCTTTTTCAATTGTGTAGCCGGAAACATCTTTTTCAGGAATGCGAATTTCATCAATCTGCCCGCCGGGATATCTTAATTTTTCAGTTATGTAAGGCCTGAAATGTGAAGAACGGCCTGCGCCGCGCTCTATCGATGCCCTGTTTATGACAAGTGCATCGCTCATGTTATAGCCATCCCAGTTAATTATTGCAATAACAAGATTCTGCCCTGCTGACAGCTCGTCTCCAAGCAAACTCTGCGTGAATGACTTGGTGATTGGGCGCTGCGGATAGTGCAGCAAGTTCACAGTTGTGTCCATCCTGTTCTGGAAGCTCAGCGTATAGCAGCCCATTGCCTGTTTTTGCGTTTTGTGCCCCTTGCCAAGCTTTGAAGACTGGTTGAAATTTGCATACGGAAGCATTGATGTTGTCATGCTGAAAATCGTAACAGGGTTTAACTCGAGATGCGTGTGCTTTCTCGTTATGTCGGACTCATTAAGAGCTACGAGCGCATCTTCCTCTTCGAGCGCGTCAAGATATTCTATGATTCCTTCCTTTACAAGGTCAGACCATTTAATCGCGCCTTCCCTCAGCGCACGCATCTTGTCTTCTGGCAGCGTATGGACTCCGTCCTTGACAACAATCAGCGGTCGTACTACTCGGTTTCTTTCAAGCACGATGTAAACTGTGTCCAATTTTTTGTTATATGAGATATTCAGGAATTTTGAATGCCTGCTCTC
>JAZDME010000052.1:0-19542 GCA_043801255.1 archaeon
TTTTAGAACCTGCCATAGACCTTAACAAATTTGAGCTGAGCATGGGTGAGGGCGAAAAACGCACTTTGAATATACGGGGCATTGAAGACCTGCTAGGAAACACAAAAACGCCTGGATGGACTAAAAATATAAAGATGCCAAAAGCGTCTGTTAATTCTTTGTCATCTGTAACTATTTTCTCTACTTTGGAAATTTCTAAATAACTTTTTCAATTAAATTTAAATACCTCTAATCAGATTAATAGTCATGGCTGCAGACATAAGCTATATCTTCTCAGCAATAGACTATTTGATAATTTTTGCGGGATTGATTTTCGCAATTCTGACACTGACGAGAGCAAAAAAGAAGCTTAGCGAAGGGGATTTCTCGCAGATATTCATCTCGCTTATAGCCGGGCTGATTTTGCTTGCGACCTATAAATTTATTGAAGAAGCCGCAGCCCATGGCGCAGCGAATGATATTCCGCACATAGTTATAGAGATGGTTCTAACATTTTCCGTGATCGCAATAGCATATGCATCATTTAGGTTCTACAAATTTTCAAAGAAAGTGAGCTTTAGGTAAGCGTTAACGCAAGGTTTTTGAATGGTAGGCAGAGCGCTTCATAAAATGAATAACTACAAAAACCAGCTGTCAATAGACTATAGCAAAATTGAACTGAATAATCCGCAGTCTTTTATTAAATATGCTGTCGAAATTAACGATTTTATCAGAAAACACGCTGGCAGCAAATCCATAAACAGGATTACCTATATGAGCGGCAAACGCAAGCGACAGGGCAAAGCAAGAATATGCCTTGATGATTTCGGCGAAATATGCATAAGCGCGCCTGAAGATGAGTTTGATAACGCCAAGCTTGCAAACCTCCTCTGGGCATTAAGCAGGGGCGGAGCCATACCATCCAGTATTATGTTCGTTTGCAGCAACAGGTCTTATGATGTCAGCACAACCCACGCATATATACATGCGGGCAAGCTGCAGAAGCAGATAAAAGACTCTCTTGAAGGCAGGATTTAAAGAACATATTCTAAGTAACTATCTTTTTTACCTCTATTTGGCTAGCATCAGTCCTTATTCCCGTCGGATTAAAATGTGTTCTTGCAGCCTTGTAGCCTTTTGCCTGAAGCTTTGCAATAACATCACTTATTCTCGGAAAGTTCTTGGGATGGAATGATGCAATGTCAATAAAGCCAATTTCGTGGACCTTTGATTCTTCCCTGATTGTGAAGAGCAATTCCTTTGTGGCTTTTGAAACAAACTCGTTTTGCTGGGCCAAATCATATAAATTTTCAACTAGTTCGTTATCCCACAAGCCTCCCAACCACATCGGGCCGGACCCTTGCCACAATCCGATAAGGTTTTCCCTCGTTTTAGTAGTTTTGAAATAAACCCGCATGTAATGCCTTGTTGAATTTGAAAATATCGGGACGAGATTTACCTTATGCTTCAGCCCAGTTTTAACCACATAAGCTATCAAAATCCTCAAGCCGACTTCGTGCATTAAGTGGTTTCGTATTGGTTTGCCGCCGTAACGACTAAGACAGCACTTGAATCCTGCAGAGCCGCAGAGGACTGCGGTGTCCGTAGCAGTAACCGCGAGTATGCCGTCTTTTGACAGTTTCCTTACAGCATCTTCAACAAACGGAACCGGAGTTCCAAAAGGGTCAATATCAATGTAGTCAAATTCGTGGCTTTTAGCCAGTAATTTATCTGCATACATATTTGAAGCGCGAATCTTCAATTTGTTTAGTTTGATATTTTTTTCTATCATCTCAAAAGCAGACTTCTTTGCATCATTTGCCCAAACTTCCTTCGCACCGGCTTCTTTTGCCAGACGCAAAGCCCTGATGCCAGTTGCAGACAATAAATCAAGAGCTCTTGCCCGTTTAGTTAGTTTAGCAATCAAGACAGAAATATCCCTGTTCAGAATCATTTCAGGATTGTAAAACGCAGGAGACTTAGCAGTAATGGGATATTCCGGCTTTGGAATAATCAGCTTTACTGCGCCTTCCCGGGTGCGAACTGTTTGCATTGCAACAATTAATTTTATATGATTAAAACCCTTTTTGTAGTTATGGCACTTGAAGATGAACTTAAAAAAGACGTTGATTGGCTGCTTTCTTTGAAAGAAGATTTTGATGATGAAGGCGCTATGCCTCCTAAAAAGGAAACCATTGATAAGTCAATGGAATATGCGAAGCGCATGATTGGGATTGTCAAATCAAATTTCGGAATTGCATTAATTACTCCATTTTTAGAGCCTGACGGTGAGGCGGGTGCTGCTGTGCACTGGCGAACCTGTAGGGTAAAAAGCCCGCCTGAAAAAGAAGGGGAATATGAAATTCTGATGAGAGTTCCTCCGGAGGGCGCCGGAAGCTATTATGCTGAAATATGGTACAAGGGGCAGAGCACCTATCAGAAATATGCGGGCAGTTTCAGCGAAAAAACAGAAAAACTGCTGCCAAAAACATGACTTTTACTTTTTATCAGCCAATAGTAACTAGGCTTTATTAATCTTAAACTAGGGTTCTATTCAAAGGAGGTCGCATATGATGGACGAAAAAACATGGGGCTGGATTAAAGTTCTAGCAGGATTGCTCGCGCTGTGGTTTACATGGAAAACGCCTGGATTTGTAATGGGCATGAATGTATATGGCGCAATCGTATTGATAGCAGTCATAACTTTAATTGGTGGAGCCATGAAAGCAACAGAAAAGAAAGGACGAAGATAAATTTATTTGTTTTATTTTTTTATTTATTTCTTAACGACTGAGATTTATTTATCAGCTACTGACGTAACGGCGACCAGGGCAATCTCTCTTGATTGTGCAAGGGTTTCTGCTACCTTTGTTTGAATCGCAGCAAAGCCCAGATACCAATCCATTTGCACCCGTAGTCGTCAGAGTTTCCGCCAATTATTTATAGCGCGTAGCATAATATAATTTAAATAATCTTCAGATAATTGCGGGCTATGAAAGTTTCCGCTGTTTCGTGCAGGAACCCGAAGACAAAAGAAGACCTGAACTATATTCTGCATTATGTGCCTGCCGAAAGTGATTCGCTGGTTGTCTTCCCCGAATATTTTCTGGCTTTTTTGCCAGCGCAGCGAAGAGAAGAACTAAAAAAAGAATTATTCTCATTGTGCTCGCAGTTTGCAGTAGACAATAAAATGTATCTGGCGTTTGGCATGCTCGAATACGAGTATAGTCGTTATCCGGGTGGTGACAAAGCATATCTGACCGGCGTATTAATGAATAAATCCGGAAAGATAATTGGCGCGCAAAGAAAACTTAATCCCACAAGCTTTGAAGTGGCGGATTACAACATCAGCAAGGGCACTTCAAAGAACATCATAACTGCCGAATTCGGAACTGTTGGAATCTCAATGTGCAAGGACCAGTGGTATTTCAAACAGAGTTCTGATGCAGATATAATACTTCATCTGCGCGGTTTTGGATTAAACAACCCCAAATACGGCAAGTTTTATGATAACTGGCTGATGCTTGACCGCACGACTGCGATACTTAACAAAGCATATGTCATCGGAACCACTGGCCTAGACAAAGATGGCTCTCCAGGATGTCTTATGGATATAATTAATTACGAAGGTGATGTGCTTATGAAAAGTGAGGGCATAGTTACACCAAGCTTGTTCGGAGCAATTATTACGGCAGATTTAGATTTGGATAAACTTGGGAAATACAAGAAAAATGAATTCCAGCCATACAGCGTTCCGAGATTTTAGATTGGGGATTTAACAACGACTACGGCGAGGGATATCTCCATTGATTGTGTTAAGGTTTCTCTCCCAGCAAGATAGTTTGCTGTCCCACAATCGATGACAATATCCCTAGTTAGTCGTTCGTCGCAGTTGTCATTAGAATTTCTTCCAAGGAAGTCCATTCTTGTCCAGAATGTCTATAATCTTTTTCCTCTGCAAGCCGGACAGCCCTTTCCATTCAATCATCGCGAAGTCAGGCTTCGGAACCGTTTTGTTAAATGCCTGAATAACAGTTTCCTCATCAACAGCATCTGCAGCGTATTTCGGGCAGATGTGCCCGAATGCTATCTTTTCAGTTATCAGTCTCTTGTTAAAATGCGGGCAGTAATGCCCTCCGCCAAAGCCGATTGCGGTTGTTACTTTCTCAGGTGTTTCAGTCGCCAGCTTGCAAATCACGTCTGCGGCCGCTTTGCACGCTTCCAAATCTCCCCATTGCTTTTCAGTGCTGCCGACTTCAACAAACATGACTGGAAAGTCGATAGTAGGGCTGTGATGCGTCGCCTCGAGTCCGATTTCATAGTCTTTCAGTTTCGGATTTTCCTGCTTCAGCTTTTGAAACTCCAAAACGCCTGCCCGAAGATACAAAGCTGGCGCTATTGATAACTTGCGGGGCAGGCCTTTATGGCTTACATCATCGCCCCAGTTGCCAGTGGTATGGCAGTTCAGCATTGGTATGCCTGCTTCTGACTTGTGGGATGATGCAACAATTATTAGTTCAGGCGCTAACTTGAGGAATTCACTTTCGTATTTATCCAGCTCCAAAACGCCAGCTCTGACCTCAAAGAATCTCGCTCTTAAACTGCGCTCTCGGAGAATATTCCCTATATTTTTTGATGCGGTATTTGTTTCTGACACAACAATTATTTTCATGATTATCTATTATTTGGGCAGGTTTAAAAAATCAGTTGCAAACTAAATAGATGATGGTTGGCGAATTAGAATTTACGCCTGCGCAGGCACTTCTTAACGGAAAAAGCATTGACGACCTGTTTGAAGATTTTGAGAAAAAAATACCTGTCTTATGCGGCGAAACTGCAAGAGACAACAGGATACTTTACACCTAATTGCTTATTTAAAGAATTTAAGACAGGATTTTTAGGTATTCTTTTGCCTTTATATCTACTTTTGCCTTGTCTTTGTCTGCAAGTTTTTTGTAAGCCTTTATGCTCATGCCGCAGAAACGTTTCTGTTGCACCACATGTTTTTCAGTCAGTTGCGGGGATTGGTTGTAATATTGTTCGTAATCTTCATGCCTGTTAAGTTCCGGCTCGTTTGCAATATATTTGCTCCAGTCAGCAAGCATGCCATAGCCTTTCACCAGATTATTTCGCATTTTGCCTGATTCTATTTCTGTCAAAGGTTTTAGAGCAGATTTAAGAGTATATTCGAGGTTATTATTGAAATATGTAAGCTCTGAAATTTTTGTTTCTAAACCAGACTTATAATTTTCCCATGTTATCATAATTTATTTCAATATAGTTAATCTTAAAAGGTTTTGGGAAAATCTTATATTACTCCATTTGAAGGTAATTGTCATGGCAGCAACTATGGATATTAGGGACATTGAACAGAGAGAGTTCAACGTACGAAATAAAATCGAGAGATTAGTGGAAGTCATTGTTAAACTAGGTGAAAAATCCTGCCCCGAGAAATTCAATGCTGTCTTTAAAGACATCCACAAAAAAAATGAGGCGCTTATAAATACGGAGAAGCAGTGGCTGTGGGCTGAAAAAAATTATAATATTTATAAAAATGTCCCAGTCAAAGCACTCCACTGGCTTGCAATGATTATAACTCTGGACAAGCAGTATTCTTTTGAACTGATAAATATTGCTGGTGAAATCCTGCAGAAGCTGGGCAAGATGCCTGATTTTAAAAATTGGCAGAAGGTCCTGCTGGCGCTTGTTAAAACTGAAGAACAATTAAACAAGGAAGAAATAGTGCTTCTGGAAAAATACGGCTTTCACAAGTAAGAATACTATTTTATTTTAATGATGAGATTTCTTCTTTAGTCAGGAATCTCCACCTTCCAAGAGGCAAAGTCTCGAGCTTCAGACTTCCGACTTGAATCCGCTTCAGGCTTATGACTGGAAAGCCAACGGCATCTAACATTCTTCGGACTTGCCTTTTCCTGCCTTCTTTTAGTTTTACAACGATAACTGAAAAGTTTTCTTTCCCGCGTCCCAAAACTCGCACATCTGCCGGGCGGGTATGATATTCAATCAGTTCGTGCCCGTCTCTTATCTTGATATCCAGCCCGTACGTCATCTTGTTAACTGCCTCGTCAGTTATCTTGCCTTCAACCTTTGCAATGTATGTTTTCTTTACATGATAGCGGGGATGTGCCAGCTTTAATGCAAACTCACCGTCATTTGTGAAAAGAAGCAGCCCTTCTGTGTTATAATCTAATCTTCCGACATTGAAGACCGTGCTGAACTCTAACGAAGTCAAAGTCTCATTGTTGATGGATGGTTTTTTCAGCAAGTCCTGTGCAAGTTTTCTTTCACGCGTGTCAGATTTAGCTACCAAGTAGTCAACCGGCTTGTTCAGCATGATGTAAATCTTTTTTTCAACCTGCTTCAGTTTCTGCCCGCCCTGCCCTGCTAAAGTAACTTTATCCTTTTCGGTATCAACTTTGCTTCCAAGTTCAGCGACTTTTCCGTTAACAAGTATCTTCCCGTCTTTAATCAGGACTTCAGCCTTCCTTCTGGATGGAGAAATGCCTGTCCTTGCCAGATAAACCTGCAATCGCACTTTCATAACTTTTATATACAGAATTCTGATTAAAAAGGATATGGATTCAGCTACAAGATTTGAGCTAATCAAAAAAGATACCGCAGAGATAACTACAGAAGACGAGCTCAAAACTTTGTTGAGAAATAAGAAATCTCCAGTCTCTTATTGGGGCGTTGCTCCAACGGGACCGCCGCATATAGGGTATTACCGCGCCATCTCAAAGCAAATGGATCTTATAGAAGCTGGTTTCAAACATAAAATCCTGATAGCTAATATTCATGCATACTTGGATGACATGAAAGCACCTTGGGAAGAAATAAAGGCGCGCGGTGAAATCTATAAAAAATGCTTCGAATTACTTGGGTTAAAAGGAAATAATGTTGAGTATGTTCTTGGCTCTGATTTTCAGGCAAAACCAGATTATCAGATGAAACTCTACCAGTCTTTGCCGTTGGTAACTGTTGAACGCGCCACAAGAGCAGCATCTGAAGTCTGCAGGATGACAAATCCGAAAGTATCATCACTAGTCTATCCATTAATGCAATCCCTTGACTGCTGGGGACTGGAAGTCGACATTGCCTATGGCGGTATAGACCAGAGGCATGTGTATATGCTGACAAGAGACTTGCTTCCTAAGTTGGGCCTTAAAGCGCCATCGCTTATTTTTACGCCGCTTGGGATGGGTCTAAGTGGCAAAGGTAAAATGTCTGCATCCCAAAAAGCTTCCAGACTTGAGCTTTTTGCCAAGCCTGAAGACATTCACGATAAAATAAACAGTGCTTTCTGCCCAGAAGGAGTTATAGATGAAAATCCTGTACTGGAATACGCAAAATATCTTACTTTTCCACGCATTTCAAAATTTCAGATATCCAGACCGCAGAAGTTCGGCGGAGACATAACTGTAAATTCATATGAAGCTCTCGCAGAACTTTTTGCCAAGAAAGGAGTTCATCCGATGGATTTGAAAAACGCGGTTGCTACTTACCTCGTTGATATACTAAAACCTGTTAGAGATTATTTCACGAGAAATTCAGACCTTCTTAAAATTTACAAGAAAGAGCTATAAGATGACCCAGGCATTTGTTCCCCAAAAGGTATTTTTTACAAAAGGCGTTGGCAGGCACCGCGACTACTTGCAGAGCTTTGAAGCCGCACTCAGGGATGCCGGAATTGAAAAATTCAACCTTGTTTCAGTTTCATCAATCATGCCGCCGAACTGCAAAATAGTAACGAAAGAAGAAGGCCTGAAATCAATGCATCCCGGGCAGATTGTATATGTTGTAATGGCCAGAATGGCTACAAATGAGCCTAACCGCTTGATTGCGACAGCAATAGGCGCAGCAATACCTTCTGACACAAATAACCACGGCTATCTTTCAGAACATCACGAATATGGCGAAACCGACGAAAAAGCAGGCGAGCACGCTGAGGACATTGCTGCACAGATGCTAGCCACTACGCTAGCGTTGGATTTTGACCCGAACAAGGACTGGGACGAGCTTAAGCAGGAGTTCAAGATGTCCGGAAAAATAGTCAGGACAAGAAATATTTCCCAGTCAGCAGAAGGCGACAAGAACGGGCTCTGGACAACAGTTATAGCTGTGGCTGTGTTCTGCGAATAAAATGAAAGAATCCATAACTTCTGCATGGGACAGAAAATACAAAGAAAATATAGAACACCAGACTTTTGATGAAACCACTAAAAAACAATTGGACGATTTTATCTCTTTGTTGCCCAAAGGTGCAAAAGTTTTAGATGTTGGCTGCGGGAATGGCAGGAAAACAGATTATATTTCCAAGAAAGGTTTTGACGCAACAGGAATCGACAGTTCCGGAGTGGCAATTAAATTTGCCGGAAAAACCTTCCCGAATGCCGCATTTAAGCAGGGTTTTGTTGAGAATCTGCCTTTCAAAAAAAATTCGTTTGATGCAGTTGTATCTATAGCTGTGCTGCATTGTTTAAGCGCTGCAAGCAGGAAAAGGTACGCAGACGAAATTTACAGGGTATTAAAACCCGGCGGGATTTTGTATATGCTGACGCTCGCAGCAGATGATAAAACTATAAACAAACCTAAAATTTACATGCATCTGTCAGATGCGAGTGAAATCAGGAAATTATTCAGGAGCTTCAAAACCATTGAAATGAGGCATTTGAAACGGATTGTTAAAGGCAAAGTTAACGCTATTTTTATCTGTGTTATTATAAAATAATTATCTCTTTCAATATATAAAATCTTTTAATATCCTGAAAAGTTCTCTTGCGATGCATTCAAGCGAAAATTATCAGCTTATTACTACTATAAATAAGAACAGGAGATTTGAAAACAATAGGGATAGGATATACCAAAAAGCGCAGGAAGACGGCTACAAGCGCGGAGAGATTTTGAAGAATAAAGAACTGATTCTTGAGGAAATCAAGGAAGGCAAGCACAAAGACATAGCAGAACTTAACGCCCTTATCGAATTAAAAAAAGCTGAATTAAACGGGCTTGAAGCAAAGTGCTATGAGGTTCGGCACCAGATTATGACGTGGACTGAGGGGCGGACATTTTCACAGCCGCCGACTAATGAAGGCCAAGTCATTTCACTGTTTTTTACCTACTGGACGCCAGTATTCCAGCCAAAGTACGGATTTGAAAAAGTCTTAGAATTATTTCCGCCTGGCTATCCTGATGCTACAATGCTGCGCAACAGTCAGGTTTACGAAGTGGAATTTGAATTCAGAAGCTCTGACTTTGAAAACCACGGGCATTACAGAAAACTCAGCAGGGAAAGGCCGACTGTCTGCATCTGCTGGCGCAATAATAAGCGCCTGGATGGCGTTGAAGTCATTGACCTGAGAAATGCGCTTTTAAATTTTTATTCGCGATGATTACTTCCTGTTTAAACTAGCAGATTCTCCAGTTTTGTAAACATCCATCATCTTGCTCCACAAATCGCCTTCGTTTCTTACTTCCGCCTCGTCTTCCGCTATATACAACGACAATTCGCCGGATTTGTAGCGGAGCATGCTTTCCTTGCTGACAATTATGTCCATGTCTGCATAACCCCAGACATGCCTTTTCAAAATATCTTTCGCCTGTGAAAGGTACGCGCATTTTGTTTTTTTGTCTTTCATCATAACCCATTTGTCTGCATATGGCGCGATAAGTATGCCTACCTTCAGCTTATTTTCAGCATCATTGGATGCGAGTTGTAATTTTAATTCCAGCATACTTTAATTAGGACAAATAACCTTAAAAAATGTTTTAATAAAAAGCTGTCTAAATGCCGAGTAATAGCATCAGTCCAAGCAGTACCGGCTGGTGAATAAAGTAAATGGCGAGCGAGTGCCTGCCGAGCCATTGGACTGGCTTGGAGAATTTTAATTCCAATATTTTGAAAGCCCGTACTCCTTTAGGATACAACAGTCTTCCGGCGACTATTCCCGTTAACACGATGCCAAACCACGGGAACAGCGGAAAAAAGTCAACTGATGAAAAGCTCGCTGAGGTTATGCCAATCCAAAACAAGAGATTTGAACTTGTAGTCAAAGTTTTAGCCAATGTCCCTATCAAAACACAGGCAAATCCGGATAAAAGAATAAGATAGTTATTTTTCAGTTTCAAAAAAGGATAAGCTAGGATTATTGATAATCCTATGAGATGCAGAACACCAAAGCGGATGTAGTCATTTGGGATAAAAAGCCATGTTACCGTTGTTATAATCAAGCCCAGGCCGAAGATAAACGCCCCCCTTTTAAGAAACTTTGAACATCGTTTGTCTTTGGCGTAGCTCAATGTCATCGAGAGTCCTACTAAAAATATGAAAATCGTTGCAGTAATCAAAGCAAAAGCATGCCAGAAACTGCTGTAACTAGTATAGTTTCTGAAATGCTGCAGGTCTGTAATAAAATTTGATGCAATCATCATCACAATTGCGCTTCCCCGGGTAAAATCTATTTCCCAGAACCTTTCAGTATTCATTTTGCCTCTAATTTCGAAAGTGAAAATCCAATCAGCCTTATTTTCCTTTCATCGTGCAGAAACGGCTCAATAAGCGTTTTTGCTGTTTCAAGAGCTGTTTCCTTGTCTTTATTTGCTACGCTTAACGTTTTTGCTTTTGAATAAGTATCAAAATCCTCATATCTTACTTTGATAGCAACAGTTTTGTACGAAAAACCTGACTTTTTCAAATCCTTAAACACGTCTGAAGCCATATCTTCAAGTGTTTTTAGAATCAATTTTTTATCCCTGGTGTCGCTTTCAAAAGTTATCTGCCTACCTACTGATTTTGCTTCCCATGTTTCAATCAGCGGGCTCGTGTCAATACCTCTTGCCTCAAGATAAAGAACGCCGCCAAACTTGCCAAACATACTGACGAGGTCAATCTCTTTTGCTTTAGTCAGCTGTCCTATCGTGAAAATGTTTATGCTGTTAAGAACTGCTTCTGTCTTCGGCCCGACTCCCATTAACTCGCGAACACTAAGCTTTTTCAAGAAGTTCGCCACGTCGTCAGGCTTTACTATAGTCAATCCGTCGGGTTTATCCCTGCCTGCAGCGATTTTTGCAACTAACTTATTCTGGGAAATGCCTATTGAGCAGGTAAGGTTTTCTTTTTCTTTCAGCTCAAGCTTTATTTTATTGGCCAATGCCTCTGCCTGCGCATAATTCTTGCACCGCTCCGAAACATCCAAATAGCATTCATCTATGCCGCCAATTTCAAAAGCATCCGCATATTTCTGGAAGATAGCCATAATTCGTGATGAAACTTCAACGTAAAGGTCCATATTTACGGGAAGAAATACACAATTGGGGCATTTCCTGTAGGCAATTGATATTGGCATTCCGCTTCGGATGCCAAACTTGCGGGCTTCGTAATTTGATGTGCTAACTACGCCGCGTCCAGCACCTTTTTTCGGGTCTGCGCCTACAACAACAGGTTTTCCCTTCAGTTCGGGCTTCAAAACTTCCTCGACCTGTGCATAGAAATAGTCCAGGTCAATGTGAAGTATGATTCTCATGTTTTTATGTTGATACTTAGATAAAAAAGCTTTACTAACGACTACTATGGAAAAGGCATTTGGTTGCGGGAAAGGTTTTGCTTGCTAAGTCTTTTTGCAAAGCATAAAACATGGCAATTGCCCTCGTCGTGCAATCGCAAATATTTTAAAACATCAGCTAACAGATAATTTCATGGCAATTAAAATAGTTCAGGAACGCGAGAAGTGTATAGGCTGCGGCGCATGCGCAGCAGTCTGCAGTAAGTTCTGGTCTCTGGCATCTGATGGCAAAGCAGAGCCAAAAGGCGCAAAAGCCGCAGGCAGCAACCGCGAATTAGCAATAAAAGACGCTGACCTGGCGTGCAACAAGTCTGCAGCAGAAACATGCCCCATAAACATAATACACATATTTGACAAAGACAAGAAGCTGATTTGATTCTGCGACTGGCGACGAACTAGGGGAATATCCCAATCTTCAGGCCTTGCTTAGCGTTCTCCACATGAATTTTGCTGCTTCCAACCAAAAGGCCTTTTCCCGTAGTCGTCGTTAGTAGTACTATACCTATCGATTTTAGGAAAAGCCTATAAACATAAACTGCGTATCCTAACGCCCAAATGATTGAACTACAGACAAAGGAATATTCTGATGAAGAGATACATAGAGTTCTTCATCCTTTTGTAAGCGCATGGTTTGAAAAAAAGTTCAAAACGTTCTCCCCGCCGCAGAAATTTGCGATTGTTAATATACACGAGAAAAATAACACGTTGATTTCTGCGCCCACAGGCTCTGGAAAGACGCTCTCGGCATTTACAACGATTATTTCAGAGCTTATTTCCCTGTCCGAACAGCAGAAACTTGAGGAAAAAGTCTATGCAGTCTACATTAGCCCGCTAAAAGCCCTGAATAATGACATTCACAGGAACCTGATTGAACCTCTGGAGGAAATTGCAGGAACAGTAGGGCATAAGTTAGGAATAAGGCTCGCGGTAAGAACTGAAGACACAAAAACTTCTGAAAAAGCAAAGATGCTGACGAAAGTGCCGCATATTCTGATTACAACTCCGGAAAGCTTGGCAATTCTTTTGGTAGCTCCGAAGTTTCGCCTGCTGCTGAAGGATGTAAAATGGGTTATTGTTGATGAGATTCATGCAATATCCTCAGGAAAAAGAGGAGTTCATCTTTCACTATCCCTGGAAAGATTGCAGAATATCGCAGGGCAATTCACAAGAATAGGACTGTCTGCCACGGTAGCGCCTTTGGAAAAAGTTGCTGAATATCTTGTAGGCATGGATAATTCCGGAAAACCCCGGGATTGTTCAATTGTTAACGCGCAGTTCCTGAAAAAGCTTGATTTGAAAGTTATCTCGCCGGTCGAGAATATTATGGCTGTTACGCAGTCTGAACTGGAAAGCGCGACATACCAGAAGCTTCATGAGTTAATTCAAAATCACAAGACGACTTTGATTTTTACAAACACCCGAGCTGCAACTGAAAGAGTTGTGCACAACCTAAAAACAAGATACGAAAAATTCTATGATGGAAATATTGATGCGCATCATTCTTCATTATCACGCGAAGCCAGGCTTGCAACAGAGTCAAAACTGAAGGCTGGCGAGTTAAAATGCGTTGTATGCTCCACAAGTTTGGAATTGGGAATTGATATTGGCTTTATTGACCTGGTAATATTACTTGGAAGCCCTAAATCTGTCTCGAGAGCTTTGCAGAGAATCGGCAGAAGCGGACACAGGCTTCATGATGACATCAAAGGCCGCTTCCTGATTACAGACAGGGATGATTTAATTGAAGACTGCCTAATTCTGAAAAACGCAGTTGAAAAACAGATTGACAAGATAGAAACTCCGGAAAACTGCCTTGATGTTTTGTCCCAGCATATTTATGGCATGGCTATAGAGGGGCGAGATTATCTGGAGAATATATTCGCAACTGTTAAGCGCAGTTATTGTTACAGAAATCTCACTCGCGAGGATTTCATGCTTGTTATAAAATACCTGTGCGGAGATTATGCAGAGCTTGAGTTCAGGAATGTTTATGCTAAAATATGGTATGATGACTCGACGGGAATGGTCGGGAAAAAATCTAAACTCGCCAGAGTTTTGTATTCAACAAACATAGGAACAATTCCTGATGAGTCTTATGTTTTGGTAAAGATTGATGAGCAGGTAGTAGGCAAAATTGATGAAGAATTTCTGATGCGCCTGAAAAGAGGGGATATTTTTGTCCTTGGCGGCAATACATACAGGTATGAGTTCAGCAGGGGCATGGTTGCTCAGGTGCACGCAGCGCCGGGAAAATTGCCAACTATTCCAAGCTGGTTTTCGGATATGCTTCCCCTGAATTTTGACCTGGCAATGTCAATACAGAAATTCCGCAGGCTGCTGGAAGAGAAATTCAATAAATACAAATCCAAGGAAGAAATATTGGGTTTCATACAGGAATATCTCTACATAGATGAAAATGTTGCGAATTCAATCTACGAATATTTCCGCGAGCAGTTTGAATATGCTATAATTCCAACCGATAAAAGAATTGTTGTTGAGGACTTGTATTTTGAGAATAAACATTACCTGGTGTTTCATTCATGTTTCGGCCGCAGGGTAAATGACGCACTTTCCCGTGCGTTAGCATATATTCTTTCGCAGTTTTACCACACAAATATTCTTGTCTCAATAACAGACCAGAATTTTTATCTCTGCGCAAACCAGAAGCTGAACTGGCAGTACGCTATAATGCAGATAAAGCGCGAGGATTTACGAAAACTTCTCGAGTTAGCTGTTGACAAGACAGATATTCTCAAACGCAGGTTCAGGCACTGCGCCGGACGCGCACTAATGATAATAAGAAACTACAAAGGGCACCGCAAAGCAGTCGGCAGGCAGCAAGTGTCGTCACAGATTTTAATTTATGCATGCAAGAGAATCTCGCATAATTTTCCGATTCTGAAGGAAGCCCGCCGTGAGGTGCTTGAGGACTTGATGGACATAAAAAACGCGCAGCTGATTTTGGACAACATAAAGGAGGGAAATATCATAGTCCGGGAAGTGCAGACGCAGATACCTTCGCCGTTTGCGCTTAACTTAATAGCGCGAGGTTATTCAGATATTCTAAGGGCTGAAGACAGGCTTGCATTTATCAGGAGAATGCACACAATGGTTTTAGCCAAAATAGGAAAAAACCGCAAGGTTTAATTCGGTTTTTTCAATGTAAATTGCTACGCAATTTCCATAGGAAAGAAAAATGTACATAATTGATGGCATTAAAATAGCTGACCTGGGAATTTACATTGAGAAAGAAAAAACTCTCATCTTAAGCGATTTTCATATGGGTTATGAAGAGGCTTTGAGCAAGCAGGGCGTTTTTATCCCAAGGCACCAGTTTTCAGATACAACCAAGCGTCTTGAGCGCATGATTTCAAAGCTCCCCGAAATTAAAACAACCATAATAACAGGCGATTTAAAGCATGAGTTTGGCACTATCAGCCAGCAGGAATGGCGCGATGTCTTCGGGATTATTGAGCTGTTGCAGAAACACTGCGAAAAACTGGTCATACTGAGGGGAAATCATGACACTGTGCTGCAAAGCATGCTTAACCAGAAGAAAATTGATGTCAAAACTGAATTCTGCTTCGGAGATTTTGCAGTTTTACACGGGGATGCTATTCCCTCTGATGTTAATGTTCTAAAACGAAAAACCTTCATAATAGGGCACGCCCATCCCGCAATAAAGCTTACAGATTCCTTTACTTCGGAAAAAGTAAAGTGCTTTTTGAAGGGCAGATGGGGCAGCAAAACCCTGGTGGTGCTGCCTTCTTACAATCTTGTAACTGAAGGCTCTGATATTTTAACTGAAAATATTTTATCGCCCTTCCTGCAAAAGGATATTGGCTCGTTTGAAGTCTGGGCAGTAGCAGGCTCGGAGAAAGCAATGTATTTCGGAACAGTTTCCAAGATTTTGAAGGCGACTGGGTAAATTGCGACGACTTGCGACGGACGAGGGCAAAGGGATTTGTATCTGGGCTTCGCGAAAACATCAGGCAGGGAACTTTTGCTTCCCATAAACAATAAGAATATCCCTCGTCGCAGTCGTCAGTCCTTATTTGGGCTTGTAAAAATCAGCCAAAACTGACTGCTGATTCCTGAAGTTATCAGATTGCATAATTATAACGCAGCGGATCTTCGTGCTCAGTTCTATGTTTGTTGTGTCAAAATTCAAGCGGTATACTGTGGAACTGTTTCCGTCTTGCGGTCCGGACAGGCTTTCTATGGTGCCTTTATCCCTGTCAAAATAGTCTGTAATTCTTATGCCTCGTATTGATTCGCCGTACCTTGTTGCCTGCTGTCTCCAGCCGTTTGGCGGGGCTTCCAATTCCTCGCAGTAGAAATTTGATGTAATCTGCCTGGAGGCAATTTCCCCCATATTTGCAACAAATGTCTTTATTCCGGCTGTGCTGTTCTGTCCTGTGAATGCAAAGTCATTTGCCCTGAGCTCCTCGCAGATGCTGCCAAAACATGAATATGAATAGTCATCGGGCGTTGTGCCTGACTCTGTCTTATGCACAATTAATAATGCCGGGCATTCCAGCGGGCAGTCTTTCGGGCAGGCAGTCTTGTGCGCTGTTTCGCCGCATCTTTCAGATGTCTCGCACTTTCCATTGCCGCAGCAATTTTCTTTTGAAACTATGTATTCGCACTTTTTTGTGTCAGAGTTATAAGAATCAGTAGTGCAGTCATTGCTGTCATCGCACTGGATTGGCGTTTCAGGCAAGCTAGTTTCAGGCATAGTTATTGTTGTGTTGGTTGATTCAGACGGCTTGCTGGACTTGCTTAGCATAAAGAGAACTGCCACAAAAACCACAAAAACCAAAACTAATACTAACACTTTGCGTTTCATTTTTTCCTCAGTTATATATCTTATTTAAACTTTTATACGGTTCTGTTGGATATTTTCAGTGTCTGGCCATTTGCAGAGACTATTTTTGTCATCAGCCCTTTTGCCATGCCACTCAAAAATGTTTCATCCGCCATTAATTTTGAAGGGTTGTATTTCTGGTTGCCTTCGTTAAAGTACGCGACAGACAGAATTGTGTTATCCTGCCTGACGTATGCTGTCAGCGGGTTCTGCCCCTGGGCTTTGTAAACGCCGACTCTGCCCTCATCGCCAAATGACAGAACACTCTGGTAATCTATCTGCCAGTTGATGGGCGCAAATGAATATCCTGAAATCTTTGCGGCTTCGGAATTCGCAAACTCTTTTATCCAGACATATAACGTCTCGCCGCCCTTGGAAAATTGCCATGTAGCAACATCTGTGAGATTGCCTTCCGCAATAAGCTCTTTTTTCCGTTCTGTCGGCAGGTCAGCAAGCGTCAAGTATTCTAAATCAAGTTTCCATCCCTGAAGAAACCCTGACGGGTCAAAAACTGCCAACGGGCCTGAATGCTGAAGGTTCTGGATATTTGTTGTGTTTGTAAATTTGGGCATCAAAAATATAATACCAATTATAACTGCAATTCCGATTCCCGCCAGAAACCATTTCCATGCTCCGCTGCCTTCATTTCCGCTGGCATCTGCCGGAGGCCCTTCGTACTTTGGCGGCACCGGCACATACCTTGCAGCCTTCTCGCCCTCTTCAATTATTTTTTTGATTTCCTTTTCCTCGTTGGCAATTATGTCTTCTTTCACGGTGTTAGCATGCTTTTGTTCTGCTGCTTTGTCTTCCTCGCCGGTTTCTTCCTGCTCGCTAAGCTTTGGTTCAACTTCTATTTTTTCATCCGGGGAAGGTTTTTCATAATCTTCTGACTGAGCGCTGTTATCAATAATTTCAAAATCGTCTGCTTCTTCATCATCAGAACGCTCTATCTTGTTCGGGTCAAAGTCAGAGCCCTCCTCTTTGTTCTCGGAATTATCAATGTCTTCAGGTTCATCCATAAGTTGCAAATAAACAATATGAAAGAGATTTAAAAGTTGCGTTTGATTGCGCTAAAGTTTAAATTCAATCCCTGTGTGATTTTATCACAGCACATATCGCATTTCCGTAGATAATGTTTTTAACTGCACATTTTGCCTTTTTTACATGTATAGAGAACAAAAAGCACTGATGCTCACGGACAGCAAAAACGACCTGCTGCTTGAGAAAGAAGAACGCATGAGGGCTATTCTTGAAGAAAATCCGCATACCCATCATAAGCAATTAAGGCAAATCCTCGGCTTGACAAGCAGCCAAGTCGCACATCTGAGGAAAACAATTGAGTATGAAAAGAATGTTCCGTATAAACCTGATTGCAGCGTTCACAAAAAGGACGATATAGAACGAGTTTCGTCGTATATTTTAAGCCACTTACAGCAGTTAGACTATCTGAAAGACATAAATTCTGCAGCAGAGAAAATGTCTGATTTCGTAAACATCCCGCAGGACGACCTTGCGGCAATCATACGCGAGAGCAAAATTGATACTGATGTCAGGACAATAAAATCAATATCTGAGAAGTTATACAACCTACCTTTTGACCTGACAAGCAGGGTTTACCATGCCTATAAGAGCAAAAACTTCATTGGCGAAGACGGAAGGCTGAATGTGCGTGCGCTATCCCGCCAGACAGGTGCAACGATAATGCAGGTTGATTCAATTATCAAACTTATTGTCTAGATAAATTTATATTGCATTTATCTGACTCTATTCTGTGGCAATCGAACAAGACAAAGCAAAATCAGCAGATTTCGCTAGCCTTGCTTCGCAAGGTATCGAAAAGCACGCTTTGGCTAACGCATTTTCCCATGGCGGAAAAGCGCAGGCTGGCGCAATCATCGGCAAGCTGATTGCTGATGACGAGAAAATAAAACAGAAAATGAAGGAAGTCGCGCCTCTGATAAACAAAATTGTCTCAGAAGTCAACAAATTATCAATAAAGCAGCAGGAAGAGCGTTTACTGAAGGTATTCCCTGAATTTTTAGAGAAGAAAACAAAAACTGAGGAGAAGCGCGAACTTCCAGAGCTGTCAAATGCAAAGGGAGGCAAAGTCGTAATGCGCCTTGCTCCATTCCCATCCGGGGCTTTGCACTTAGGGCATGCAAAAACCTATGGCCTGAACGCTCTTTACGCAGAGAAATATAACGGCAAATTGATTTTTGTAATGGATGACACAGTCGGCTCCGAGGAAAAAACGCCCATGCTGGAATCCTATGATATGATTCCTGAAGGATTTAAGTGGCTGGGCATAAAATGGGATGGTCCCATTGTTTACAAGTCTGACAGGCTTGAAATTTATTATAAGTATGCTGATGAACTGATAAAGAAAGGCGTTTCTTATGTTTGTGAATGCTCTTCCGAAGAATTAAGAAATAACAGGTTTAAGGGAATTGAATGCGCGCACAGAAAGCAGGCGGTAAAGGAAACCCTTGAGCTCTGGCGGAACATGCTTAAGGGAAAGTACAAAGAAGGGCAGGCAATTCTGCGGTTAAAGACATCAATGCAGAATCCAAACCCTGCATTCCGCGACAGAGTTTTGTTCAGGATTTCAGATAAAGCTCACCCGCGTGCAGGCAAGAAATACAAAGTCTGGCCAATGCTTGAGTTTAGCTGGGCTATTGACGACCATCTGCTTGGAATCACTCACGTACTCCGAGGCAAGGAACTGATGATGGAAACTGAAATGTGCAGGTTTATCTGGGATATTTTCAACTGGGCTTATCCAACAATAATCCATACTGGTTTGCTGAGGATTGAAGGCGCAAAGATGTCAAAATCAAAAGCCCAAAAGGAAGTCAAGTCTGGAGAGTTTTCAGGCTGGGATGACCCTCGAACGTGGAGCCTGCAGTCTTTAAGGCGCAGGGGCATACAGCCGCATGCCGTGCTGGATTTCATCAGGGCAATAGGCCCTAACGAGATTGACATTACTGTTCCTGTCGACACGCTTTACTCAATCAACAGAAAACTTCTTGACCCAGTTTCCCACAGATATTCTTTTGTCACAGAACCTGTAAAGATTGAGGTCTCTAAAGCGCCAGACATAAAAGAGGTTTCAATAAA
>JAZDME010000073.1:0-9688 GCA_043801255.1 archaeon
CCAAATACCTTGAAAAGATTCTGGATTTTATAACGCCGAATGGCTGTAAAATAACGCCGGAGTAACTAAATTCCCAGTCCCGGCGGCAGCTTTCCCCCGAACATTTTCTGGAGCTTCTGCATCTGCTTTTGATTACCAAGGGTCTTCATCATTTTTTTCATCTGGTTGTACTGTTTGATTAGTTCTCTTACATCAGACTCGGGACGCCCCGAACCTTTTGCAATTCTCGCAATTCTTTTTGAGTTGATTATTTCAGGATGCTCTTTTTCCTGGGAAGTCATAGACTGGATAACAAATTTCCAGAACTTCATTTTCTCTCCCTGCGTTTCTAACAGCTCCTTGGGGATTTTTGCCATGCCCATGCCGGGAATCATTCCCATTATCTGCGAGAGCGGGCCCATTTTCTGCAGCGACTCTAATTGTTTATACAGGTCCTCAAGATTCATATCGCCCTTGAGAACTTTCTTTGCTAGCTTCTCGGCTTCATCTTTTTTTATTGCGCCCTGGGCTTTCTGCAGTAACGTCTCGAGGTCGCCCATGCCAAGCAGGCGGGAAACAAAATTCTTTGGCTTGTATTCCTCAAGGTCATCAATATGCTCTCCGACTCCGATGAACTTGACTTTTGCGCCTGTTGCAGCGCACGCAGAGATAGCGCCGCCGCCTTTTGCTGTTCCGTCAAGCTTTGAAATTATCATGCCGGTAACATTTGCGGCAGACTGGAATGCCTGCGCCTGCTTCAAAGCGCCCTGCCCTATATCCCCTGATAAAACAAGGATTGATTCGTGCGGCTTCAGAAACTCGCGGACGCGCTTTATTTCATCAATCAATTCGCGGTTAAGCGCATCACGTCCGGCAGAATCAACAATAACAACATTAAACCTTGCAAAGTCAGGCTCAAATTTCTTCAGAATTTTTATTGGATCTTTTTCTTCTTTTATTCCATAGAAAGGAACATTTACTTTTGCTGCAAGCTGGCTCAGCTGTTCGTAGGCAGCAGGACGCCACGTGTCAGTCTGCACCATGCAGACTTTCAGCCCCTGTTTCTTGTAATATTTTGCTAATTTGCCAGCGGTTGTTGTTTTTCCTGAGCCAAAGAGTCCGACAAGAAGAATTTTTGTGGGCTGGGCATCGATTTTTATCGGCGTGAATTCAGAGCCAAGGAATTTTACAAGCTCTTCATAAACAATATTTACTGTGTGCTCTCTCGCCGTCAAGGTTTTTGAAGGCTTTTCAGCTAACGCGCGCCTTTTGATTGATTCTGCAAGCTTGTTAGCTAGCTCAACGTTAACATCTGAGGCAATCAGGGATTTTTTAATGTCAGAAACCAAATCGCCAATCAGTCTCGGGTCTATAAGAACTCCCTTGAACAGCTTTCTCATGCTTTCCCTGAGAGATTCGCCGAGCTTTTCCAGCACCATGTTTTTGCTTGATGGTACGGACTTTTAAATGTTGGCAAGGATGCTGTTACGACTACGACGAACTAGGGAAAAGCCTTAGGGATTAAGAGGAGCAAAGTCAACTCTGAGAGAAACCCTCACATAATAATGAGAGATTCCCCTTGTCGTCCGTCGTCGCAGTAGTCATCCAAAAATCTTGGACACGAATTTTTCTGCAACGAATGGTTCAAGGTCCTCATAGCGCTGGCCGGTGCCTATGAATAATATTGGTTTCTGGGTTGCCTGAACAACGCTGATTATTGCGCCGCCTTTTTCATCTGCATCTGTCTTTGAAATTATTGAAGCGTCTATGCCTATTTTTTCATTAAACAATCTTGCCTGCTCAACAGCATCATTCCCAGTAAGCGCGTCAACGCTCAAGATAGTAAGATTCGGCTTTGCAACCCTTTTTATTTTTTCCAGCTCTGCCATCAGGTCAACGTTTGAGTGCTGCCTGCCTGCAGTGTCAATAAGGACAACATCAATGCCGCGGGCTTTTGCGTGCTTCACAGCATCAAAAGCAACTGCTGCAGGGTCTGCGCCGTAGTTGTGCTTAATCACCTCAACTTTTAATTTGTCAGCATGCTCCTGCAGCTGCTCTATCGATGCGGCTCGGAACGTATCTGACGCAGCAAGAACGCATGTAAGGTTATTTTTCTGCAGATATGCGGCAGTTTTTGCTATTGAAGTTGTTTTCCCGACGCCGTTGACACCGACAAATAAAATCACCAGCGGCTTGTTTTCCTTGACTGCAGCCAGAAGGTCAACAGGCTTCGGGCCTTCCAGCGCGTAAAGAATCATTTCCTTCAAATCGCTTCTTATTATTTCGGCAGCCTGCCCGCGCTTCAGGTTTTTTCCAACAAGATCCGTTTTCAGCTTCTGCCTTATCTGCTCTACTATCTCAGAAGCAATATTATTCTGCAGCAATCCGGCTTCCAAGCCAGCAAAAATCTTGTCAAAATATTCATCAGAAATTTTTGTTTCCGTAATTACTTTGGTTACAGTTTCAAGAAAGCCCAATTTTCTCTCAAGCTTTGCAAGTTCTTTTGGCTGATCAGGTTCCGGCAGCGGTTTGAGATCGGGTTTTTGAGCACCCTTTTTGGTTTCAACCCTCTCAGCTTTCTTCGTGAAATTTTCAAAAGCTTTCTTCAGGAAGCCAAACATTTTACCTCCGATTACTTTACCAGACTCTGAATTTCTTTTTCAATTTCCTGGGCTCTTTTAGCCAGGCTTGTAAGATTCTGGGTTAACTGCAAAGCTACGGAATCAATCTGTGCTAACTGACGACCCATCATGTCTGCAGCTTCGGAAACAGTTTTTCTGACTAAAACGCCTGCGCCGACATTAACAAGCACGTCACGAGTATTTTTAATTTCGGATTCGGCATAAACACCGAGCCCTAAACCCGCAAGAGATTTTGAATGGGGCTTTGTTTCCAAAAACGCGCCAAGGCTTGATTTTAATGAAGCAATGTCCGCAGAACGCTGCTCCAACGCAGAGATTTCTTTCTCAATTTCCTTTATCTGCGCGTCAATCATCTGGAGCATGAAATATTTCTGCTCTGCCTGCTCGTTGGAGTCGTGCCCGCATTCAGGGTCATCACATTTGTGCTGCGCCATAAAATAGAGCGCGGTTATTAACTTAAAAAGGCTTTTGCATCGCATAGCCTAACTGGCTACGACTACGACGAACGAGAGAAAACCTCATTAATTATAGCTTCGGTTCTGCTGCGCACAGGTTGAGAATTCTTGCTGTGCTCAATCAATAACCTTTTCCCTAGTAGTTCGTCGCAGTCAAGCAACGCTCGTAAAGAAACCTAAGCTTTCAAAAATCCTGGACATTTCATAGCCTGAGCTCATTGCGCCAACAATCAGTCCGTTTGAGTTTGCAATTATTCCCGAACTTACGAAGGGGTTGCCCATGTTTACTGTTCCCAGGCCTATCTCAAAGCCAAACATCTTTTCCAGCTTTTTGATCTCATCATCTGAAATATTCGGGGAAAATATCCCGCCTTTTGAAGTAACCTGCCCTAGCGAGCCGACAATTGTCAAATCTGAAATATCGAACTGCTCAAACCTGATTTTTGGAAAAACCTTTTTGATTTGCTCCGAGGACTTGCGGTTGTAAACCGTCGAGATTATGCCTGCTTTTTCATTGAACAGGATGTTATTCCCCAGGGCAGTATGTTCTGTTTTGATTGTATTGACTGCAATCTTATGCTTTGCGAGCTTTTCTTTCAGGTGTTTAAGTTCGCTCGGAAAAATAATCTCCGGGACTAAAACCGTATCATGTGTGGCAACTGCAAAAATACCTATCAGGTCAGTGCCGTAAAGGCTGATTTGAATTACGGGCACTTTCAGGACTTTTTCTATTTCCCTTACCTGCTCTTCGGTTGCGCATCTCCCAAGCAGGCAGAACTTGTCCGTAGCAACCGCGTGCAGCCCGACATTAGGGTCGCCGTTAAAATTTAATTTTAGAAATCTTTTCTCGTCTGACATGTTATTGGTGCACTTATTTGTGCATGCTCATTTCCTGCTCTCTCGTAACCTTTGCCTGCTTAGCTCCTTCCAGCTTCTTTTGCTCTTCCTCTTTTTTCTTTTTGTAGTCTTCCTCTTTTTTCTCTTTTTCTTCCTTTGCAGCCCTCGCAGCCTCAAGTTTCTTTTTCTTGACGTCTTTCGACTTCATCAGTTCCGCCTCCCGGACTGCGCGTGGCGGAAGCTTTGCCAGCTCTACTCGGGCAACGTCCTTGTCCTTTGTGATTTTTACATAAACTTTTGAAGGAGGATTTTTTGCGCCCTTGCCCCACAACTCGAGGTTTAACCAGCGCCCTATCCTGACTTCCTTTGCCTTTGCGTATCTTATTACAAAAGCACGGACAGCATCTACTGCACGCTTGGTGCGCCTCCATTTAGGAACGCGCACAAATTCGCGCCTCAGCGGAATTGTAAATAATTTTTCTTCAGCCATTTATGCCTGTATCCTGTCACGCTTCCAGTCTCTTTTGACTTTTGTCAAGCTTGACGGGTGGACTTTCTTCCCTTTTCCCAGTACTTTTGGAATCAGCCAGAAAGGAGCCCATCTGGTCTGCTTTCCAGCTTTCCCAAGCCTTTTCTTCTTTCCTGACGTCTTTGTTGATGACATTTTTTGTTTGTTGAAAATCTCAATTTCTTCCCATTTAGGTGGGGAAGAAATTGCTTGGCCAAACTCAGTGCCTCATTTGGATGGCACTGGTTTGGCAGATTTTCACCCTATCGTATAATTTTGAATCCTTTCTTTGCACTTACTCGGGACAGTATCTCTTTCAGTTTGCTGTCGTCTATCTGCTCTCGTATCTGCCCTGCCTGCACAGCTTCAAACAAGGCAAGCTCGACTTGCTCCGCAACCATAGGGTTTCCAATGCGGACATTTCCCAAACGTTCTCGGGCTTCCTTTGTAAGGTAACGCTGAAGCACTGTCTTCTTCACGCCTTCAATCTGCTGGTTTATGAAGTCCTGCGCAACAGCGTTTTGCTGTGCTCGCTGCAGTTCTTCCAGCTTCCGTTTGCGGATTTCAGCAACTTCATCCATTTACTTCTTGGCAGCAACTTTTGACGCTGCCTTTTCAAGCAGCGACATTCCTGCAGCAGTAACTACCCGGCCTTTATGAACGCCTTCCTTCTGCTGCCTTATCAGCCCTGCTTTCTCCAGCTGCTGCAAAGCCTTTCTGATAATGTTGCCTGAAGCTTTTGTGAATTTTTCAGGCTTGACACCGCGGTTTTTTGCACCGCCATATCTTGAGCGCAATTTTGAAACGCCGACAGGGCCGTCCTTGTAAACAGTTCTTAGAATTGAGGCTGTTCTGATAAAAAACCAGTCCTTGTTAACCGGCGGGCGCTGCTTGTGCTGCCCGGTTTTTACGAATGCAGTCCATGCAGGAGACTGTATCTTCGATTTAAGCTCCTGCGCTATCTCTAGAGCAAGTTCCTGTGGTTTAACATCAAATACCGACGCCATCTTGTTTTTTAAAAAGCGATGCCTATTGTTTTTAAAGCTTTAGTATAAGTTCCACTAATGAAAGTGGCTGTAATCGGATGCGGCATCACCGGAGCGTACCTGGGCTGGAAGCTCGCGGAATCCGGCCACGATGTTACCATATTTGAAAAAAAGCAAATAATAGGAAAAGAAGTCTGCTCAGGGCTGGTTTCAGAGCGTATCTGGGATTTTCTGCCAAAAGATGAAACTCTTGTGGAGCACAGGATAAATTCCACGAATATTCATTTTCCGGGGAAAACCTGCAGTTTGAAGTTCAAGCAGCGGATGCTTGTGCTGAATCATGCGAAACTTGACCGCTATGTTTCAGAGCTCGCAAGAAAGGCCGGCGCTAAAATAATAGTAAACAAGTTTGTGGTATCGATGCCCGAAGGCTTTGACAGGATGATTTGCGCTGACGGTGCCCTGTCCCCGACGCGGAAGCTAATGGGATTAAAAGAGCCGAAATTCAGGCAGGGGCTGCAGTTTTTTGTTAATGAGAAAAATACTGACGATTTTGTTGATACCTGGCCTGTAAAAAACGGGTTTATCTGGAAGATTCCGCGCAGCGAGTGCGTCGAGTATGGAATAATGTCTGATGTCAGGACCGCACGGGTTAAGCTGAACGAGTTTTGCCAGAAGAATGGCATAGCAATCCCCGAGTTGCAGGCAGCGCTTATACCGCGGGGCTTGGCGGTTTCAAACAAAAAAGATGTTGCTTTATGCGGGGATGCGGCAGGACTGACAAAGCCATGGTCTGGCGGCGGAGTCATCTGGAGCCTGACTGCAGCAGATATCCTGCTCAAGCATTTTCCGGATTTTGACAGGTACAACAAAGAGCTGAGAAGATTTTTCGGCTGGACAACGAAAAGAACAGGCATGATAACTAGATTGGGCTATTTTGCTGGCAATAACCTGCCATGGATTTTACCATCGTCAAGGGAAATCGACAGCGACTGGCTTTGATACCCATCAAAACGCTTTTAAGATTAAAGTCAGAGAAAAATCTATGGTAGTAATAGATGTAAGCATAAGTTCGCTGTTCTTTTTCATGCTGGGCTTTTTTGCAGCCATAGCAATGGTTATCCTGCTCGCAATATTGTGGATTGTTTTCCCGAAACTAACTGAAGCAAAACGGTTTTTCGATTTCTGGGCCAAGCTGAAAAAGGATAAGGAACACAAGTAAAAATGGACAACGCAAAACTTTTTTGCAGTTGTATAATTTTTGCGAGCCCACCAAGCCGAACAAAGTTCGGCTGGATCCAGAAAATTGCAAAGCAATTTTCTTGGTTTTGCTCGCAAGGCTCGTAAAATGGAATTGCAGTTACCGCAGCACGTCGGAATAATCTGTGATGGCAACAGAAGATTTGCCAGAACCCTGGGGGATGAAGCTGCAAAAGGCCACGAATACGGCGCTGACAAGATTGAGGATGTTCTTGACTGGTGCCACGAGATTGGAATAAAGACATTAACGCTGTGGCTTTTCTCAACGGAAAATTTCAACCGCAGCCCCGAGGAGCTTAAGGGGCTTTTCCGGATAGCAGAAAAAACAGCGCACAAATTTGCTGATGATAAAAGAACCCACGAAAATAAAATAAAACTTGGTTTTATCGGTGACATCGAAAAATTTCCAGACCATGTTAAAAATGCACTTAGCTATGCCCTGGAAAAGACAAAGGGTTATGACAATTTTCACTTTAACGTTGCAGTTGGATACGGCGGCAAGCACGAAATTATAAATGCTGTTAAAAAGGTTGCACAGCTTGTAAAGGAAGGAAAATTAAATCCTGAAGATATAACAAAAGAAGTTTTTGAGCTGCAGATGTATTCTGCAAATGTTCCTGAAGTTGACCTGGTAATAAGGACTTCGGGCGAGCAGAGAACGTCGGGGTTTATGCTGTGGAAAACAGACTACGCAGAATACTACTTTACGGAAAAATACTGGCCAGAATTCGAAAAAGAAGATTTCATAAACGCCCTGGTCAGCTACTCTGAAAGAAAAAGAAGATTTGGAAAGTGATTAAGTTGCAACAATAAGCGTAACAGTCTTTTCTATGCCGCTTATCTGCCTGAAATGTGTCAGCAGGTATTCGTTCAATGCAGTTATATCGTGCACCTCAATTTTTGCAATTATGTCATACTCCCCGTATACTATCTTTGCGATTTTAATATTGGACGATTTTTTTAAAATGTCAAGAACTTCCTTTTCCGCGCCGGACTTTGTTGTAACCAGAACATATGCAATTACCATGTTAATCTCCTGCGACTATAAGCGTCGAAGTCCTCTTGATGCTCGAAATAGGCCTTATTTTCTCAAGTATAAAGTCTGACAGCTGGGAAATATCTTCAACGGAAACTTTCGCAATTACGTCATAATCGCCGTATACGAGTTCTGCCTCTTCAACGCCGTCAATGTCAAGCAGGTTGTCAACAATCCTCCGTTCAGCACCAGACTCAGAGATTATAAGTATGTATGCTATAACCATAGCTATACTTATTTATGATAACTATTTAAATTATTCTCTGAGAACTTCGACTCTGCATTTAAGCAGGTGCGCGTTAGGTATTATGATGCATTCTTTCTTTTTTGTGCAGATTTCAGTGGTAAGTAGTCCAAATTTTTTCACTTCGCCGTGCAGGTCGCCAGCCCTTATTTTCGCGCCGGGCTTTATGTTCCTGTGCATGCCGTGCAGCACTGCGCCGGCAAAAAAATTTGAAATCATGTCCTTGAAATTCAGAACCAAAAGAATAACAATTATGGAAACTGTTATCAGGCTGGCGATGCTAACGATTGTTGTAAGAATACCAAGCCTGTTTAGGGCGATAATAAATGCAATTGCAAGGATAATGTAGGTGCTGGCATTCTCAAAAAAAGTGTCAGGATTTTTTATTCCATGTTTGCGTATTTTTTCCGCCCAATTGAACTTCTTGATGACCAAGCCGATAATCCTGCTTACAAAGTGCGCAGCTATGAGTCCAGTCATTATAATTACCCCTGCTTTCGCAGATATCTGCAAAAACTCCGATGTTTGGAATGCAAGTATTATCTTTTGAATTAATATTGGTAATTCCATTATATCAAGAATTCCTGTTTAAGGTTTAAAAACTTATATTGCTTCATTTATGCGATGGTTACAAACGTAGGCTATGAATATGTTCTTGCAGAGGATGAGTACGCTAAGGCAACATCGCCCGCGGACAAAGTTGCGGCGCTGCAGAGGATGCTCAAGTACGTGCCTAAGCACAAGGGCACCGAAAAAATGCAGGAGCAGATAAAAAAGCGCCTTGCAGACATGAGAAAAGAGCAGAAAAAAGAAAGGTCCGCGGGCAAAAAATCCCCCGCCATAAAAAAAGATGGTGCAGCGCAGATTGTTTTCATCGGGACGCAAAATTCTGGAAAGACGGAATTTTTCAACCTGCTGTCCGGAATTAACGATCCGGAAAATATTTATGATATAAAAATGCGCATGCTGAAGTTCGAAAATATCTGGATGCAGGGCCTGGATATGCCCACTATTTATTCCGGATTTGCCGAGGCGCGCAGATCAGGGCAGTTCCTTAGCATGATGAGGAACTGCGATTTCATAGTTTTAGTTATTAACGGCACAGACGCTGAAAATCAGTTTAAGTTACTGCAAAGCGAGCTCGAGAAAGCAAAAGTAGGTAACATTCCGAGGATGATAGTATATACAAACCAGACAACGCGCATTAAAACAAATCTCGAGCAGTTCTTTTATCTTGACAGGGACAGAATACTGGCGACGGTATGGGTTAAGCTTGGAAAAATCAGGGTTCAGACAAGGACTAAAGACAAAACTGCCGAGAAGCCGATTATACTTTACAAAGACGCAACCGTGAAAGAGCTTGCGTCATCAATACACAAGGATTTCCTGTATAAGTTCAAGCACGCAAAGGTCTGGGGGCCTTCTGCCGCATTTCCGGGGCAGCAGGTGGGATTTGAGCATAAATTGAAAGACCGCGATGTCGTGGAAATATTTGTAAAGTAGTGCATTTCCGCGGACTTGCCTGCGGCAAGTGTCGTGGAAATTTTTGTGAGATGATGCTGTACGCTGACTACGACGACTGACAACTACGGCGAGGGATATTGTCATTGATTGAGGGAAGCAAGAGCTATCTGGCCTGCAAGGGAAGCTGGGAAAAATCTGCGAAGCCTAATAACAAGAGATTTCCCTAGTCCGTCGTCGTAATTGTCCTGATTTTATGCTTTGAATATTTCTGAATAAG
>JAZDME010000017.1:0-4577 GCA_043801255.1 archaeon
AGGGGCATATGCGGGCAGCGTCGGCTACAATACTGTTGACATAGTTGACGACTATGTCAAAAACCAAGAAGAGGTGCACCAAACAAACATATTAGATTTCACTGCGGGAAGCCTCGGGCTTTAGCCCGAGGAGGACGTCACATTTTAGCGTTAAACTAGCCTTGATTATCGGAGTTATTGTTATAGTGGCATTAGCCATTCTTGGAACATCAGGGAATGCTTCAAATTTCTATTCGGGCGCATTAAAGAAATCAGTGACTTTAGGAAAACCAATGTTATCCGGAGGAAGCGGAGAAAGCGGAGGAATAACATATCCTGGCACGCAGCCAAAGGCAACCCTAAATAAAGTGCCAGAGAATTCTGAAGCCACGTGCAGCGATAAATATGACAATGACTGGAATGGCAAGACAGATTGCGCAGACCCTGGGTGCACGGGGCAAGTATGCAATCGCATACTATGTCCGCCAACAATCGCAGTAGTAGGCACGGGCAGAATAAGCATATGTGTTGGAGGAGCTTGCAAGTATACAACAAATGACTGCCACGAAAATCCAGCAGTTCCACCAATCTGTCTGGATGGCTTGGACAACGACAATGATGGCTTAATTGATTGTTATGACCCTGACTGCGATACAGGTGTAGCGCAAGCAGTATTTGCCTGCAGAGATGGCATAGATAATGATATGGATGGTGTTAATGATTGTGCAGATCCTGATTGCGACCAAGCATGCCGTCCGCAGTGCCAGTTCGGAAAAGAATTGAACTGCATCGACGGGTTTGATAATGACGCTGACGGCAAGACGGATATTAAGGACTGCGATTGCCCGCATATTGATTTAATACCAACAGGCGTTACAAAAACCAAGACAGCAACAGGATATAATTACAATGCATCTGTAAAAAACCAGGGAAGTTATGATGAAAATAAAAAAATTTATGTGTACTTAAATAAAACTTCAGGCGGCGATGTAAATCTGGGTCTGTGCACTATAAACAGCATAAAATTTGGCACAACAGATTCGTGCACGATTTCAAACAGCACAGACGTATCTAGAGTGCAAATAGCAATAAGCAATTTTTACGACTGCGACTACACAAATAACATAGCAACCTACGACGTCTGATTTCTTTTTATTAATTTTAAATACGCAGTTTCCCATATTTATACATGAGTTAATAACAAAGCCAAAACAAAGTTTCGGCTCGTCTTTCTTGATTAAGAAACAAATCGCAAGCGTGTGAAGAAACCGCAGCCAAAATTACCTTTAAATACGCAAACTCCCAATTGAATTTAGCAAGAATGGCGAAGAAAATGTCGAATGTAAAGGTTGCATCTTTTATTATTTTTTTAGTGTTATTGTTCGCGCTGCTATTTGCGCAGGGAAGCGAAGCAAGGTTTTTTACTGGAAGCGCAACGCTCCAGAGCAAAGAACTGATTTTGAACGCAATTCCCATTCCGCCACCAAGCAAGAATTTAGTCGCCACGCTTGCCGGCACGCCCGGGCAGCCATGGTCCTGGCCGCTGCAGGAAGCAGTGTTAGCGCCGATAGGGACTGAAAACAGCTATCCTGCCTGCGGCGATGGCAAGGACAATGACTTTGACGGCTTTAAAGACTGTATTGATACAGGATGCCTGGGGCAGATATGCTTGCAAAAAGCATGCCCTGCAGGTTCAGCAGGCACAAAGGTAGTGTGGAAGTGCGCGCAGGACCAGACATGCACCATGTTTTCCAGGCAGTGCAAAGAAACAAGATGCAATGATAACATAGATAATGACTTGGATGGTTTCGCAGACAGCAGGGATTATGACTGCCCGTATATAGACCTTATACCGCTCAGTGCAGAAAAATTAAAGGATACAAAATATACAAACAGCACGGGAACATATTATGATTATAAAATAACTTTCAATAATAAGGGCGCGATAGCGATACCCGTAACAGGGGTGCCGCCCGCAGTATCTTTTTATGTGTGCCTTAGCGGCACCAATCTAATTAAAGATATTCCAGTCTTTTCAGCGCCAGTACGGCAAAAATCATCAGTAACAGCAACGCTGCTGCCTGACGTGTCTTCTATAACTGTATTTGTGGATTGTTATAATTCAATTGTGGAGCCTGAATCAGCTGGTAAAAGCAATAATATAGCTACGTATAATGTCTGATTTGGACAGGGCTTCAGCACGATTTTTACGACGACTACGAGGGCAATTGCCATTGATTGAGAGAAGCCAATGCCATCTTGGTTGGCGAGCTTTGAGAACCGAAGCCATAATAATGGGAGATTCCCCTAGTCGTCGTAAGCCGCAGCAAATCTGCGGATTTCAGAAGAAAATCATCCTTGGCTGTAGCGCCTTAAGCGGTGGTACGGGCGCATTTGCCTGCAAATTTCATCAGGCAGACATTCTTTCAGGTGGTGCGTTAAAGAAGCCCGCATCAGCCTGTCTTCCAAAAGTTTTTCCAGAGGAAGATGCGCAGCTATAAATTCCACTACAGCTATTTTATATGCTGGCCTGTAAAGGTAGCGATTTTTTGTTAGCTCTCCGAAAAGGTCGAACCAGCCATATTTAGAATTTTTAGGCGTGCGTGAGCAAAGCCTGAATTCCAGCAACTCGCCTTGCTCTTTAAGACGGTTTACATATCCCATAAGATTGCCGTATTTGAGTTTTGTTATCGCACACAATTCATCACGGCTTACGGGTTTTACCGCAGCATTCATAATTAATTCATAATTTTTATTATGTGCAAAACCCCGTTTCGGCTCAGCTACGTGCGCTTTAAGCAGATAGCCTCTGTAGATTTCAGCTGTCCTTTCGGTAATCTCCAGTATTTTAGCCCGTTCCGCTGCAGTGAATTTATTGTTTGTCAGCACAGGGAATCTTTCAGGTTTTAGCGCAGTTACCAGACAACAAACAGCCTGTTCAGACCAGCCAAAGTGTTTTGCCAGCTTGCCCCGCGACATTTTCCTAAGCTGTTCCGGCGGCAGGTATTTCATAGTTTAGCCGTTATGCGGCTATTTTAAAGGATTACGTGTGCCGAGCTTTGTTGAAATGATAACTACGACGAACGACTAAGGATAAAGGATATTGATTGAGGGAAGAGCAAAGCATCCCGAAAAGCCTGAGGAAGCAAAACCTTAACACAATCAATGACGATTTCTCTCGTCGTCGTAGTCTGTCGTTTAACAATTGCCTATGCAGTCCGTATACTCAAACAGCGTCTCATAAAAACAAAATTTTATAAGCAGGAATAAGGTTTAGCGTTTTGATTGTGGTAATGAAACAACCAAAATTTCAGAAATTTTGGAGTTTCATTTGTCGCAATGCTCCAAATGAAAACGCACATTACTAGCCTGCAGCTTCGGGGATTTAAGTCATTTAACCGTAAAACAGACATGGTTTTCGGCCCGGGGCTGAATTGCATTATTGGAGGAAACGGCTCTGGAAAGTCAAACGTGCTTGACGCATTATGCTTTATTTTTGGCCGCATGTCCTCCAAGGATATGCGCGCGGAAAATTTTGCAGACCTGCTCTTCAGGAAAAAAACAACTGCTGCTTCCGAGGGAGATGTTGTTATCACTTTAGATAATGCGTCAAAAGTGTTCCCTGTTGATACAAAGGAAGTCGAGCTAAAGCGCAGGATAAAGAAAAAAGGGCAGACACAGTACAAAATCAACAACAGGAACGCGACGCGGGGGCAGGTTCTCGAGCTGTTATCCACAGCAAGAACATTTCCGGAAGGGCACAACATCATTCTTCAGGGCGATATAGCCCACTTTACGGAAATGCGCCCAGTTGAAAGAAGGCAGGTTATTGAAGAAATTGCAGGCATTTACGCTTACGAAGAGCGGAAGGCAAAAGCCCTTTCCGAGCTAACAAAAGTCGATGAGAAACTCAAGGAAGCGCAGACAATCCTGAGTGAACGCGCTAGGTTCATGGAAAACCTCGAGTCAGAAAAGAAAAGTGCCGAGGAGTATAGGGACGTACAAAACAAGCTGAAGTCTGCGCAGGCTACTGAACTCGCGCTGAAAATAAGCAACCTGAAATCAAAGCTTGAAAAAGTAAACTCTGGAATAGAGTCTTCGGATAGGGACATACAAAACTCAAAGCTGGACACAGATATTGCCACAAAGAAGATTTTGCAGTTCGAAGAGCAGCTCCGCAGGATAGACAAGGATATACAGAAAAAAGGCGGCGAGGAATCACTTGCGTTACAGAAGGTTGTTGAAACGATGCGCGTCGAGCTTGAAAAAGCTCGAAGTCTGGTTGCAGCATCGCTAAATGAAATCGGCAGAATCAAAGAAAGAAGAGCAGGGCTTGAAAAAACTCAAAAAGAGCTCGAGTCAAAATTAAAGGACAAATTAAAAGAAAAGTCCGCAATAGAATCCGAGATTTCAGAAATAAAAAAGCAGGAAGCAGCGCTGAAAAAAGACCTCGGGACCAATGATTTGAAGGAGCTTGAGGGAAAAAATGAGAAGCTGGAGAAAGAAATCTCAGGATTAAATGCGGAAAAAACAGAACTGCTGTCAAATATCAAGATTTTTGAAAATAATCTCGCGAACTTGAAGGAAAAAAGTGAAGC
>JAZDME010000021.1:0-2526 GCA_043801255.1 archaeon
TTATCAGAAGTGTCTTTATTTTTTTTGGAAGTTTATCTGAAAACTGAGAAATTCTTTTCATATGCTCTTTGTTTTTTTCGTGAAGTACAAAATAAGATTCCGTGGGCGTAAGCATTTCCTTTCTTACAATTTTTTCCGATATATCTTCTCGCTTGTTTTTTTCATGGTAACTTCGAAAAACATTGTGCTTTGGATGTGTTTCGTGGTGAAGCGGAGGAAAGTGTTTCATTCCAAATGGTAATGTCATGTACAAAATACGCAGTTAGAGTTTATGAACATTACTGCATTGCCGCGCGCACATTATTTGCGGCAGTGCATCTACTTTTTCAGCGACAGTGCGGCAAGCAGCGTCAATATCACGGAATAAATTATTAGCGCAACCGAGCCGAATGCCTGCGGCGAATTGTACAATATTGCTGCCTGCATGCTTATCACTGCCTGCGTAAGCGGCGAGAGCATTCCGAAGAAAGCCACGAGCGGAGGCATGAACTCGAATGGAAACAGCAAGCCGCTCAAAAACAGCATGGGCAATCCCACTACCAATGAAGCAAGGAATGCGGTCGCCTCGGACTCGGAGTAGATAGCTATCAGAATTCCCAGTGCCACAAATGTCAGGATAAGCAGCGTAAGTGCCTGTATGACATAAAACCATGCATTCAAATCCGAAACAGCAAATGCATTATAGAAAACAGATGCAATCAGCGCCAACAATATTGCTTCGGGAATAAGCACAACCGTATAGCTTAGTACCTTTACTGCCGCAAATTCAAAGCGGTTTACCTGCGATGTATAAACTCTTGTGAGCGTTCCGCCGTGCTTTTCGCGCACAAGCGATGTTGATGCCAGGAAAAGCGCAATAAACATCAGTATGAGCGGAAGAAGGGAAGGCAGCATAAACTCAAAGAAAGGCCGGTTGCCAAAAAGCTGATTTGAAGTAACCAACATCGGCGCAATGACAAATTCCGGCGGGCGGGAAGTTATCTGTGTTATTTGGTTTCTGCTTGCACTGATAATATTTTGGAGCTCATATGTTTTGCTTATTATCTCAGTCAAAGACATGTCCACTTCATTTATTGTCTGCAGCGCAGAATTTCTGTTCTCCTCAAGTTGCTCCACAAAATCCAGCATGTTATTTATTTTTTGCTCAGCATTTGTAGCGCCTGTTCTTGCCGAGGCGATATTGATTCTAAACTCCTGTATTGTCTGATTAGCCTCAAGTAAATCCATTCTCGCATCCCTAACTTTCTGTATTCTCAACTCAACTGATTGCTGCGAGGAAGATATGCTGTTGTTGAGGCTGTCTAGTGAAGTGCAATAAGCAAAATACAGAACATCGCTGCAGTTCACGCCTGCCTTCGCACTTTGTATATATGAGCTTGCATTTGCCAAGCTATCATTTATTCCTATAAGGTCCGCTTCTGTCTGATTCAGCGTATTATCATAATCTGCAAAATCCGACTCTATTTTTGTAAGGTTGCTTTCTGCGTTGTCAAGCAAAACAACCGTATTTTGCACAGTACTATTCGCAAGATAAATATCCGTTCTAACTGCATCTATATCCAATGCGTTAAGAGAATTTACTGTCTCTTGCAAATTAGCTTTCATGTCATTTGCTCTTTGTCTTGTATCCTCTATATCTACGAGCATATTGTCTAGTTTTACATTGGCATCGTTCAGCTGTTGCCAAACAGACAGTATGAACTGCGTGCCTATCCTTTGGTCTGTTTCCTGCACTGCCGCTCTCACAAATGCCTCTATGGAAGGCGAAACCTGAAACCTGGAGTTGTCCAATATTACGGATATATTTTGGGTAACTCCCTGCAACATTCCCTGTTCAAAACCAGCATTTATGACCAAGCCCGCCGCCAGTTTGCCTTCTCGCACATCTTTTTCCAGTTCTGCGCCACAATTTTCGTTTGTACCATAATCAATCACTTGCGTCTGATTTTTTATTCCGTTTGCAAAAAGCTGTGATGCATTGCTGTTATCCAAATCGCACATGCCGATAGTGCTTTTGCCAGTATTTGTGGCTTCTCCGCCGAATATTGCGCCCATTATGAACAGTACCAAAAGCGGAGCGGTTAGCATAAGGATGAGCGTGCGCTTCTCGCGCATGAACTGTTTCGCATCCTTTTCAATTTCATTTATTAGATTCAACTGTACCGACCTCTCTAAGTTTAGAACCCGTCATCTTCAGAAAAACATCTTCCAGCGAAGGCTTTGACAATGTCATCTCAACCACAGTTTCCTTGTTTTTCTCAAGCACTTTGGCAATCTCGGGCAATCTTTGCGCGATATCTTCAGCTTCAACTACCACGCCATGCTCGGTAGCAGTGACATTCTCAATATTTTTCAGTCCTTTAATTATTCGAATGACTTTTTGCGGCTCGCCGGGAATCGTGGATATTTTTGCAATTTCCTTTCCCACCAATTTTTTTAATTCGTCAGGTGTTCCCTCGCTTATGATCTGTCCCGAATTAACAAACGCAATTTTGCCGCACAGCGATTCTGCCTCTTCCATATAAT
>JAZDME010000029.1:0-29216 GCA_043801255.1 archaeon
ACAGCAAAAGCAAGGTCGTTTTGCAGGAAGCCATAGACGCTTTCTGCGAGGAGATTGTTTTTGACCTGGCATACGCAGAGGACCGTGTTTCGGATAAGAGCTATTATCTTTTCAGGCAAAAGTATGGATTAAGCAAAGAAGAAGCATCAACATCGCTGAAGCAAGCGCTTGGCGGCATTAATAGCCTCCTGAAAGAAAATGGCTTTGAAATTATAAACTATTCAAGGAAATTCCTGTTCCTGAAATCTAGCAAGAGCGGTGAAGAAGCTGAAAACCGCCTCAGGAATTCTAAATACCTTACTTATCTTGGAAAGGCAGACAAACTCATTTCGTGTTCTCCGGGCACTGCGATAGCATCACTTGACGGCGTCATTCTAAGCCCGGGAACAACAAGCATGGACATGAAAACAAAAAAAGGGCACAAGACATTTTTCGAGCGCGAGACAGTTTATGAATTCGCGCGCACAGCAATTGAGGAAGGCGCCGAAAGCGCAGTATCTTACCTGCGAAGAAGATGCATCGACTTGGCAAAGGGCAGGATACCAAAACATGACCTTATTTACATAACAGTTCCGCATATGGAGCCTGAGGATTACAGCTACGAGGCTTTCAAGCAGGAGCGTATGAAAGCAGTTCTCGAGTTCAAGGCAAAGAAAGACGAGGAAGTTCCTTACGGTTTCAGTTCTGGAAAGCGAATTGAAGGGCCAGAATTCGTAAAAGATGGAGTAAAGCCTGACTGGGAAATGTACGCAAAAAGATTTTTCGGGAAAACAGACACAGGATGGAATTTCAGCGCAGGAACAATATCAGATATTGTATATTCTGTATGTGCAGGCTCAGAATACAGCAGAAGCTCTTTGAAAAGGATATTTGAGGGAAACACAGCAGATACCGAACAACAATCTTTAATAGGCTTTTCAAAAGAATCTTGAAAATGGAATTTGGCGAGGAAAGCATTGCTGACAGGATAGCGATGAATTATCCGCAGGAATATCAGAGCATAATTGCCCATAAGATAATTGCGTTGTGCAATGAAGATGACAGATTAAGCGATATCTCTGCACGAAAGCTTTCACAGGCATGCCAGCAATTACACTTGGATGACCTGCAGACAAAAACATCATTTATTTGCGCTAGAACCAAAAAGGGTGACAATATTTACCCGCAGTCATATGCAATTTATGCAAATGTTGTAAATCCTGCAAGAAAGTTTGTTCGGGAACACGATCTTAATACAATAATGAGAGATAATTTTGAAGTCCGGAAGTATTCTGCAGACGAGCAGTTAAGATACACGCTGACCGCAGCACCTAAACTGGAGTCCATGTATGCAATATATATTGTTGTCAGGTCGAGTGCAATAGACCTTCCAGCCAGCATACTGAGAAATAAGCCCGCAAATACAAAATATAACATACCTATGCACTATTAACTATTTATTCTGTTATAATAATTAATTTATACAACCGATTTTTTCAAGTTTCATGGCCCGTTCTTCTGAGGAGGTATTCTACTGCAATAGCTGCCTGCGCGAAGTTGATCCTGATGAGGAAGAGACTGGCTTTTTGAAGCAGGGCAACTTTGGCGATTACAATCCTCCAGATTGCCCTTATTGCGGGAAACAGCTGCAGTATTATGAGTCAAAGGTTCTGAAAAAGTCAAACCGCGGAACAGTTAACCAAATGCGCCAACGCAATGGTGTAACAGATCTAGAAGCTAAGTTAAGTGTATGAGATAAAAATGAACATACGCGAGTATAAACACGAAGACCTGGAATTGGTCCTTCACCAGATGGATGGAAGATATTCCAAAAGGAGGGAGGATAAATTTCAGCTGGTTGAAAAATGCCCTAATGCATTTTATTGCCTTGTTGCGGAGGAGAATTCGAAAATAAGGGGTTTCATTATTATGGAAGACCTTGGAGATGGCATTTCACACTACATGCTTCAGGTAAATGTCGCGGAAAAAAGGAAAGGAATTGGCAAATCGCTCGTAAAGAGGGTATTTGACAAGATAGGGCATGGAGGGCACGTCAGCCTTTGTGTTAATACAGATAACGAAGAGGCAATTAAATTCTATGAGGCATTGGGTTTCAAAAGGTCAGGATATAATGAAGGATACCGCAAAAATCAGAATAAATACTGGTATCAGATTGATATTTAGCTCATTTCTATTCTCGAGAAAGTTTATAAACCCAAAATCTGAGTCTTAATTCCCCTATAGATTGTAATTCTGTCGTCATAGCGGCAAATAGGTATACTTTAAAAGGACCTTTCCAGAACTGAAAATAAGCACTATGGGACATATGAAGAGGAAGCGGCCAAGACGCGGAAGCTTAGGCTTCTGGCCTAGAAAAAGAGCTCAGGATATTGTTGCGCGAGTCAAAAACTGGGCAGACAAGAAAGAGCCCAAGTTATTAGGATTCGCAGGCTACAAAGCAGGAATGACTGCTGTGATACTTGTGGACAACAGGCCGAGAGTCCCGACAAAAGGCGAGGAAGTAAGGCGTCCGGTAACAATTATTGAAGCGCCTCCGATGAAGATTATTTCTGTAAGATTATATTCAAAAGATGCATATGGTTTCAAGGTGATGGGCGAAGTTCTCGCAGACAATTTAGACAAGCACTTGGCAAGGGCAATGTTCATGCCAAAGAAAAGGAAATCAAAGCTTGATGACTTAAAAGCAAAGTTGCATGATGCGGTTGAAGTTCGCGTTATTGCACATACGCAGCCGCAGTCAACAGGCTTCGCGAAAAAAACTCCGGATATTGTTGAGTTCCCGATTGGCGGAACTCTTGAGGAAGGATTTAACTACGCACTTTCGATTCTTGGAAAAGAAGTTTCCGTAACTGATATTTTAAAGTCCGGAGAGTACGTCGATGTTCACGCAATATCAAAAGGTAAAGGAATCCAGGGAGATATCAAGAGATACGGAATCAAATTAGCAAATCACAAATCCGAATTTGGCGTAAGGCACAGGGCAACAATGGGCCCTATAACTCCGGCAGTATGCGGATGGTGGGTTGCGCAGCCCGGACAGATGGGATACAGCAAGCGGACGGAATACAACAAGCAAATTCTAAAAATTGCGGACGCAAAAACAACAAATGTAAATCCAGTTTCAGGAATATATCATTATGGAACTGTAAGATCAACTTTTATTTTGGTTTCAGGCTCAGTGCCTGGCGCAAAAAAGCGCCTAGTCGTATTATCAAATCCAATCAGGCCGCAAAACTCTACATTCACACAGGCGCCTGAAATAACACTTATCAGCACCAGGAGTCAACAGGGATAGTTATGAAAGCGCACGTTTATTCAATCACAGGCGAGAAAACTTCTGAGATAGACCTGCCAGCACAATTTTCCGAGCCTGTGCGCACCGACTTGATTAAGCGCGCAGCTCTCGCGATAATGTCACATGATCATCAGCCTTACGGAACAAATCCAATTGCCGGCGCAAAACAGGGAAAAGCATGGTCAAAGCGCCGTAGCAGATACGGCGGAACTTACGGAAAGGGGATTTCCCGAGTAGCCCGTAAAGCAATGTCGCACCGCGGCTCGCAGTTCAACTGGGTTGGCGCTTTGGGAGCGCAGACTGTCAAGGGAGTAAAGGCATTCCCGCCGGAAGTTGAAAAGATATTTGCGGAAAAAATAAACATCAAGGAAAAGAAAAAAGCAACGCGTTCAGCAATTGCAGCGACTGCTGTCCGCGAGTTAGTAGCAGCAAAGCACACGATTGAAGGTGTTAAAGCAATACCGATTATAATTGAAGACAAATTCGAGGACACAAAAAAATCATCCGACGTCGTGGCAGTTTTGGAAAAATTAGGCCTGGAAAAAGAACTTGCACGAACTTCAGAGAAAAAAGTCCGCGCAGGAAAAGGAAAAGCAAGAGCTCGCAAGTATAAGACAAAAGTAGGGCCTCTGATTATAGTTTCAAAGTCATGCAGCCTTCAGAACGCAGCAAAAAATATTGCCGGCGTTGAGGTTGTTTCAGTAAAAAACCTGAACGCTGCACAATTGGCGCCTGGCGCAAGGCCTTCGCGCTTGGCGATATGGACACATGCTGCACTGAACTTGATGCAGAAAGAGAGGTTATTTGAGTAAAATGGCAACCGAACAAAAAGCACCGCTGAAAGATCCCTTCACCATCATACTTTATCCTCTGAACACAGAAAAAGCAGTCAGAAAGATGGAAGCAGAAAACATGCTGATATTCGTGGTTGCAAGGGACGCAACAAAATCAACTGTAAAGTGGGCTGTTGAAAAAGCTTTTAACGCAAAAGTTGACGCGGTAAACACAACTGTTCTTAGAGACGGCAGGAAGAAAGCATACGTCAAGCTCAATGCAGCAACGCAGGCAGTTGACATCACAACCCAGCTGGGACTGACATAAAATGGTAATAGATATTGAAAAAGGAAATGGACATTGGAAAGATTACGAAGTCATGGTAAAGGAAGGACTGGCTGAAAAATTGCAGATGGGTTCGGCAATCAAAACAATTTTGGAGCACAGGACATTGTCTATTGATGTCAGAGGAGCACTTGTAAAATCCGTAGTGCAGGGAATTATGAATTTGTATTATGTTAAAGATACGAAAGATTATGTGCCGATTCTAACTGAAGACGGCGAGAAGTTTCTCGAAATGTGCGATAATTATACAAGAGCGGGAGCTTTTGCAGGATAAAATGGGAAAACGAGGAATAACACAGGCAAGGGGAGCAGGCGGACCGAGATACCAGTCTCCTAGCTGGCGTTATTTCGGTAAAATAGTCTATGCAAAGCCCACGGAGAAGCTAGTTGCCGGGGAAGTTATTGACATAGTAAACTCCGTTGGGCATTCAGAGCCTTTGATGGTTATAAAATATGAGAACAACGAGACTGCATTATTGCCAGCAGCTCTTGGATTGAGAGTTGGAGACCGCGTTTACGCAGGCGCAGGAGCGCCATTGCTGCCAGGCAACGTAATGAAATTAGTCCAGGTGCCTACAGGATACCCTGTTTATAACATTGAAAGAATTCCGCACAACGGCGGCGAGTTTGTACGGACATCAGGGCTTGCAGCGCAGGTTGTTGCAAAGGAAGGAACCCAAGTCGTGCTAAAATTACCATCAAAGAAAACTATTTCTTTGGATCCTAACTGCCGCGCAGTCGTAGGCATAGTAGCCGGCGGCGGAAGGACAGAAAAGCCATGGGTAAAAGGCGGAAAGGCTACAATAGCCCGAGCAGCGCGAAACAAGCTGCATCCAGTAGTCTCAGGAGTTGCCAAAAACGCTGTGGACCACAAGTTTGGCGGAACCCATAGACGATCTCTCGGCATACATACAACAACAAAACGCGGAACGCCGCCCGGAAGAAAAGTAGGACTGTTGTGGCCAAAGAGAACGGGAAGAGGTAAGTAAAATGCCAAAAATATTCACGTACCGCGGAAAGACACCGGAAGAATTGCAGAGGATGAGCCTGACGGAATTAGCAAAATTTCTTCCGTCAAGGCAGCGCAGGAACATCAAGCGCGGTTTCACGCCTGAACAAAAAAAGCTAATGGAAAAAGTCAAGCTCGCAAAGGAAGGCAAGTACAAGAAGCAAATCAAGACGCACTGCAGGGACATGACTGTAATTCCGGAAATGTTCGGATTGAAAATTGCTGTTCACAGCGGAAAAGAGTTCGTTCCAATAGATATAACTCCGGAGATGATAGGCTGGACTTTAGGGGATTTTGTAATGACAACAAAGTTCGAAGTAAAGCACGGAGGCCCGGGTATTGGTGCTACGAGAGGTTCAAAGTTCATATCGGTGAAATAAAAATGACAAGTTTCAGATACAGCTTCCAGGGTTTCGAACCAAAGACAATGGTTATGGTTAGCGGGAAAAATATGCCTATATCGCACAAGCAGTGCTATGAAATTGCGAATTTCATACGCCACAAGCAAGTCGATGCTGTAATCAAGCTTTTGGAAAATGTCATTGTCCAGAAACGTGCAGTGCCATACCGCAGATTCAACAGGGATATCTGCCACAAGGCAGGCAAGGTCGGCCCGGGAAGATACCCGAAAAATGCATCCCTTCAGATAATAGGGCTGCTGAAAAATCTCAAAGGGCAGGCACAGGACAAAGGGATAGACACAAATAAACTTGTGATTATACATGCAGCAATGCAGAAAGGAGCAAAGTTGCGGCATTACGGCAGGAAAATGGGGCTGGTTAGGAAAAACACGCATTTCGAGCTGGTTGGAAAGGAAATGGACAGAGTTGCAGAAAAGAAGCAGGCAAAGCAGACAATTCACAGCTTGGAACATAAAACACCGACGCATCCGGAAGCACATGCAGCTGCGCAGCCCAAAACTCATGAGCATTCACCTAGCTCACAAACCCGAGCCGAACAGAGTTCGGCTGGGCACAGCGGAACTAGTTCCGCTAGTGCAGCAACAGGAGTCAGCAGATGATAGAGCGCGAGTTCATCAAGGAAAAAGTCAAGTACCTCAAAGCCAAGGAATACATTCAGAAATTAATTCCAAAATCCGCAGGCATAGGAAGAATCACAATCGAAAAAACGCCAATGGGCGAGAAAGTGACTATTGACACAGTTAAGCCCGGATTGATTATCGGAAGGGGCGGAAAAACAATTGCGGAACTGACAACAACACTGAAGGTAAAATTCGGAATGGAAAATCCGCAGATTGAAGTCCGCGAAATAACTAATTCTAATTTATCCGCATCTGTCGTTGCCAGCAGAATTGCCGGCGACTTGGAAAGATTTGGGCCTTCAAGATTCAAGGCAATAGGCTACAGAGCAGTTACAGACATAATGAATGCCGGCGCTTTGGGCACGGAAATAAAAATCGCCGGCCGAGGCGTGCCCGGTTCGCGGGCCCAGAGCTGGAGATTCCCCGCAGGTTACATGAAAAAATGCGGAAAAGTTGCAATGGAAGATGTTGACATCGCTCAAGTTCCGGCGAATTTGCGTTCGGGAACTGTCGGAGTCCAGGTAATGATAATGCCGCCGACAACACTGCTTCCAGACAGGATCAAATTCAAGGAAGTTGTTGAAGAAAAGAAAACAGAAAAAGTTGAAGAGAAAAAACCAGAAGAAATCGCAAAGACTGAAGAAAAAGAAGCTCAGAAGAAGAGACGAAAATCAAAGTCAGAAGCGAAGCCTGAGGAAACACAAGCCGAACAGAGTTCGGCTGATGCAGAGGAGAAAAAAGATGCCAATACTACGGGCTAAAGACATAGCCAAGATGCCCGCAAACGAGAAACGGGCAAAGTTGCTCGAGTTAAGAAAAGAGCTCATAAAGCTCCAATCCCAGCGCGCGACAGGCTCGCAGATAACGAGCCCGGGAAAAATCCGTGCGATAAAAAGGACAATAGCAAAAATACTCACGCTCTCAAAAATGAAAATGGAGGCTAAGTAAAAAGAATGCCTGAGATATGCCCGACCTGCGGCTTGCCACAGGACCTTTGCGTCTGCGCGGCAATTGCAAAAGAGGGAGCAAAAATAGTGGTTAAGGTTGTCAAGAGAAAATTTGGCAGCCCAGCAACCGTGATCGAGGGGATAGAGAACAAGGAGCAGGACATGAAAACGCTTGTGAAACAGCTGAAAGCTAAATTGGCCTGCGGCGGCACCTGCAAGGACGGTATGATAGAATTGATGGGTGACCACAGAAAAAAAGTGAAGGACATACTTGTTTCCCTGGGATTCGCTCCGGATAGCATAGAAGTGCGACAGCAGGTTGAGTAAAAGCATGCAAGAAAATCCGAAAAGGATTTTCCGAGAGAGCCAATAAGCGATGATAAATGCTCAAAACGTGGTCAGACACGAACTCATAGGTCTGCACGCGAAGGTCGTGCAGGCTGAAAATTCCGCGAATCTCGGACTCAGCGGAAAAGTAGTTGATGAGAGCTTCAAGACGCTCGTCATCGAGACACGAAAAGGCGACAAACGCATATTCAAATCGGGAGTCGTGCTGCAGCTCGAGCTGCCCGGCAGGGAAAAAGTCGAAATCGCCGGGGAATTGCTGGTTGCGCGCCCGTGGGATCGAATAAAAAAGAAGATATCGAAATGGTAGACAAAAAAGAAGAAACACATGAAAAGGAAAGCAAATCTAGCGTGAGCTGTGATGATATCAAATGCGCACTTCACGGGAAAATTGAAGCTCGCGGAAGAACATTTACTGGAGTAGTGATATCCGATAAGATGCAGAAAACTGTGACAGTGGAGTGGCCAAGGCTATGGTACATACCAAAATTCGAGCGTTATGAAAAAAGACGTTCGCGGGTAAAAGCTCACAACCCTGCATGCATCGCAGCAAAAATTGGAGACACAGTAAAAATTGCGGAATGCAGGCCGATTGCAAAAACAGTTTCATTTGTTATAATCGAAACCCTATCCAAACACAGTTTGGATGGGCCCAGCAGAAGCAAGGCTTCTGCTAGGGAGTTAGCGGGAGAAAAGAAATGAATAACGTACTAACGACGAGGGCAACACTAGCCGAACAAAGTTCGGCTGTGCCCAGCCGAAATTTCATTTCGGCTTGGGAGGCACATGAGCATGCCTTGCAGAGATTTCACGCAGCCATAACTTATGGCGATTGCACTGCGAGCGCAGCGAGCAGCAGTCAGGAGTTGGTAGCACAATGAAAGACCAGAAATCAAGCATCTGCAAATGCCTGCCGATTGGCGCAAGGCTTGACATTGTTGATAACTCCGGAGCCAGAATAGCACAGATAATCACCGTCGTAGGCTTCAAGTCAAGAACCAAGCGATTAATGACTGCTGGAATTGGCGACTTGGTAAAAGTTGCTGTTAAGGAAGGAAAGCCGGATATGCGCCATAAGATGGCAGACGTTGTCATAATCAGGCAGAAAAAAGAATTCATGCGCCCAGACGGCACGAAAGTGCAGTTCGAGGATAACGCGGGAATTGTCTTGAAAGATGTAAGGCTTGGAATCCCGAAGGGAACAATGCTCAAGGGCCCGATTGCAAAAGAGGTTGCAATCAGATGGCCAGCAGTCGCAAAGATTGCTACTATGATACTGTAAAATGAACTCGATTGAATCGCTGATAACTGGAATATTGGAAGAGAATGGGAAACTTAATGCAGAAGAGGTTTTCGAGAAGAATGCCGAATACAGCTTCAAAACAATATCAAAGTATCTCAGAAATATGGCGAAGCAAGGCGAGCTCGATAAGGACGCGAGGAGAATAGGAAGAGCATCCACCGCGACAATTTACTATTCAATAAAAAGGGAAGCAAAATGAAAAAAGAATTCAGCATACACTGGAAATCATCCGTGCGTCCGGGAAAGCAGCACAAATATAGAATTAATGCCCCGCTGCACATCCGGCACAAGCTGATGTCAGCGCACCTGTCAAAGGAATTGCGCAAGAAATACAACAGGCGCAGCTTTCCGGTAAGAAAGGAAGACAAAGTCAAAGTCATGCGCGGGCAATTCCGCGGGGTTATCGGGGAAATTGAACTCGTGGACATGAAAAAAATGAGAGTTATTGTCAAGGGCGCCGAATTCAAGGCAAAAGCAGGAGCAGCGCCGAGAAAATATCCGCTTGATGCATCAAAGCTAATGATAATTTCGCTGAATTTAAGCGACAAATCGAGAATGAGGGCATTGGAAAGAAAAACCAAGAAACCCGAGGTTAAGAAAAATGAGTAAGATCAATCAAATCAGCAGACTTGCAGCGCCAGATAGCTGGCCAATTGCAAGGAAGGGAATAAAATGGGTTGCAAAGCCATACCCTGGAGCGCACAGCCTGCAAAATTCAATGGCTCTGAACACTTGGCTGCTTGAAATCATGCAGCTTGCAAAAATAAGGAAAAATATCAAGCGGGTTATAACTGCAAAAGAGATTTTTGTTAATGGCAAACAGGCAAAAGAGGAAAAAATGCCGCTGGGCATTTTTGACGTGCTGTCAATACCTAAATTAAAGAAAAATTACCGCGTAACGTTAAACAAGATTGGAAAACTTGTTTTGATAGAAATACCAGACCACGATGCAAGAACAATTCCTGCAAAAATAATATCCAAAAAAACAATCGGCAGCGGAAAGCACCAGTTCAACTGCAGCAACGGCTGGAATGTTCTCTCTGGGAAATCAGATTACAAGATAGGCGATGTTTTGCTGTTCGAAGCTAATACCAGAAAAGTTGTCAAGCATCTTGCGCTAAAGCCCGGAAATATAATATTTGCAACAGGCGGAAAGCACGTTGGCGAGATTGCAAAACTCAAGGAAATAAAAGAGCTCGGCGATTTGAAAAAGAAAAAAACCGCAGTTTTAACAGGGGAAAAAGAGGAGTGGGAAACTTCGCTTGACAAGATATTCACAATCGGGGAATCAAAACAGGAGATTAAAGTGCAATGAACGCGCAACAAAAATCAAAGTCTGAGAATAAAATGAAGGAAATCAAAGTAGAAAAAATCACACTAAATATAGGCTCTGGTGTAGAGCAGGAAAACGCTGAGAAAGCAGTTCTCCTGCTGAGTAAACTGTCCGGTGCAAAAGTCGTGAAGACTGTCACACAAAAAAGAATTGCCACCTGGAAATTAAGGCCAGGCTTGCCGGTCGGAGCCATGGTGACAATCCGGGGCAGTAAAGCCTCTGAGTTATTGAAAACTCTCCTGCACGCAGTCAGCTTCAAAGTCAGGAAAACAAGCTTCATGAAAAACGGATTTTCATTCGGAATAAGGGAATACATAGAAATTCCGGGTGTGAAATACGATCCCAAAATAGGGATTATAGGGCTTGAGATTGCAGTAAGCCTTGCGCGCCCGGGTTTCAGGGTTAAGCGAAGAAAGATAAACTATGCAAAAATCCACCATAGCCACGAAATATCTCCCGAGGAAGCTTGGGTGTGGGCGCAAAAATCCCTGGGAATAACTGCAAGAGAGGAAGAGGACTAAGATGGCAAAAAGACCTTCACAGGACAAAACAATTGTAGGAAAAACAAAACGAGCGCGTTTCATGAGGCATAATATTCCTAAGCCCCGAAAGTACGGGCAGAGATTGACAATTTGCAACAGATGCGGCGGAACCCGGCGTCACATAGCAAGATACGGGCTGAACATCTGCGGCAGATGCTTTAGAGAGGTTGCAAAAGACCTGGGGTTCAAGAAATTGAGGTAAGATATGGAACATGATATATTAGCAAAGGTGCTGGAAGTTGTACGGGGCGCTGAAGCCCGGGGAAAGACAGAAATATCCGTAACGCCCGCATCCCGCCTGATAAGGCACGTTCTGGAAATTCTCAAGAATTAAGGCTACATAAAGAGCTACGAGGTTTCCGGAGAAAAGAAAACGGTCCTGAAAATCCAGCTTAGTGGCGCAATCAATAAGATAGGCGCAATAAAGCCCCGCTACCCAATCACGCTTTTAGATTATGAGAGATATGAATTAAGATACCTGCCAGCAAAAGATTTTGGCAGGATTATTGTGTCAACATCAAAAGGAGTTATGACACACATCGATGCAAAAGCAAAAAAACTCGGGGGCGTTTTGCTGGCTTTCGTATACTAAAATGGAAATTGACATACCTGCAGGGATTGAAGTAACTGTTGAAAAATCACAGTTTACGGTTAAAGGCCCAAAGGGGAAAGTAGTAAGAAAGTTTTCGAGAGATATCGAAATAAAAAAATCCGGTGACAAGATGGAAGTCGTGACAAAAGGAAAAACTGCAGATGCGCGCGCTCTGTCCGGAACGTTCGTAGCACACATCAAAAATATGTTCAATGGCGTTCAAAACCCATACATATACAAACTCAAGGTAGTGTCCGTGCATTTTCCGATAACAGTAACAATACAGAATAATGAGCTGCTGGTGCAGAATTTCTTCGGCGAGAAAAGGCCGAGAAAAGTCAAGCTTCCTGCAGACGTAAGCGTAAAAATCCAGGGGGAATTTATCACAGTCGAATCAGTAAACATAGAGGATGCAGGAATGGTTGCGACAAAAATAGAGCAGTCAACGAAAATAAGCAACAGAGACAGGCGGACTTTCCTTGATGGCATTTACATGGTTGAAAAGGCAGGGGTGCCTGTAACCGCAGATTAACATGGTTAACGAAAAATTATTGGCTGAAAAGAAGCGGATGCATAAAAAAAGGCCGCACTTTGTAAGGCAGGACTATGGCGTAAGGCTGCGCGTTAGTGACAATTACTGGCGCAAACCCAGGGGCTATCACAGCAAGATGCGCCGCGGGGAAGCGGGCAAGCGCAAAGTTGTGCAGGCAGGATACAGAAGCCCTGCTGAACTCAGAGGAATAAATCTGAAAGGATTCAGGCTTGTTCACGTTGAAACTTTGCAGCAGCTGGAGAAGATAAATCCGAAAGATGAGATGGCAATTATGTCCTCGAATCTCGGATTGAAAAAGAGGCTTGCTCTGGTTAAACTTGCTGAAAAGAAAGGCATCAAATTCACAAACATAAAAGACGGGAAGAAGTTTGTTGCAGATACCGAGTCGCGCATGAAAGCAAGGAAAGATGCTCGGAAGTCCGTACTGGAAAAAAGAACATCAAAAAAAGAGGAAAAAAAGGAAAAGAAGGAAGAAAAGAAGGAAACAAAACCCACGACACAGGAAAAAGAAGCAAAGCCAAAAATGGAAGAGAAGAAAACCGAAGCAATAACCCATGAAGATTCAACTAGTCACGGAGTAAAGAAATGAATACAGAAACCCAGAAAGTATTAGCAGCAAAAGTAGCAGGCGTAGGACTGTCAAGAGTAGTCCTTGACCCGCTGAGATATGATGATATCAAGGAAGCGCTGACAAAGGATGATATCCGCAGCCTCATAAAGCAGGGCGCGATAAAAATCCTGCCAGTAAAAGGAATTAGCAGGCACAGAGCCCGCGCCAGGCATAAACAGCAGAAAAAAGGCAGGCAGATGGGGCACGGCACAAGAAAGGGCAAAAAATTTGCAAGAAACCCGAGAAAAGGCAAGTGGATGATAAAAATAAGGAAAATCAGGACTGCGCTCAAGGGTTTAAAAAACAAAGATGCGCTCGAAACGAAAACTTACAGGGATTTATACTTAAAAGCAAAAGGCGGATTTTTCAGGGACCGCGGGCACTTGATGTTTTACATCGAGTCAAACAAATTGCTGAAAAAGGAGAAGAATGGCTAAAGGACCCCGTTACGCAGTTCATTTCAGGAGAAGGCGCGAAGGGAAAACGAATTATTCAAAACGCCTGAAAATGCTCCGGGCAAGAATGCCAAGGCTTGTAGTAAGAAGGTCTAACAAGTACATAACGATACAGCTTATAGAGTACTCCCCGAAAGGCGACAAAACTCTTGTTACAGCACACTCATCTGAACTGCAAAGTCTTGGCTGGAAACACTGCATGAAAAACACACCTGCAGCATACCTGACAGGGTTGATTGCAGCAAGGAAAGCGCATGAAAAGAAAATCAAAACGGCAATTTTGGACATAGGGCTCTACACCCCGTCAAAGGGCACAAAGCTGTTTGCGGCGCTTAAAGGCGCTGTTGACGGCGGCCTGGAAATAAATTATGGCGCAGAGGTGCTGCCGGACGAAAAAAGGATTTCAGGGCATCACATCGCAGAGTGGCTCAAAAAGCCTCAGATTAGCAGCGATTTCGTTCAGTTAAAAAATAAACTGGTGGGCAAAACATGATAGGCAGGAAAAAATTAGTTGAAGGAAAGATTGTGGAAGAGGTGCCGGCAAACAGCTCAGAAGTAGCCGTAGTGCCAGCAGCAGCGCCTGCTGAAAAGAAACATGAGAGATTTCCAGTAAGGCAGTTTGACATGAGCAAGTTTTTGCCAAAAACAGAACTTGGCAGGAAAGTAAAATCCGGCGAGATATCTGACATAAAGCAGATTTTCGAGCGCGGGTTAAAAATCCGCGAGGCAGAAGTTGTTGACAAGCTTCTTCCGAATCTGAAATCTGAGTTCATACTTATAGGGCAGGCGCACGGAAAATTCGGCGGCGGAAAGCGTCGCTTGATAAAGCAGACTCAGAAAAAAACTGCGGAAGGAAATTCGCCGTCATTTACGGCGCTGGCAGTAATTGGAAACAGCGATGGTTATTTCGGTGTCGGGCGCGGAACAGCAACAGAATCAATACCCGCGAAAGAAAAAGCGCTGAGAGAGGCAAAGATAAACATCGTGCAAATCCCAAGAGGCTGCGGCAGCTGGAAATGCGGCTGCGGAGAGCCGCACTCGCTGCCATTTAAAGTTGAAGGTAAGTCAGGCTCCGTAAAAGTGAAGCTAATGCCCGCGCCAAAAGGCGCAGGGCTGGTTACAGACGATGAAATCAAGAAAATACTCAGACTTGCGGGCTACAAAGATGTCTGGAGCAAGTCAATAGGGCAGACGCGAAAGAAAATAAATTTCATTAATGCAGTTGTAAATGCGCTGTTTACTGCTTCAAAGATAAAAATCAAGCCAGGCATACCCGTTAAATACGGCTCATAAAAATGGAAACTGAAAAAAAGGAAACGCATGCTAAGAATGTTCCGGTAAAGATAGCTGTAGTCCGGATTAGGGGAGATGTCGGGCTTAATCCTAATGTCAGAAAAACCTTTGAATTATTAAGATTGTACAAGAAAAATTACTGCGTAGTTCTTCCGACGGATAAAAGCACGATTGCAATGGTGCAGCGGGTTAAGGATTTTGTTGCTTTTGGCGAAATAAGCAAGGAAACATTTGCAAAACTTCTGCAGCATCGGGGCAAATTGGCAGGTGACAAGCCCATCACAGAAAATTTCCTGAAAGAAAAGACAAAGTATGGGATAAAGGAATTTGTTGAAGCTTTTTATGATTCAAAAACCAGCCTTAAGGAAGTGCCGAGCCTTAAGCAGTATTTCAGGCTGCACCCCCCGATAGGCGGGTTTGAGAAAGGCGGCATAAAGAAAGCATATGCGGAAGGCGGAGTTTTAGGGTACAGGGGCAAGGAAATTGACAAGCTCATCGAGAGGATGATTAAATAATGGTAGTCCGAAAAGCAAAAAGGAACAGGCATCAGCGCGGGCGCAGCACGGGAGGCTGGGGCTTCTCAAAACGCCACAGGGGCAAAGGTTCCAGAGGCGGGCACGGGCACAGCGGCGCCGGTAAGCGAGGCGCGCATAAAGTTTCATTCTACACAGCCCACGGCGGAGCTATCCATTTAGGAAAAAGAGGCATACAGTTCAAGCCAAGAACATTCAAGATACCTGTTAAAGCAATCTCGATTGAAATGCTTGACAAGAATGCAAAGGCATGGGGAGCTGAGTCGCATGGAATCATGGAAATTGATTTAACAAAATTGGGATTTACGAAAGTTCTATCTGACGGCAAGTTAAATCACAAGCTGAAAGTCATTTGCCATCAGTTTTCAGAAGGTGCAAAGAAAAAAATTGAGGGCGCCGGCGGGCAGGCTGTAACGCCGAAGGAATAGTCATGGTGAGCGTAGAGTCTATAACCAAGTATTTGCCGGAGGTAAAGAAGCCTGAAGTGCAGAAATTGGGCTTTAACACAAAACTGCTCTGGACAGGGCTAGTACTGATATTATTTTTTATATTGTCATACATACCGCTTGCGGGGCTGGGGCAGAATTCGCTGCAGCAGTTTGAGTATCTTTCTATTATACTTGGCGCAAGTTTCGGCTCAATAATAAGCCTCGGAATCGGGCCTATCGTCACCGCAAGCATAGTAATGCAGCTCATGGCAGGCGCAGGAATGCTCGGCATTGACCTGACAACAAAGGAAGGCAAGTCAAAATTTGCGGCAGTGCAGAAAATTGCTGTGCTGTTCTTCATATTGTTTGAGTCAGCAGTCTACGTAGTGACCGGAGGTTTAGGTCCGGATCCCGCGCTTGCAGGCACCGCAAAATATCTTATTATAGAGGTCGTCCTGATAGTGCAATTGTTCCTCGGCGGATATCTGATTGTATTGATGGATGAGGTTACAACAAAATGGGGCTTTGGCTCAGGAATAGGGCTGTTTATTGCGGGCGGGGTATGCCTGCAGATTTTTGTCAGAGCCTTGAATCCATTCCCGTCGCCGACAAATCCGGATGTGCCCGCAGGCTCAATACCTTATCTGATTAAGGCGCTGGGCTTGGGCGATGTAACAGGCGCATCAATTGTAGTAATGGGCGTAGTAATAACTGTAGCCGTTTTTGCAGTTTCGGTTTATGCGCAGGCAATGAAAGTTGAAATACCGCTCTCGTTTGGACGAGTCAGAGGCTACGGAATTCGCTGGCCGCTGAAATTTATCTACACTTCAAATATTCCAGTCATACTGATTGCAGCATTGATGGCAAACATACAGCTATGGGCAAGATTGCTGCAGAATTCTGGGCACGCGGTACTCGGAACGTTCTCAGGCAACACACCTGTCTCTGGCTTTGTCAGATGGATTAATGCGCCCGATTTACTGAATTCATTGGTAACTGGAACTGCTACATGGACTATGGGTGCGCAGGCACTGACCTATACGTTATTTATGATCCTCGGTTCAGTGGTATTTTCATTAATCTGGGTAAAGACAGCTAACATGGATGCCGGAAGCCAGGCAAAGCAGATTATTGCATCAGGACTGCAGATTCCGGGCTTTAGGCGCGACCCGAGAGTGCTGGAATCGATATTAAACAGATATATACCTGCCCTTACAGTTATGGGCGCAATAGCCGTCGGAGCGCTGGCAGCGCTCGCAGACCTTGGAGGCGCGCTGAGCAGGGGAACAGGAATACTGCTTACAGTAATGATTGTATACAAGATGTATGAAGACATTGCAAAACAGCATGCATTTGACATGCATCCTGCCCTGAGAAGGATGATTTCACAGGATTAAAATGGTTGATGTAATAACTAATGCAACAACAAATGCAACTTTAATTGCTATGAATAATGCTCCGGGATTTCTTGGGCACCTGAACCCGTTCTGGGGGATATTTTTAATCTCAGTAATCCTGTCTTTGGCGACAACATTGGTTTACAGATATGTAACAGACCAGCAGCTGATTAAGCAGTGCAAGGATGACACAAAAAAATATCAGGAGCAGTTAAAGCAGTGTAAAAGTGACCCTGCCAAACAGATGGAAATTCAGAAGCAGATGATGCCGCTTCAGTCAAACATGATGATGCAGCAAATGAAGCCAACTCTGATAACGCTGCTGCCATTCCTGGCAATATTTTGGCTGCTTGGCAGATGGTACAATACTCTTGCCGTAGTGCCGCTGCCATTCCACGTTCCGCTTAGCCATCTGACTACAGGACTCGGCTGGGTAGGCACATACATCATTTTTTCAATGGTGTTCACAACATTATTTAGAAAGGTTTTAAAGGTGGTATAAGGAGCCGAAAAATATGACACACAAAAGAGCACGAACAAAAGGAATTGCTAAAATAGAAATGAAGGGACAGCCACGCTTTTCTTCAACTTCATTCAAGAAACGCCAGAGACGGACTCCGGGCGGAAGAACTGTAACGCATTATAATTATAAGAAGCACAGCAAGCACATCTGCGCAATTTGCAAGGAAGTTTTACACGGAAAGCCCCGGGTCAGGCCAGCAGAAATGAAGCACCTTGGCAAGTCGGAAAGGAAGCCCGAAAGGCCATTCGGCGGAATGCTTTGCTCACAGTGTTCAAGAATGATTCAGGGTTACAGAGCCAAACTGAAATACAAAGTTATCGGACCGAGTGACGTACCAATATCGCTGAGGGGATACATATGGCTGTAATAAAACGACTGGAAGGTATTGTACGAAAAATTGAAAATGAAAGTTTAACCTTGGATTTAAAGAAAATAAAAGAAGCGTCTGATAAGATGCGGGTATGTAACGGAACTGTAGTTGTTAGCATGAAATTAAATGCCGAAAAATTACAAGCTGGGCGACATATCAATCTTTATATTTCTGAATGTGGCGGCTATGTGAGACATAAGCAATGGCAGTATGATGTTTATGCAATTTTGGAAGGAGATGACGGCCAGCAGAAATTTTTGGGAAGCGTGCCGTTGGGAGCAGTAAAACTGAATTTTGGAGAATAAAATGGACAAAGCAAAAATCTGTTTAAGTTTAGTAATTTTTGCTAGTCCATACTTTGCGGAGTTTGTAAAATGGAAATAGGAAGATTATGTGTTAAGCTTGCGGGCAGGGATGCCGGCAAGGAATGTTTAATCGTTGATGTGATTGATAAGAATTTTGTTTTAATTGATGGGAACACAAGGCGCAGAAAGGTCAACATTGACCATCTTGAGCTGCTTCCGCAGAAAGCGGACATCAAAAAAGGCGCGGCTCACGAGGATGTTATTGCAGCTTTGAAAACGTTAGGCGTGAAAGAGCACAAGAAGTCCCCGCCAAAGCCGAGGAAAGAAGCAAAAACTGACGCTAACGAGGGCAAAGTCCCAGATAAAAAGGAAGCCAAAGCAAAAGCAAAGAAAGCCAAGAAATAGACGCTGACTACGAGGGCAAAGCTCATTGGTTAATGGCTGCCAAAAGCAAGCACCAACGCACCGCAAAGCCAAAATACATGGCGATTGCACTAGTTCGTCGTCGGAGTGAATCAAAGCGGAACAAGTTCCGCTAGCTTCACCAAAGGTGAAACATGAAAACTTCTATCATCAAAATCCCGTTTGACGCATGCATTGTTGAAAGAGACAGGCGTGGAGCCGCAAAAGGGCCTGAGGCTGTGATTTCTGAATTGGGAAAGCTTTCAGATTTTAAAGATGTTAAAATCCTTGAAGTTAGCGAGAGAGATGATTTCGTAAAGCTCCATAAGGATTCTGAAAAAACCGCAACAGACGCTTACAAAAAGAAAAATCTTGTAATAGGATTGGGCGGAGACCATTCAGTTTCATACGGATTGATGCACGCATTTGCAAAAGCATTTCCACATTCAGGATTATTGTATTTTGATGCGCACCTTGACTGCGATGTTGATTTCCTGCCGGCAACGCATGAGGATATTCTGCGCGCGGCAGTCAATGAGCATATGTTTGATGGTATTTTTGTTGTCGGCGCAAGAAAGTACGCGCCAAATGAACTCGAGTTCGTCAAAAAAGAAAAAATTCCATTTGAAAAAAATATAAATCCTGAGAGTATTCTCGAATTCTGCAGGAATTTCAAGAATATTTACATTTCAATTGATATTGATGTTATTGACCCGAAATTAGCTCCGGGAACAGGCTATCCGGAAGCAGATGGGCTGAACGAAAAGGATTTTATCAGCATTCTTGAGAAAACCATTGCAACAAAGAAAGTCCGCGGGGCAGATTTAGTTGAAGTTTCCCCGCCAAAGGATAAAGCTGGTATGACTTCAAAGCTTGCAGCAAGCCTTTTATTGAGATTTCTGAAATAGCTTCTTTTTATTGGACATTGGACAACCAGCCGTAAAGGTATTAAATAGTGGTAGCAGTTGTATTGCAAGAAACTATTGATATACTAAAAATGAAACCTTTAGCAATCTATAATAACTTTGCATCTTCGGAATTAGGCAACCCTGATATCTTGGCTAGATTTGCAAAAGAAGAACATAGTTTGATTAGTTTTAAAACAAAAATATATATAGATAAAAGAGGTGTTTGCTGTTTTTCTATTATTTCTGAAGCAAGAAAACATTTGGGAATTAAAAAAGGAGATGCGGCTCTGATGCGTTTTAAATATAAAGATAAATGTGCGGTAGATATTTCGAAAATTGGTGATTGGGGCAGGACTACGATATCAAAAAGTTTGGCTCAAGATTTTATACACATTAAAGATGGTGAAGAAATTAATATAGATATTTTACAAATATCTAAAAATAAACTTGAAATAGAACACCAGGAAAATAGTTTAGACTTAACAATATTTTTGAAAGACGGATTTTTATTTATACGACCAAATAACTTTATTACTTTTTATAAAGCACCAATAAGGCCAATTACCATTCCGAGATTTATAGAAAAAAATAGCGAATTACTGGAAACGCTATATCTAATTTGGGGCGATGGAAATTACGATGGCAAACTATATCTTGCTAACAAGTGTCCCGAATTACATTTAAAACTAATTAGTTATTTTGAAAATTATTTGAAAATACCAAAAGAGTTTTGGAAGCTGAGAATATTATTAACAAACAAGGAGAATTACGATGAGGCAAAAGCATATTGGTTCTCTAAATTACACTTTGAAAAAGAACAGCTTTATCCAACGATTTCTAACGCAGTGTTAAAAACCACAAAAGTTGGAAATGCTCGAATAGTTTTAGAAAATAAAGCAATAGCAGAATTAATAGAAAATTTGCTGAATTTTGCAAATTCTAATTTGAATAAATTTAGTCTAAAAGAGCGTTTGCATGTATTAAATGGATTATTGATGGCTGAAGGCGGAACAGATGTAACAAACGGGAACAAAGGACTACACTATCTTAGCATATCTCATAGCGAAGACGAAAAAGAACTTTTTGAAAAGATAATAAGATTTTGCGGATTAGATTGCGAATTTAAAAGGGTTAGGAAAGATATGCTCAAAGCTAGTGGCTGGAAAATATTATATGATGTTTTAAAAAAATTTGCTGAAAACGGAGTAGTTTTAATGAAAAACCATCCGCAAAGGTTACAAAAAATTCTAACATTTTTGGACCATAGTTATGTTAAGTCGATGAATACATACTTGCTTAAGCTAAAAGAAAATGACAGACTAACCAATTCAGATTTTGTTAAGTTGCTCAATTGTGACCCGTCTTCAGTTTCAGACTATTTTAAAAAATATTCGCGATTTGTAAGAATTTCAGGAAAAGGTACAAAATTTTCTCCAAGAATATACAAACTTTCGGAAGAAGGAGAAAAGTTTGTTCAGACAATTAAAGATATAGAAAACTGGAAGGAGGTGAGCTATGCAAAAACTGCCATATGAAAGAATTGAAAGAGAAATTATCCTGCGCGAAAAAGTCAGGATTACAAAAAGATTTCCAAAAAGAACTGCGCACGAATTGTTAAATTTTGGTATCATAAATCTTGACAAGCCGAAAGGACCTAAATCAATTCACTGTGTCAATAAGGTCCGCGGCATACTGGAACAGCCAAAAGCAGGTCACGCAGGGACTCTAGAGCGCTACTAGTTTTGTGCTATTAGCTAAGAGCAATCCCGCTGTGACCGGCGTTTTGCCGATAGGGCTTGGAAAAGCAGTGAAAGTACTTTCAGTTTTATCTTTGGCAGGAAAAGTCTATGAGGGAAAGATGCATGTTCATGAAGAAATTAAACCTGAGTCGTTGGATGCGGCGGTAAAGGCATTTACCGGAAAAATCAAGCAGACGCCTCCATCCAAGTCTGCAGTAGCCAGGCGCGAGAGAGAGCGTGAAGTATACTGGTTTGAAATCAAAAAGATTGAAGGCCGAGACGTTTACTTTGAAACAGGAGTTGAGCACGGAACTTACATCAGGACTTTATGCATCCAGATTGGCGAGCACATGAAAGCTGGCGCGCACATGGAATACCTGCGCAGGATTCAGGCAGGTCCGCTGAAGATTGACGATTCTGTAACCATTGAGTATGTCAAGAGTAATTATTTCAAGTATTTGAAAAATAAACAAGATAAATTCATTGCAAATTTCGTAACATCTCCGGAACGCTGTGTAGGACATCTGCCTGCAGTCTGGGCAGATGAAGGCGTAAAGAAGTTTTTGAAGCACGGCTCGCCAGTTTTTGTGCCGGGAGTTTTGGCATACACCTCTGACCTGGAAAAAGGCGCGACAACAGCAGTCTTTGACCTGCAGAACAACCTGCTTGCAATTGGGATTGCAGAAATGAACGCTGACGAGTTGAAAGCCTCAGAGAAGGGGCTTGCAGTGAAGACGGATGTTGTGGTGATGTAATGTTTCATCTGACGCACATGTACTGCACGGCAAAATCGGGCAGCAATAATGCAATAACAATTCTCGGCTCGGCATTACCAGATATAGGTGGTATTCCCGGTAGCAGCCAAAACTGGCGAAATTTTATAGGCTACCAAAAATGGTTTAAAAATATAGAAAATGATGCGTTAAAAAAAGGATTTTTTGCGCATGCAGCAGCGGATGAAATTTCGCATGGAAAGCTGAATATGAATCCTGTATGGGGCACGGGATGGGCATTTAAATGGTCTGAAAAATTATTCCCCTACTTTCACAATCATCATTGGCATTCGCTAGGAGAATTGTCTATGGAAATTTATGTTGCTAAAACGCATCCAGATGTTCTTAATTTATTTAATAAAACGGTAAAATCTGTAAATTTAAAAAAAATATCTGAAGATATTGCGCAGGCTATGAATGCAGACAAAAAGGCAATTTACAGGGATGTGCGCAGGTTTGTAACATTTATGATTTTGCTTAATAATTTGGTAACGAAGCCGTTTAAAATATTGGCAAACCCCAAACAAGGGCGGGCGCAGGCTCTTGAGGCATGCCTAGCCGCAGTAAAAAGAACATGGCAGTCAAGACAGATGTAGTTCTGCTGTAGTAAAGTTTTTATTCCAATCAATAAACCTTCACCCGAAATGTTTCACCTGACGCATATGTATGCAACTGCAAGAGCAGGAAGCGACGATGCCACAGCAATCTTCGGCTCTACGCTGCCAGATATTGCTATTGTACCGGGAAGCAGGCTTGACTGGAGAGATTTCAAAGGATATCCAAGATGGTTCGATAATATCAAAAATCCTTATTTGCGAAAAGGCATGATTTGCCATGACGTAGTTGATTATGTTGCAGAAGGAGAACTGAATATGAATCCTGTTTGGGGCACCGGATGGGCATTTAATCTGTCAAAAAGATTATTTCCAAAACTAGAAACTGCATGGGGGCATTCTGCAGCTGAATGGACATTGGAACTTTATGTCGCAAAAATCCATCCTGAGGTTTTTGGATTGTTTAACAAAACCATAAAATCCGTAAACTTGGAAACGGTTTCAGAAGATATTGCACAGGCAATGCGTGCCGATAAAAAAGAAATTTATAGGGCCGTGCGCAGATTTATTCCATTTACGGTTTTAATTAATAATTTAGCTACAAGGCCATTCAAAATTCTGGCAAATCCAGAACAAGGAAGAGAGCAGGCCCTCGAGGCGTGCATTTCTGCAGCAAGAAAAGTGGTCTAGAATTTATCCTTTAGTATGTGAATTTTGTGGTAGAACAAGGAATATACAAAATAATACATTGCATACAGTGAAAGCGCGAAAGGCAGATACCCAAGATAACCGATAACAGGCATTTCAAAAATCTTCAGAAAACCAACATAAGGTGTGTTGTAAGTCCATTTTATAGTAGCCCAGTAATTCCAGAATTCCCACAAAAATCCCAGTGTAATTCCTGTTAGCATAAGGGTTACGGGAACCTGCATTTTTTTGTCTTTCAGGTGTTTGATTACTGAAGGCTGCTTATGCAGATAATTTATAGGGTCCAAAATAAAAAAGAAGGACAGCCATATCAGCGGATAGAAAATTTTTGGAGCAAGGATTGGCGCAACCAGGCAGAAAATGCCGAAGCCAACCATTCCAAACAAAAATCCTTTTGTTATGTTGTGCTTTTTTTTCAGGTGCGCATGCGAAAACAGGTGCAGCGACTTGAAAAGCTCGTAGGTTTCAAAAAAAGCGGGAATAACTGTGGAAAATGCCAGCGTTCCGTAAATAACAGGAACTGTTGAAAACAGATTTGAAGAAGCGCCCGCATAGGCATAATTCCAGTTTCCCATGCAGATATTAAACAGTTCGTATGCCCACCATATTCCAGCAGACAATATCATGAGAAAAACAAACTGCTTCCTGTTGTTGTGAATGAGGGAATTTTTTCTCAGCTTGTAAACCAGCGAATCGATAATAAGTATATATCCAAACCATACAATCGGGAAATACCATGTTGCGAAAGGGTCTATTTTAAGGATAAAGTTGATTTCTGCGAATGCTATCATTAAAGCGCCAAGCAGCCCATACCAGCGGAACATGGTATCATGTTCCGCTCAGGGTTTAAAATATTTAGCAACTACGGCGGGGGGAAATGCTAGCGATTACGACTAACGACGAGGGCAATCCCTATTGATTGAGGCCAGCCAGAGTTCCAAGCCAAGATAGTCCCAAGCCGAAATAAGATTTCGGCGGGGCACAGCCGAACTTCGTTCGGCTTGTGTTTGCCTCCCCACAAACAATAACCTTATCACTCGTCGTAGTCGTCGTCATCACAAGATTTTTAATAACTCTTGGAGAAGTTGAACCATGGCATATATTTGGGAAATTCTTGCAGCCACCGGAACGATTTTGGTTTTCTGGTATGGTTATTACGGGAAAAAATCATATCTGCCCGCATACCTTGCGGGGATGGCTTATGGTTTGTTCTGGGAGATTGCAACAGAGCCTTTGTTTAATTACACCGGCGCTTTCAATGTTTTCATCTGGAAGGACATACCGCTAGCAATAATTATCGGCTGGGGGGCTTCCATAGCAGGATTCCAGATTCTCAGCGATTTTGTTCACAGCAAATATAAAATAAAATTCAATACGCTTAAGTCGCTGGCTGCAGATGCATTGGTAGCAGGACTTTTTGGCTTTGCAATGGAATACCTTGGAAGCCATAACTTGGTGATGTGGACTTATCCTGCAACAAGCCTGCCGCTGATTGCAGGGATGCCAGTTATCTGGATCATCGGCTGGGTTATGTCGGGGCTTCTGAATCTGAGCCTTGCGAGAAGGCTGGATGCAGCGTTAAATATCAGCAAGATTTAAAAGATTAATATCTAAAGCAAATTCATGGCAGAATCAAATGAACTTTCAAAAGAGTTATTAGAAATCATCTGCTGCCCGATGGACAAGGCAGACTTGGTTTATGACAAAAATAAAAGCACGCTAACATGCAAGAAATGCAGGTACAAGTATCCGATCCGGGAGGGAATTCCAATCCTGCTCCCGCCGGAAATGATAGAAGCGGAGAAGGCAAAGAAGTAAAACCGGCAAAGTCAAAGACCAAGACTTTACTGGCAGTTGCCGTGATAATTATATTTATAATAGCAATAGGAGCATGGACGCTTATGGGAAAAACTAATCAGGGAAAAGTGGTGTTGCTCCAGACAAGCATGGGCAATATCAAGATACAATTGTCTTCAGACATGCCCATAACTACAGGCAATTTTGAGAAACTGGTAAACCAGGGATTTTACGATGGCGTGGTTTTTCACCGCATCATCAGCGATTTCATGATACAGGGCGGAGACCCGACAGGAACTGGCATGGGCGGGCCGGGCTATGAAATCAAAGATGAATTTACAAACCACAACAAAAACGACCGCGGAACGTTAGCAATGGCAAATGCGGGCCCAAACACCGGCGGAAGCCAGTTTTTCATAAATTTAGTTAACAACGATTTTCTTGACACAAAACACCCTGTTTTCGGCAAGATAATTGAAGGCATGGACGTTGTCGATGCAATCGGCAAAGTCAAAACAGACTCAAACGACCGCCCGGTTCAGGAAGTCAAGATAATCAAGGCAGAAGTTTTGTAAAAGACAGCGACTGACTACGACGAACTAGGGTAAAGGCATATAATTATGGCTTCGGTGTCTGCTCTCTTGCTTTTTGACTGTTTCCAACCAATGAGCTTTGCCTTAGTCGTAGTCGTCCGTTGAAAAGACTTTTAAGAACAAATTGAATTTCTCAAAACATGCCGAGATGGCACAACCTGGTATAAAGCGAAATTAGCTAATTTCCTTAACAGGAAAATGCGCAAGCCTGGAACAGAATTCCCGAGAGCTTGTTCCCGAAAGGGTTTCTGAGTTCAAATCTCAGTCTCGGCGTTTACTAAACATTTAAAAAGCACCAATCTAAGCTGATTTTAATTCCTACGTCAGTAGGTTGCCTTTGAAGGCACAAAATTTGTGTTTTCTCGGGATTATATAAATAAAATAAAATGGCTGAAGAGGCAAAACCAACACAACCGCATGTGCCTATTGTGCAGCATGTTCCAAAACCAGCTGCAGCACCAGCGAATTCTAATCCGGAGTTTAGGGACCTAGTAAGAATTGTAGACAAGGACATCAAGGGCAACGTTTGTGTTTTCATGGCCCTGACGCACGTGCGCGGAGTGGATTTTATGATGGCAAATGCAGTCTGCAGTGTTCTTGGGCTGGACAAGACGCTGAAAACAGGAGACCTTACCCAGGAGCAGATAGATAAGATAGAGGATGCGATGAAGCATCCCGAAAAGTACGGAATTCCATCATGGCTTTACAATCGCCGCAAGGACATCGAGTCCGGCGTTGATAAACATCTTGTTTCATCTGACTTGAAACTGCAGAATGAAATGGATATCAGGCTTTTGAGAAAAATCAGAGTTTACCGCGGTATCAGGCACGCGAAGGGCTCAAAGAAAGTGCGCGGACAAAGAACGCGCAGCACCGGCAGAAAAGGCGGACAAGTTGGTGTTATCAGAAAAAAGAAAGGCGCGCCTGAAGGGCAGGCAAAGAAACTGTCAGCAGCCCAGGACACAAAAAAGGAAGGTAAGAAGTAATGCTACGCAGAAAAAAAGCTTTCAGCAGGCCAAAAAAACCATGGGCTATAGCAAGAATGGGCGAGGAAAGCATACTCGTTAAGGAGTACGGCTTGAAAACAAAAACAGAGATATGGCGCGCTAGCGAGATATTAAAAAAATGGCGCGAGATTGCCAAAAAAATCACTGTAATGACTGGAGAAAGAAAAGAGAATGAGGCAAAAATCCTTATTACAAAGCTCCAGAAATACGGCATAATAAGCGCCGAGGCAGACATCGATGATGTTCTTGCACTGACGCTGAAAGATATTCTGGAGAAAAGATTACAAACTGTTGTTTACAAGAAGAATATGGCGCTGACAGCAAAACAGGCAAGACAGTTCATAGTTCACAACAAAGTTGCAGTTAACAAAGAAAAGATAAGTTCACCATCATACCTAGTCAAGATAGCAGATGAGGTTTCATTTGTCCCTGGATTCAAGCCCAAGTTAGTCCAGGAAAAGCCGGTTACAGTGAAACCGGAGGAGAAATAATGGTTGCAGAGAAATTAGGGATAGCGCACATATATGCATCATATAATAATACAATCATACACATCACAGACCTGACTGGCTCCGAAACCCTGGGCTTTGGCTCCGGCGGGCAGATGACAAAATCGGACAGATTAGAATCATCGCCATCAGTTGCATTAATGGCTGCAAAGAAAGCTGCGCAGGAAGCGCAGGAAAAAGGGGTAACAAAGATTTACATCAAGGTAAGAGCGCAGGGAGGGCAGAACGGCGCACGCTATCCCGGGCCAGGCGCGCAGCCTGCAATACGCGCACTAACCCGAGCAGGCATGAGAATAATGGGCATAGAGGATGTAACGCCAATTCCATACGGCGGCTGCAGGAAGAAAGGCGGGAAGAGGGGAAGGAGAGTATAATTAAAATGGAAATCAACGTTTTGAACCACACTGAAAATGAAGTGACTTTCGTTGCAGACAAGATAACTCCGGCATTCGCAAATGCCATAAGACGAACTGCAATGTTTGAAGTGCCAGTCCTGGCAATTGAAGATGTTTATTTCACAAAAAACTCGTCAGCGCTTTATGATGAGATTATTGCGCACAGGCTGGGTTTGATACCATTAAAAACAGACCTGAAGTCATACAACCTTTCTGAAGAGTGCTCGTGCAAAGGAAAGCTATGCGCAAAATGTTCTGTAAAGATAACGCTTAAGGCAAAAGGGCCGGCAACAGTTTATGCCGGCGACATGAAATTCAAGGATCCGGATGTAAAGCCTGTTTATGCGCAGGCGCCCATAGTAAAGCTGCTGGAAAACCAGGAGATTGCATTTGAGGCAACTGCGATTCTGGGAAAAGGCAAAGCGCACGTAAAGTGGTGCGCAGGGCACATGTATTACCGCGGATATCCGGAATTTACAATCACAAAGGATGCTGACACCAAGTCCGCTATCGAAAAAATTCCCGAGGACGTGCTGAAGAGGGACGGGAGAGAGCTTGAAGTAAAGGACTTTACAAAATGGAATGAATCCTATGAGGTTATCCTTAGAAAGGCAGGCATTAACGTCAAAAACCGCGAGGATAAATTTATATTTACTCTGGAGAGCTGGGGCCAGTTAAAACCCGCTGAAATACTGACTGAGGCAGTTGGTATTTTGCAAGGGAAGCTGAAGGAAGCCAAATTAAAATAAGCGAAAATGCGGCAGCGCCAAATCCCTAGGATTTGGCTGGTCGCATTCGCATAGCGAATGCGGGGAACAGGATTTGAACCTGCGAACCCACTAAGGGACACACCTTTCGCGAGCAGCGAAATACGCGAAATCGCATTTCGCAGCACCTCAAGCGTGCGTGTTTGACCGCTTCACTATCCCCGCGCATTAAAAATCGTGTTTCACGATTTAAAAACTTAAGCTAAAAGAATGGTACCGACAAATAAGAACAGAAGGCTGAGCAACGACGAGCTAGCCATATTTTTCTCAAATTTGCAGGAAATTAAATCATCAGAAGACTTAGTTAAAAAGCAGCAGGCAGCTGGAAGGTTTATTGCCTCAGCAAACAAGTACGCGCAAATAATGAATGCGTTTTATGCAGCTAATCTAACGTCAATAAATCCAAACGCAACATTTGAAGATTTCAAAAAAGTATATTTTGTTATTTCAGATTTTCATGACAAAACTGTTGCAAAAGCGGTTAACCGCTCCGTATTTGATGATTACACACAACCTGCGCCCAAGAAAAAAACAAGGGATGTTTCAGAGATACAGAGAAGCGCACAAGACTGCCTGGATGAAATTGTATGCGAAACGATTGGGATTGAAAGCAGCAGGGAAAAAATCGGGATGTATATACGATGAAACAACGCAGAACCAAAGGTTCTGCGAGCTTCACAGGATAAATCAAAATGAAACACACAGGACCAACAAATCCGTTACTGAAGAAACAGATAGCTGAGCTGAAAGTACACAAGGCAGCTATCTGGAAGAATCTTGCTTATGAATTGGAGCGCGCGACGAGGAAGAGGCGCGAAGTAAACCTGTCGAGGATAAACCGTTTTGTAAAAGACGGCGAAACGGTACTTGTGCCGGGCAAGGTGCTTGCAGCAGGAACACTTAGAAAGCGAATAACCATAGCTGCATGGAGCTTTTCAGGCGGTGCCGCAGAGGAAATAAGGAAAGCTGGCGGGACAATAATTGCAATAAACGAATTGGTAAAAAAATACCCGACTGGAAAGGGAGTCAGGATAATAGGTTGAAATGGAAAAATTAGTTATTGACGCAAC
>JAZDME010000035.1:0-3415 GCA_043801255.1 archaeon
GGGAACAAATTTGACCAAGCAATTCCGAAGCCGAAATATAATTTCGGCTTGGTGCAGTCGAACTTCGTTCGACTTGCACTGTCCCCAACCTAATGTGGGACAGAATTGAGATTTTTGCGATTATTACCACGTCAGCATACCGTGTGATTTTTTGTAAATTTCATAAACAGTAAAAACATCCTTTGCAGCCTTCTTTGCTGCAGCTGCCTTCAGCAGCATCACTTCCCAGTCCTGCTTTCTTTTGGGCTTGATGCCCAACTTATTGAAAGCGTTCTGGAATTTTCCAATCTGCTCCGCAGTCCATTTAATTTGCTTTATAATCGGGAACTCAAACTTTGCCTCCTCTTTTTTCTCGGTTTTTTTGCCCTCGACATAATCATTTATGTCATCGCTCATTGCCGCTAGTGTTTCCCTGGTTATGTCATCAATAAACTGCAGAGGCTCCTGCATCTGCAGTTCCTTCAGCTTTTTCAGCTGCTTGGCTGAAAGCACATAGGGGATAAATTGCATAACAACTTTGCCTTTTGCCATATAATGGCCGCGTTCGTCTCTCCCGCCCTGGCTAACGCGGTAGCCAAGCCTTATTTCAACGCAGGCATAAATCCTGTTTTCCTTATTCTCTTCTGAAAATGTTATTTCCGGCAGATGCCCGTATGTTTTGACTTCTTTCTTGCCAAAGATTTCCAGATAGGTGTGCATTACATCAAAGCCTGTTGCCAGGTCAGCAGGAGAAATACCGAATTCTTTTTCATATTCGCCGCCAAATTGCGAAACCTCTACAGGCATGAGCCTGTGCGTCGCAATCAAGTAAGGCCTTGCCCAGCTCGTATAGACTTTCAGCGCGGCTACTTGCGATTTAAGGTATGCTTTTTCAACTTCATAGCGCTTGCGCAGCTCGGATTCTGACAGGTAAATCCAGTCAACAAATTCGACTACTCTGCCAACCAGCGGCCTTTTTACAATTTCAGTTGTCTCAATTTTCTCTGCTGCTTTCCGCGCATTTTCTCGGGCTTCCTCCCGGCTCTTGCCCCATCTTATATCTGCTGCCATGAATGCGTCCCTTAAACCTATAAAATTAAGGTTCTGGACAAGCGCATTAATCGCGGCGTTCCCTTTTTTCATATCAACTTCCGTAAGCCAGACAGTCTTCAGCGACTGCTCGCCGCTTTTTGCGGCCTTTGGGTCTTTTGACTTGATATCCTCATAATTTTTGAAACGTAAATCAAACTCGCGCAGGTCATAAACAAGATTTATTATGGACTTTACAACCATGTTTATTGTGCCGAGAATTTCTGATGCGCGCTTCTCCATGCTTGTCCTGCGCATGCCCATCTCGCCGAACCAGCTTGAAGCCTCTGCCGCCGCAAAATAATCTGCGGTTTTCTCGACTTCATAGCCCAGGTCCTCGCGCAGGAAATCAAGAAGCCAGTAATAAATAGGCTCCAGGGACTCGCCAAAAGAATCATAAGTCAGCTCATAAGCCCGTAATTCAATTTTGGTTCCAACCTTTCTGCCGCCCGCGAGTAAGTTAGCCTCTTCCTTTATCAGGCGCTTTTCTTTCTCGCGCTCCTCTGGGGTCATATCCTTGATTTCTGGTTTTTTATTTTTCTCAGCAGCCATTAAACCTATTATGAACAATACATATTTATAAATATGTCCAGCTATTTAAAGGACAAAGCGATGGCCAAAATCCTGTATGTTGTAGCCCCTAATAATTTCAGGGACGAGGAGTACCTGCACCCCAAAAAGGCCCTTGAGTCTGCGGGGCACAAAGTAGTGACTTCCAGCGTTACATCCTCGAGGTGCACGGGCATGCTGGGGGCTGAGGTAAAGCCGGACGTTTTAATAAAAAACGCCCGCGAGCAGGCATACGACGCCATTATTATTGCGGGCGGTTCAGGCAGCACGGTTCTTTGGGATAATCCCGAGCTTTTGAACCTTGTCAAAAAATTCAATTCTTCAAACAAGCTGGTTGCAGCAATCTGCCTTGGCGCTATCGTTCTGGCGCGCTCCAGCATAATGTCTGGCAGGAAGATGACTGGCTGGCCGCCGGAAGCAAAAGACGAGGCTGAGAAAGCTAAGGCGCGGTACACCGGCGAGAACGTGACGATTGACGGGAATATAATAACTGGCATGGGCCCGAAAGCAGTTGATGAATTCGCAAGTATTATATTGACTGAACTCGGAGGCAAATAATATGGCATTATTTGACCGTTTCAGGAAGAAAAAAGATGATTTTATGAATTTTCCCGCAGGCATGCCCGGAGCAGGCTACGGCCCTGCCGGATTTCCCCCGATGGGCCAGCAACAAGGCGGTCCGGGAGCTGGCTTTCCGGATATGGGCTCGAGTATCCCGCAGGACGCGCAGATGCAGCAGTACCCCCAGCAGCCCATGGCTCAGCCAATGGGGCAGGATATAGAAAACCTGCGCAGGGGCGTTGAGACTTTGAATTACAAGCTTGACTCTATCAAAGCTGCGCTGGATGCCATTAACACACGGCTTGCAAACATCGAGTCTGCATTAAGAACAACGCCGGGATTTGAAGCAAAGCAGGGCGAAGGCTGGACATAAGCATGACTGGTTTCATTGACAAGTACTTTCTGATTCCGCTGCAGGCAAATCAGGGATATAATTTCGTTAACACCATAACTTATGCTGCCATTGCCTTGATTCTGCTGCTTGCAATTTACAAGGTCTTTGAAAAGCTGAAGGTAAAAATCGATTTCAAATTTTTCATATCACTACTGCCGTTTATTGTTTTTGGCTCTTCAATACGCGCTCTGGTTGACCATGGAATGCTGCCTTACCGATTTTGGTTTATTAGCCCAGGCATTTACTTGTTAACCGCAGCCATATTCCTTGGAGCTTTTCTCTCGTCGTTCTTAATCGAGAAATACGCGACGAGGGGAAATGCCTTGAAAGGGACATTCGTTTTCGGCACATTGTTAGACATAATCATATGGGTTTATGCTGCTTTCAACGGGCTGCAATTTCAAAATCTCTTGTATGGTTCGGCGATTGTTGGGCTGGCTGTAACGACTGGTGCTTTGCTATACTTTATCTTCAAGCATTTCAAATTTACTGACAGGATTTCATTTCTGCCATTTCCTGCGCACCTGCTGGACGCATCTGCAACTTTTATTGCTGTGGATTTTCTGGGATTTTCGGAAGAGCATCCCCTTCCGGTATTTATGTCAAATCTTGCCGGGACTGCCGCAGTAATGTACCTGCTGAAGCTTGCAGTCCTGATTCCTGCAGTTTACCTGATAAGAAAGGAAATCAATGACAAAAATATGGCAAACTACCTACTTATTGCGATTGCTGTTCTCGGACTCGCGGAAGGCCTGCGGAATTTGCTGACTGTTGTGATTGCATAACGCCGGCGACGAGGGTAACAAAGCCGAAATAGTGATT
>JAZDME010000040.1:0-10493 GCA_043801255.1 archaeon
GCCCGAGCTGGATTGAAAAGCTCGCGGAGAAACAAAAGTATGATCTTTACCTGCTTTTAGATACAGATGTACCGTTTGTTCCCGACCGACAGAGATATCTGAAAAATGGACGACAGCTGTCTCTAGAGCGCTGCATAAACGAGCTTGAAGCAAAAGGTGCGAACTATGTTTTGGTTTCCGGCGCATGGAATCAGAGAATGGGTGCTGCTGTGAAAGAAGTTGAAAAACTTCTGGAGGCTAAAAAATGACAACCGGATTGTTCATAGGAAGATTCCAGCCACTGCACACAGGGCATATAGATATAATCAAAAAAATACAGTCCGAGGTAGATTCTTTAATAATCGGAATTGGCAGCGCGGAGAAGCACCACACTGCAGAAAACCCGTTTACCTGCGAAGAACGAAAGCAGATGCTGGAAAGATCCATCACTGGAAAATATAGGATAGTGCCATTACCAGACATTGGCGATTATGCAAAATGGGTTTCACATGTTGAGAATCTTGCTGGCAGGTTTGATGTTGTTTACAGCGGAAATGCAACAGTATATGATCTCTTTAAGGAAAAGAATTACGAGATAAAAAAGATTACAGAAGAGATGTACATCAGCGGTTCCGCAATAAGAGATATGATGTTCCGCGGTGCAGACTGGGAAAAGCTTGTTTCGCCAGAAACTTCAGACCTGATTGGAAAGATAAAAGGCGAAGAAAGAGTCCGCGCTATTTACAAGCAATTCCGCAATCCGGTTCCAGCAGTTGACATGATAATAAATTACAATGGCCGTGTTGTTTTAATAAAAAGAAGAGACGGAAGTTACGCTTTACCAGGCGGATTTGTTGAGTACGGGGAAACAACAGATTCTGCTGCAGTTCGCGAGGCTAAGGAAGAGACAAATCTCGATATAAAACTGGAAAAAATTATTGGGGTTTACTCTGATCCAAAAAGAGACCCAAGGATGCATGTAATGAGCATAACCTATGCTGCAACAGGCTCAGGAAAATTAAAATCCGGCGATGACGCAAAGGAAGCATTTGTAGTTTCTGTTGAAGATGCAATGAAAATGAAACTGGCGTTTGACCACAACAAAATTTTAGGAGATTACAACGAGTATCTGAAATTGCGTGAAAATCTTGCGAGTCTCGAACATGAACAGTGGATGCACTGGAGCAAGGAAAAAGGCGAGATTGAACTGCAGCATCTGTATGTTCCCTACACGCAGCTGCCAGAAGAAAAGAAAGAACAGGACAGAGTCTGGGCAGATAAGGTTTTGAAACTATTGGGAGCAATTAAAAAATGAAACTCAAAAACGTGCTAGTATCAACAAAGCAGACTGCCTATGAGTTCTACGCGGAAAAATACGAAGACCTTCGCGAAGTTTTTTCAGCTGAAGAGATAGCATTTTATAAAAACAAGCACACAGAACATTACGATTCCCTGAATCACATTAGAAAAACCTTGGAATTTTACAGCATACCTTACCAAAGAGTGTATATGCCCTATGGCACTTTTCCGGAATTTAAGGACAGGGACCTGATTATAGCAATCGGAGGCGACGGCACAGTACTAAAATCCGCACATTATGTTCTAGATAATACCCCAATTCTGTCGGTAAAATCAGAAAGCAGGAGTGTTGGCGCACTCTGTGTTATAGACTCTTCAGAATTCAAGGTAGCACTAGAAAAAATTCTTGGTGACAATTTCAAAACAGAGGATTGGACAAGAGCTGAAGGAAAAGTATCCAATTCAAAGCCAGATCTAGCATTGAATGATATATTAGTTGGCCCAAAATTCAGACCTGGCGCAGCACGTTATGAAGTTTCGTTCAAAGACAAGAAAGAAGTGCATATGGGCAGCGGATTAGTTGTATCAACAGGCGCAGGCTCAACAGGATGGTATATTAATATAGCTGGCTCTGAAGGCACGTTTGACAGGACAGCAAAAGAATTGCGCTTCATTGCAACAGAGTACACTACAGGTAAAGAATATCAATTAATCAAAGGTAAAATACTACCTGACGAAGTTTTGAACGTAAAATCTCTTATGACCATAGATGGTATAGTCAGCTACGACGGCGACAAGCAAAAGCGTATGACAGACTTTAACGTAGGGCAGTCAATCCAGATTAAAATATCTGACAAGCCAATAAGCGCGATAGTATTTTAGAAACGCTTTTAATTAGCGTTTTAGATACACTAACATGTCCGAACTGGATAAGTACGCAAAGCCTTCTGTAACTGCTGACCTGGTGGTATTTGCAGTTATTGAAAATGACCTGAAAGTTCTTTTAATTAAGCGAGGCAGGGAGCCATTTTCAGGAATGTGGTGCCTGCCTGGCGGATTTGTACGAGTTGATGAGTCAGTGGAGTCAGCAGCAATGCGCGAATTAAAGGAAGAAACAGGAGTCAGCGATGTTTATCTTGAGCAGCTTTACACTTTCGGAAATCCAAAGCGCGACCCGCGAGGCCGCGTAATAACAGTTGCATATTACGCGCTTGTTGATTCATCAAAGATAAAACCGCATGTGACAGGGGATGAAGGAATTGAAAGCGTCCAGTGGTTTTCTGTAAAAGAACTTCCAAAACTAGGATTTGACCATGATGAAATTTTTCATTACGCTTTGAAAAGATTAAGATACAAACTTGAATATACTGCAGTAGGACTCGAGTTACTTCCGGAATTATTCACAATGACTGACATACAAAATCTTTACGAGATAATTCTTGGAGCAAAAGTTGACAAAAGGAATTTCAGGAAAAAGATGCATCTGATGAACATTGTTGAGGCAACCCATCACGTAAAAAAAGGGCAGCACAGGCCTGCCATACTTTACAAATTCAAGGAATCAAAGCACCAGTCAAAGTTCAAGAAAGTAAAGTTCGAGAAGACTTGACGGCTGCGACGAACGACTAGTTCAAAAGCCATTGGTTATGGGAATTCAAAGCCCGCATGATGTCTCAACCCTGCAAAGAAATCTCTCCCAAGACAATGAGGATTCCCCTCGTCGTCCGTCGTCGTCAGTAATTATTTAAAGTTGCTTTTTTGATTTATGTTATGATAAACATACCAACATCAAGGCCGCCGCTGAAGAAAATTTCTGATGTGTGCTGGGAAGTATCCCAGGATTACAAGAAAGACGAGCCTAAGATGAACGTTCCTGCGCGCATATTTGCAAAGCAGAAACTGCTTGACTCAATGGACTTTGCAGTTTTTGAGCAAATCAGCAATGTTGCGTGCATGCCTGGCATAGTGAAAGCAGCAATGGCAATGCCTGACGCTCACTGGGGCTACGGATTCCCTGTCGGCGGAGTTGCAGCGTTTGATACGGAAACAGGAATTATTTCGCCAGGCGGAATTGGCTATGACATTAACTGCGGAATGCGCCTGTTGAGAACAGATTTTAACTGGGATGATGTCAAGCCGAAACTTAAACTATTGGTTGACACGCTGTTCAAATTGGTTCCCGCGGGCGTTGGCTCGCACGGTTTTGTACGATTAAATGCACAGCAGCATAAAGATGTTATGACAGACGGCGCAAAATGGTGCATTAAAAACGGCTATGGCTGGGAAGAAGATATTGAAAGAACTGAGGATGAAGGTGCGATCGAAGGCGCAGACCCGAGCAAAGTTTCTGAAAAAGCAGTCAAGCGCGGTTCTCCGGAATTAGGAACATTGGGCTCAGGAAATCATTATCTTGAAATTCAGGTTGTTCACCCGGAAAATATTTTTGACGCAAAAACCGCAAAAAAGATGGGATTGTTTGAGAATCAGGTTTGCGTAATGGTGCATACTGGAAGCAGAGGCTTTGGACATCAGGTATGCACCGACTACGTGGCAGATTTTCTGCCGAAGATGCATGGCTGGGGAATAAAAACAAGAGACCAGGAGCTTGCATGCGCGCCGTTCCAGTCAGCCGAGGCGCAGAACTATCTGGCAGCAATGAGATGCGCTGCTAACTACTCGTTTGCAAACAGGCAGATGATTATGCACAGGATTAGAGAAGGATTTTCACAGGTTTTCGGAACAGATGCGGAAAAAATTGGAATGCACATGATTTATGATGTTGCGCACAACACTGCAAAAGTTGAGAAGCACAAAGTCGACGGTGAAGACCGCGAATTAGTCATGCACAGAAAAGGCGCAACAAGATGTTTCGGCCCAGCAAGAAAGGAAGTTCCGAAATTATACAAGGAGACTGGACAGCCAGTCATAGTTGGCGGCTCAATGGAAACAGGTTCTTTCCTCTGCGTAGGCACAGACCACGCAGAGCATGAGACGTTTGGAAGCACAATGCACGGCTCAGGACGAACAATGTCAAGATCCCAGGCTAAAAGAGTCTTCAGAGGCACAGAACTGCAGAAGGACATGCAGTCCAGAGGCATTTATGTTCATGCGGTAAGCATGCATGAATTAGCAGAAGAAGCAGGCGGAGCTTACAAGGATATCAATGAAGTTATTGACACCATGGAACTCGCAGGTGTCAGCAAGAAGGTATGCAGATTTTTGCCCGTAGGGAATGTGAAGGGCTGACTTGACTACGACGACGAGGGCAATCGTCATGTATTTTGGCTTCGCAGTGTGTTATGCTTGTTCCTGCCAGCCAAGATGATTTTTGCTGCCCATAATCAATAGACATTTCCCTAGTAGTCAGTCGTCTTAGAATCACCGGTTCGGCTCGTTCTTTTTTAGCAAGCGGGTGTAGTCCCTGTAAACTTTGTAGATATATGTGACCAAGATTATTCCTATAGCCAGCAGAAACACGTCTGTTACCCTTACGTGTGTTAAATAGTCGTGCTGGTATTTCCAGAACATTGATGATGCGGAATAAACCCCGAAGAGGGCGTTCAGCAAAATTGTAATCATAAGAATTTTTACTGGCGCAGTATCCTTGCCCGCACCCATCATATTTCTCAGTTTGAGTGCAAGAATGAAGGAAATGACAAGCAAAACAAGGGCAATAATGCTCATGACTGCAAACATGTGCTCCGGCGGATTGAAAGTGCTTAATGTCATCATATTTCTCCAATCTCCTTCATCCTGACAGGCGCCAGCGGGTTTGAGCTTAATGTGACTTTGCAGTCACTTGAGAATTTTTTTAACTCGTTTTCAACGAAGTGCCTTAGCATTTCATTGCTCTTCGCTGCGCAGACAAGCATGAAATTGAACTGTCCGGAAATTTCAAACGAGTTTACAACGCGAGGCTCGTTCTCAATTATCTTCTTGAAAGTTTGTATCTTGCTCTGCTCAACCTGCAGTTCCACGATTAGTGTCTGGAAATTTAATTTGTTTAAATTGACACAGGCTGAAACTTGAAGCAGTCCGGCATTTGTAAGTTTTTCAATTCTGGACGCAACAGATACGCGGGAAATATCCATGCCTTCTGATAATTCTGTTAAAGACAGCCGCCCGTCTTTAGTCAGCTTTTGGATTATTTTTAAATCTATATTATCAAGCATACAGCTTAATTAGAAAGAAAGCTATATATAATTTTTTCTATATGCAAATAATTTCTTACATATTGTAAATATATGCTTACATATCGAAAGCTTTAAATATCAGGAACTTACAATACGTAAGTATGAACTTACGAAATGAAACTTCGTGAGCGATATACAATCCGTTTTGCATTCGCGAAAGCGGATGCATTATAGTCTCAACTTAGGGAGGTGCAGACATGAAAAAAAGGAAATCCAGAATACAGGTGTATGACCTGAAAGATGAAGCCGAGTCAAAGGCTTACTACAAATTACTGGAAGATATAACTGATAAAAAAATAAAGGTGCCAATACTTGCGAAGGGCTCCATGCGCATGGTTGACTTCAGCAAGCAGACGCAGAAACTGGATTTCTGGCCGCCATTTGAGCAGTATATGACCCGGATGGAAAGGTCAATGCTTGCGCCCCTGGTGACAATTCAATAAGTAATACTCACTTGTTTTCTAGCAAGTGGCCAATTGTTTGCTTCACGCAAACAACCTCCGCCAGGCAGCTTCGGCTGCTCGGTTATATTCTTTTTTAAATGGATTTTCAGCCCATAGGTTAGGTTTTTATTTCTAAATATGCTAGTTGCAGCGTATGGAACATGAGCAAGTAGTCCGTTGGAGGGCAATGAATCGCAGGGTTCTGGAAGAGGCAGCATGGCCTAATGAAGTGATATCTGAACTCGGTGATTTGGAAGAGCGAATCGCCGGACAGAGGATTTTCCAGCAGGGCAAAGTCCGCAGGGCGTGGCCAAAGCAGATTGATGAGTTAAAGCAGCAGATGCGCTGCGTCATGGACGTTGATTCTGTAAGCAAAAGAAACGTTATTTACATGATAACTCTCAATCTGATGTTGAATAAGGAGCGCAAATATGAAATCACATATACAGACCATTCGTGCCCAGACACAACATTCCAGAGAATGATTTACAAACGTGAGCCGCGAGTGCCAGGACCTGACCAGCATGAAATTGCATCCGCATTTGGACTGCAGGATGACCCGGTTTTCAAGACGCACGTTGTTCAGAAATATAATATGTGGCCTGAAGATTTCATGCGCGTCTGCGGAAAACTCGACAAGTATTTTGAAAATCGCGGTGATTTTTCGTCAATCCTGCGCAGGAGAACAAAGTATATTCTTAACGAGCTTGCATACTCAAGTGAGCCAAGAAAAGAACTTCTGGAGAAATTCAAAGGCTCGCTGCCTGTGATTAACCTGAAATTCAAGAATAAAAATGAGCACAGCGTTGCGATAATTGCGACGCCGTATACAACTCCAAGAAGCGAGAAAACTGTTTTTGAAATACGCTTTGGAAAGAACAACGAATTTTTAGTTGCCAGAAATCTAAATTACAAGATGCTCCTGGACGCAAGAAAGCGCTAACAGACGGGAATCTCCCATTCGTCAGGTATCAGTTTGAAATCATCAAGTATTTCCACAAGAGACTTCTGCTCTGAATCAGAATTTTCCCTGAGAAAATCACAGGCTTTTTTGGAAAAGCATTCAACCGGCTCAGGCTGATAGCCAACTTTTCGCAAGCAGGCATCGCAAACAGACATTTCATCAGAAACTCTGTAAAAATGGTTTCTATCATGAAGAATTTTTGCCTGCTCTCTGTAGCTGCGCAGCAATTCAGAATCAACTTCCCTGATTGCAGGATTCTCAATGTTGTTTGGAATCCTGAAAAACCTGTAAACGGGCAGGCGCAGATTGCCTCTAACTTCTTTAAATGGCCTGTGGATTGTAATGCCATAGAACATGTCCGGCGTTAGTTTAAGCATCTGGGCAACGCCCATATCATAAATCAATTCCTGCCTCAAGTGGTCGTGCAGCATGTAGTATTGCCTTGGCTTCCTTTTGAAATCTAAACTCCCGAGGCCATGCTTGTTTTCAAAATGGAAAAGCGCATCAGGATGCCCGCTTACAACAATGTCATCCCCAGATATGTAGCGCATTTCAACTTCGCAATACTCCGAGCGCGGAATTGCCTGGGGCACAATGCCTTCTTTTACAAGCAGGTTGTTGTGCACACAATCATCGCTTAACTGCGAGTTTCCAAGTGCGTGCCGCACTTTTCCGGCAATAGAAGATTCGGACGGGGTTTTCAAGCCAAGCTCTTTCAGCCTGTCCTCATCAAGCTTTGCAATTATTCTCGAGATGTCGCAGCCCCTCTCGCTTGCGCGCAGGCTGTATCTGCCCGTAGCTTTTGCAGTAAAAGGAAGCGGTTTGATATGGCCTTGTTCCACAATGATGTCGCGCCAGCTTTTGCTGTAGTGGTCTTTTTTGCCATCATCAGTTGATTTGAGGTAGTCAATTGTTGCATCTTTTTCTTTATCCAAAATGACAAAGTGAACTTCAATTGTGGAATCGCAGTAGCCTTTCTGCAGGCAGTCAGCAGTGTAAACAGACAGATGCTCAGGTTTTATCCTGCCCGTTCTGATAAGATCGTCCGCGCATTCCTTTATGGGCATGCCTGCTTCGCACTCTTCCTGGATATCACACAGGAAAACCGGACCCAATCTCTTGTGGCAGCGATTTAATTTCACTAACATACATTTCTCCTTTCAAAACTCTCATGGCAGAAGGGTCGCATTCCCCGAACGGGGTTATATCCGCATTTCTCAGCGGCCCTTGCTCACCGCCGACCATTTTGAAATCCAGTCCCTTTGCAAAATGCAGGATATCAAAAACATAGGATGTTTTTTTTGCAAAAACACAGATAGGTTTTTTTAATTTTTCAAAAACAGTTCCTAACGCAGAAGCAAGCACCTGCCGGTTGATATAAGTGCAGTACTCAATTTCATGTTTCGCGAACCAGACCTCATCCGGCGAAAGCCTGTCGTAGTCAATCAATGCCCTTTTTGCGGCGTTTGGGTCATAAAGCAGGTCTGAAGCCTGGGAAGCGCCTTTCTGCCCGTCGATATGAACGCCGAGGCGTTTTTCAAGAAGAACATTCTCGTTGACTCTTTGCTTGCTGCCTGATTCAGCCAATTCGCGGTTGACTTCCTTGAAAATCTCTGTGAAAGGATGCCGTAAATAGTAACTGCCGGATTCTTTTTTGAATTCACCCATAAAGAGAAACGGCGATGCCGGGACAATAAGATAATTCTCAAGAGTTTTCGGCGCAACACCATTTTTTTTAAAGTCAGCAGCAAGCTCGTTTACGACTCTAAGCATTTCAGTAGTCAGGCGGAATCTTTCCGAGAAAATATCATGCCCGACATATTCGGGCCTTTCAACCCCCAGGTCCGGAGAAACACCGGGGATTAGAATGACTTTGCGTCCGGAAAAGCGCTCAAGATAGTTTGGGAGAAGCTTGTTGTATATTCTGTAAGAGTCAAGCGCAGCAGTAACATTTTTCTTTTCCTCAAAAAGCTTTGCCAATGCAAAGTAATTTGCAACTTCTTTTTTGTTATAAGCGCCGTGGGCAACAGGCTCAAACCTCATCGGCACAAGATATTCAAGTACAAAGTTATGTCTGCCTATTTTTCCGGCGTGTGTGAGCGTCTTATTCGCATCTACGTGTGGCATGCCTTGAAAACTTGCAAAAGTGATTTAAGACTTTCAGAAGACTCGGGGGCATGATAGTGACAGGACTGGAGCCGATTAATGACAAAAAAGGCTCAAAGACAAGGATTTTTTTAAGGGAAAACGGAAAGTCAGGCTTTATTGACACAGAGATACCAAGGGTTTTCCCGTCAAGGAAACTGTCTGAGTCGCAGTTCAGCTTTACGCTTCAGATGCTTGCAGAAAGGTTTTACATAAACATGGCTGATGAGCTGAAGCGCGATTTAGCCCCTATAACAGTACAAAGAATAATGCGCTCAAACGAAACCAAGCAGGGCGCAGTTCAGATAGATGTCCGAGTGAAAAGATACGGCTTTTACCAGCGAGTAGTCGAAGTCCGCGGGCCAAGGGAGATACGCGCACAGCTTCCGCATGAATTCCGGCAGTCAGCGAAAGTTCTTGGAAGCACAGTAAACCAGATGATTAACTATGAAATTCCTGTTTTTTCAAAGATTGTTATTGATAATGGATATCCGCGCGTTGTTGGAAAGGCAACTAGAGAAGAGTTATTGCAGGAGAAGATGCTTGCAATTGACACGGAGCTTGACAAGGAAGGCGGGGTAAATTATGACAGGATAAACTCTTCAACGTCAGTCTGCGGATGCCTTGAGAATATTATTTCTGAAAATAAGATAAGTATATTTCATCCTGATGTTGGTGACCATAGAAAGCTTGCGTTCCTGCAGTCAGAGAATATAGTAAATGAAGATCCTTTTCATCTTCTTGGGCAAAATTTTTCATTTGATTATGAACATCTTAGGGAGCTAACAAGAAACAGGCCGTCCGACTCGGTATTCAGGCCAGGAGTTGACGGCTCAGAGCCGAAAATAGCAGCAGTAACAGGATTTCTGAAAAAAATGTATGTTCCCGGACGGCAGTCTGTTGATAGTTTAAGCTATGCGCAGAACTGGCTGTGGTCAATGAACAACAAACTGGAAACATTGGCAAAGTTTTTCGGAATTGACTACAAAAAAGGTCTGGATTATGATACTGTTGAAAGCCTGATTCAGGATGCAGAAAAAGGAAATCTTGAGTCCGCAGAAAAAGTCCTGCAGTACTGCCTTGAAGACTGCAGGATTCATTATGCAATCGGAAAAAAAATCCTGCCAGACATTATTGACCTGGCACTTTTATTTGAGACAGATACGGCATCCATATGCTGGGATTCAAAATCAACCCTCGCAAGAAAATTAAGGGACAAGAGATTTTACGAAAAACTAAACACTGTGCGAAAGGACAGAAGAAAAGAAATGATGGATTTTGATATTTTTGATGCAAAAAACCACATGATGGAAATGACAGTTGACACGAATCCGCAGAGAGGATTGTTTGAGGATGTTTATGTTGTTTACAACTCGTTCCTTTCAGAAGCCCTGAAAGACACGATTATGAAAGACAAGACTTTCAGCACGGTTTATGAAAGATTAAATTCAAAAACAGACAGCAAAAGCA
>JAZDME010000080.1:0-9958 GCA_043801255.1 archaeon
CACAGCCGAACGAAGTTCGGCTTGTGTCTCCATTGGCTGTGCCTGCGGTTTCTCCATATGCATGCTTTTGGCAGCACTTAATCAATAACCTTTGCCCTCGTTAGTCATAGTCGTTATCTAAACATTTATATAATATATATTATAAATATTGACATGGCCACATCAGGTAAAAGGGGGGCAGAGGATATCAGCCCCGGAACAGCACCGCTGATAATACTTCTTGTTGTTGCCGCAATGATTGTCTTTTATGTTATTACAGTAACGCCTGAAGAGCGCGAAGCTCTTATAGGGCACGTAGACGTGCCCGGAGTTCCTGAAAATAAAGTAAGCCTGGTTGATGTCAGCCCGGGCCTGGTCGAAGGCATTCCTGAAGCGCAGATGACGCGCCATACGCACAGCTTTGTTACATTTGCGGTTGACAACACCCCTCAGTCTGTACAAAAGCCGCTGGCAACAAACTTTCTTGTCAAAAAAAGCATTGTTGCCGACACGCCTGCCAACTTTGATTTTCTGATTTCGGGCAAGCCAAGCCTTGCTTCCGCAGACCTCGAATTCATAGTTGCTGACAAAAAGGAGAAAGGCGAGCTTTCAGTTGTTCTAAACGAAAAAACGGTTTATTCTGCAAAGCCCGAGCCCGGGCAAAAACTCGTGGTTGCCCTGCCCATAGATAGTTTGGTTGAAGGCACCAACAACGTGAAAATATACGCGGCTGGTTCCGGACTCAGGTTCTGGGCGACAAATCTTTATTCGCTTTCAGACATAAATCTCGTGACTTACAGTTACAGTGATGAAGACGCGGGCGTAACACAAAAATTAGTGCTGTCCCAGGAAGAGCTCGCATACGCAAAGTCTGCGAAACTGACAGCATTCGTGAGACAGGCTTCAGCAACCCCTGCAAAGCTCTCAGTCAAACTTAACGGCGCGGAAATTTACAATTCGCTGGTAAACGGGAATGCTGCGCTGTATGCGGGAGTATCAGCATCAAAACTGCTGGGCACAAACACGCTTACATGGAATGCGGGCAGGGGCGGAAAGTACGAAGTGGAGTTCGGCAGGTTTACCGTCATAGCATCGCCGGTAAACAGCAAGGAGAAATCATATTCTTTTACAGTCATATATGAGGATGGCATTTTCATAACTGCAGGCATTTACGACTGCACGCTTGAGATGACCAAGAGCAAAACAAGTTCAAGTTCTAAGGACACAGTCCCGTCTGTTGATGTAAACATCAATGGCGCTGTTAACACATACACCTTCACCGCAGATAAAATTACTGCAGATGTCTGCTCTTCCCTGAAAGAAGGGGCAAACACAGTCAAGCTTTCTTCAACAGATGATATTATAGTAGACGGGCTGAAGATAACACTTACGCAGAGGGCTTGAGCGGACATGGGCATATTTGATAAAATTTTTCCTGAAGTTGCACTGGCAAAAGGAGTAGCCGGCGCTGCAAAAGGCGAGGGCGCTGCTCCGCAGACTTTTGCTGAAAAACATGCGGGAAAATGCCTGGAGTGCAAAGGAAGTGGGGAATGCCATTGGTGCGGAGCAACCGGAGAATATAATGGAAATGCTTGCCCTTTTTGCAAAGGAACTGCAAAGTGTAAAGAATGCAAAGGCACTGGTAAACCTGGCGGCGGCGGTTTTCTTAGCGGACTTGGAGGCGGCAAAAAGCAAGGTGCTGCAGGCGGTGCAGCTCCCGCAAAAGCTGCAGGCGGCGGTTTTCTTAGCAGCATATTCAAAGGCGGGGGCAGCAAAGCTGCCGGCGGAGTTAAATTGCCCTCGGGATTGGGCTCAAAACTTGTCAAGCTTATTGCGGTGCTTGCGCTGGTTGCAGGCATTGGCTTCTGGCTTCTAATGAATCCGATTGGCTCGCAGGTGTCAGCATCATTAGTCAAGGCAATGGTTGGTGTGAGCCAGATTGGGCAGTCAACCCAAGGAACCGTAAATGTGATTGACCAGGTGATGAAGGGCACTTACGATGCAAATTCAATTTATAATTCTGAAACAGTGCAGGAGCAGTATGCAAATTCGCCGCAGGATGTTGGCGTTACAATAAGCGATGTCAACCCTTTGCAGGACGAATTCACGCAAAACGAAACGCTCGTTGTCCAGGGCAAGCTTAATGTGGTAAGCCTGTCAAGCTCGGGCGTCACAGCCGAACTTACAACAACATCGGCTGGCTGGACATGCTCGCCATCCCAGCTGAAAAAAGTCCGTGAAGTAAGAAACAAGCAGTTCACCTGCGAGCACCCTGCTGTTACGGATGTGACACCTGACGAAGTCAGGGCGGTTCCGCTTGATATTACTGCGGAAGCCAGAGGCACGGAAGCAGTTACAGGCAAGCAGTTTGTAGTTGCAGACCCGAACAAGCTCAGGAATATTGAGGGAGACCCGCTTGATGCCCTGCAAATCTCAAAGGATGCTGTGCAGGGCTGGCAGAAAGGTGACACGTCAGTTGAGCTTGGGATTGGCGTCAGGTCCGGCGAAGATGTTCTTGAAGCATATGACCCAACCGCCGAAATTAAATCAAGTTATTTCCTTGGCGTCAGCATAAACAATCCTGCATTCCACACAGGCACAGCTTCAATCACATCTATTGAACTGCTGATACCTGCCCCGCATCCGGTTACAATAATGGATATGCGGGATTTTGACTGCACGGATATCTCCAGCAGCGAAGCCACAGCCATTTCGGGCGGGCAGGCACTGCAGAGATGCATGGGCATAAACAAGGCAAAATTAGAGCCAGGAGAGTCAAAGACATATTATATGCGCATACAAGTGCCTAAGTCCGAGCTTGGCAAGCAGGATTTTACAAGCTTTTTTGTGCAGGCAAAATTAGGTTATGATTATTCAAACATGGTAAGCACTGTGGTGAATGTGAGAGGAATATGATAACAACAAAAACAGTTATTGCTGCAGTTTTTTTGCTGATGGTTTTCTTTGTAAGCGGCTGCGCATCTTCTTCAAGTGAGGGCGGGGGATTTTTTTCAGGAATATTCGGAAAAAGCGAAACTGCAACTGGCGCTTTCGCCGGCGGAACTGAAGCACTCAATCTTAAGTTCCTTGATAACCAGCCTCCGGATGAAGTTTTCATGAGTACAAATTTTAACATAGCCGTTCTTGCTGAAAACAAGGGCGAGAGCGACATAAAGCTCGGTGAAGCTACAATTATACTGAGCAAACCCTACGAACTAATTATAGGAGAAGACACGCTGAAAACAAACAAGAGGTACATCAAGGGCGTTACAAAAATTTCGGGGGCGATACCCGGCGGAACAGACACCATTGTATGGAAAGGCGCAAAGTTTTCAGGGCTTCCTGCGCTTACAGAAGCCCAGAAAAGAACAGTATCCGTTGACGCTTGCTATCCTTACTCAACGAAAATAGCTGTTCCTCTCTGCGTGGCAGAAACAAGCGAGGTGTGCAATCCCAAGGAGAGCAAAAAGCCGGAAAGTTCAGGCGGCCCGCTGCAGGTTACTGATTTCAAGCAGACTGCAGTGCCAAGCGAAGGCAAGATTATTGTGAGCTTTACATTTGGAATCGAGAATAAAGGCAGCGACATTTATGCTTTGGGCGCTGACTGCCAGAACCTTGACTCAGAACTTTCAGGCATGGTGAATATAACTTCAATAACTCTGGGGACTAAAGACTATCCAGTGTCATCATGCAGGGCAAGTGCAGTGTATTTAACGGACGGCAAAGGCTCGCAAACCTGCAGGATAGAGGTTGACCGCACTTCGGACTTCCAGGACACACTTTTGCTGAAACTGGGTTTTATCTACTAAAACGGCATAAAGAAAGAGTTGTCAGTAGTTTCAGCCTAATTGAAAATATTTATAAAGCTCCTATATCATATAGTGAATGAGGTAAGGCTATGGATAAAAAATATTTCTTAGTGGCATTATTGTTAATAGCAGTTATGTTCGTTTCAGGGTGCACATCAAATGCGAAGCAGACAGCTTCGCAGGTTGCTGCTGTAGGAGGCTCGCAGGGTCTGGCATTGACTTTCATGCCCGGGCAGCCGCCGGCGGAAGTTTACGAAAATAACGGATTCCAGATAGCAGTAAATGTTGAAAACAAAGGCGAGTTTGCTATTGATTCTGCGAATCCCGCGAAGATTTTCCTGACAGGCATCGATCCGACAAGCTTCGAACTGGATCCGCAGGGAGAGCAGGATATCGACAAGCTCGCTGCCGTAAATAAAGTTGGCAGCAGCACTATACCTGGCGGGCAAAAGCCGGTTATATGGAAAGCCAAGCGCGCAAATGTTCCTGTAACATCAACATTCACAGCACAGGCACTGGCAATTTATCGTTATCAGACAAATGCAATTGCAACAGTCTGCCTGAAGGAAAATATTTACCAGCAGACGAGCGGCGGAACCGAACTATGCAAGCTGTCTGAAGTAAAGGCAGTCCAGAATCTCGGGGCGCCTGTAAAAGTTTCTTCAATTGAGGAGATGCCCACTGGCTTCAAGATAAAGATAAGCAATGTCGGTGGCGGAGCGCCGTTTGTCAAGGAAGACGGCTCATACACCGCGACAAGCGATTCAAATATTGACAAATACAATGAATTGAACAAGGTAAAAATCAAGGCAAGCATACCGCACGTAACCGTAGAGTGCCCATCAGACGAGCTGATGCTGGTTAATGGTGCCGCAGAAACATTCTGCCAGGCAGATCTTACGGCGCCGCAGGAATACACAGACCTGCTGACTGTAACACTCGACTACGGATACAGGCAGATGACAAGCACGACATTCAAGGTTACGCATGTCCCTGGTGGCGGCGGTGGGAGCGGCGCAGTAAAGGGACAATGTTCTGATGTGAACGCAACCAAAATTTTAAATGCGCTGGGCGGGTGTGATAGCCTAGATAAAACTAAATATTTAACTACTTGGAATGATTGCAATTGTGGAGCATGAAAAAGCACATTTTTTTGATTTTCGTATTAACGCTGTTTATAATAATAGGAATAGGCAGCGCACACGCGGTTACAATTGATGACGTATTTAAAGCATTAAACGATGCGCTTACAGACAAAAAAATTGATGCTGCCGAACAAGCAAATATTTTAGGTTTATTAGACCTGTATCTGACGGATAAGACGCAAAATACGACGAACGGCAGCACGGAAACAGTGGGGTACCTGCCTGACCTGAGCGTTGATTCCATAACACTTGTAACTCCTGAAAAGGTTTTCGAAGGCGATTCTATTACTGTTGATGCTGTCATCAAAAACAACGGCGACAAGGAAGTCCAGATGGGCGCTTCTGAAGTGTCTCTTTACCTTAACGACGTCCTGCTGGTGCCGATGAAAAGCGGAGTCGAGATTGACCCGGGTTACAGCGAGAAATATTTCTACGACCAGGGCGCGAGCGGGCTGTTAATTACGAATGTCAAGGGCACAAACAGGATTAAAGTCTGCGCTGATGTAAACAAGGTGATTGGAGAATCCAACGAGCAGAACAACTGCCTGGAAAAAAATATTACAGTCTATACTGCGCCGCTTGTTGTAACAGTTGATTTCAGCATGCACAAAGATATGTTTCCAGTGGATGCGTGGGGTTACAGGAATGCGTGGGGCGACTGCAGCACCCAGAGCGGCGGATGGGATGGCGCGAATAAAATCTGCAAATACAAGGGCCAGGAAGGCGCATTAACCGTTGCAAAAAGCCCGTGCTATCACGAGGATGTTTCCACCAAAAGCCTAGCCAGATGGATACTTCTTTTTGACGCCGGCGGAGCGCCGATAAAAGGCAGCCAGATGCAGTCTGGAACAGCATTCATGCAAGTAAGGTGCTATTCAAAAACCTGACAGTGCTTACTAAATTATTTATAGGTTTGTATTTCTAAACAGTAGGGTGTTGAAATGTCAGATTTCATAAAAATCAATACTGACCTGCATATTCACGGCCCATTCTCCGGAGGCGTGTCTGAAAAGATGTCTCCCAACGCTGTGGCTCAGACTGCGCCGCTCAAAGGCTTGAACCTGGTTGGCACGGGCGACATACTAAACCAGAACTGGGCTGAAATAGTGATGCAGCAGCTGCAGAAAACTGGCGACGAAGGTATATTTGTGCACCCCAACGGCACGAAGTTTGTTTTGCAAACAGAGATTGCTGATGACAACAGGGTTCATCACATTATTTTATTCCCGAGCCTGTCAAAAGTTGATGAAGTCCGCGAGAAATTTGCCAAGCACTGCACTGATCTTGACAAGGAAGGGCGCCCGTCGATACATCTCAAAGGTGAAGAGATAGCGGAGATTTGTATGAATGCCCAATGCTTATTGGGATTTTCCCATGCATTCACGCCTTATTTCGGATTATATTCGAAATTTGATTCATACAAGGCATGTTACGGAAAAAACTGGGATAAGATTGCGTTCATGGAATTAGGGCTGTCAGCAGATACAGACATGGCTGACAGGATTCTTGAATTACATGACTTGACGTTCACTTCAAACTCTGATGCGCACAGCGCATGGGCAAATAAATTAGGGCGCGAGTTCACGCAGTTTCAGGTAGATGGAATTAGTTTTGCTGAACTTGAAAAAGCCCTGAAACGAACCGGTAACAGAAAAGCAACCCTGAATGTAAAATTCAATCCGCTGGAAGGAAAATACCACAAAACCCGCTGTACAGGATGTTTAAAATTCTTTGAGCCAAAGGAAGCTGAAAAATTCTGGTGGCGCTGCCCTGAATGCAGGAAGCCGATAAAGAAAGGCGTTGACTTTCGTATAGAAGAGCTTGGGGATGTTCCCGCGGGGAATCATCCTGAGCACAGGCCTCCCTGTTTGCATATAATACCTCTGTCTGAAATAATAGCTCTTGCAATGGGAGTGAAAAATGCCTGGTCCCCAAAAGTGCAGGACGAGTGGGTGCACTTTGTAAAGACTTTTGGCACGGAAATTGATATTATCATTAACAAAAGTCCCGAAGAGCTTGCAACACTGAACAAGGAAGTTGCAAAGTATATTGAATTCTTCAGGGAAGGGAAAATAAAGTATATTCCCGGCGGAGCAGGCGTTTATGGCAAGTTAGTCCCGCCCGGGCGAAGTTATGTTATTGATAGTTTCACAGGCAGCCAGAAGACATTAACTGATTTCTGACGACGGCTACGACGGACGACGAGGGGAATCTCTCTTAGTTTAGGGGAGTGTGGTGCTATCATCGTTTTGGTTTTTGTTTCCCTTAATCAACAACAATATCCCTAGTTCGCCGTAGTCGTCAGAGCTAAATTAAAATTAAACGTTTATCATTGATTTTATCTTTGAAACAAACAAAGCGGCTTTTATCCTCAGCACCTCAACCTCAGATTTATCAAATTTTAACTTTGTTGAATAAGTTGCGTCTTCCCGCTTGTTTTTTGATTCAACATAGAACAGCACATCCTGATAATCGAGCAGCTGCGATAATATCTGTATATCTTCCTGATTCAGACCGTTTTTGTAAAACTCCTTTATTAAAACACAGAGTGTTGCAAGATGATTTTTTGAAAAGTACCCCTTTGTCAAAATCAGCGCAAGAGCTGCGTGATAGCACGCATAATAACATCCTGTAATTGCCCAGTCATTAAATCCCATGCGCATATTTTCGGAAACAAACCGCAGGTTGTGGTCTGCTTTCAAAAGATGCCCCTGTAATTCGTAAGTGTCTTCTTTTACGGTTTTTAGTGTGCCCTTTGCCTGAAATTCTTTTATTTTTTCATCTACCAGGTCTTTGTCACGCAGTAGTTTGTTTAAGTCATATTCTTTCATAGTTCAATGTCTCGTAATATGATATGTGATTTATCAGCGGATAACCTGTATGTACTGCAGATTGTACGACTTTATCTTCTTTCAGCTTCAGTTCTGAAACGAACGCACCATGTGCTATCTGAAAAGTGCTTATTTTTACTGAGTTGAGGACATCTGCCTCCTTTTCCGCGCCTTTTGTGTCTACCTTGCTGTTTGTGACAAGCAGAATATCAATATCTGACTCTTCAGTATAATTTTCCTTGGCGGTTGAGCCGAAGAGAACAGCAAACACAGGCTGTTTTGGAAGATTTTTAAGGTATGTTTCAATGGCTTGTTTTCTTATCTGCGGCAGTTTCTCTGCCTTTTCCACATCAAACATCGTGAAAATGGCGTAGACAGGCTTACTGCGCCTTATGCTATATCTCCGCTGGTTTCCTTCGCGCCTGGACTGCAGGAAGCGGTTTTTTTCCAGGAAATCCAGATGGCGCATGATGCTCTGCCCATGCAGTGCAGCTCTTCGGGACAGCTCCCGAAGGTGAAAGGACTCTGACGTATTGTTATAGAATATGCGCATGACAGCTTCAATTCCCGGCTTTAATAGTGTTGTCATTTTGTTAACATTCGTTGTAATTATGTTAACATTTATATGTCTTTCGGGCGGTTGTCCAGTATCGCAAAATCATAGATTTTGCGGGATGGAAAACCGCTTCGCGGTTTTTCATATCCACTAATCCTGTGACAGCTTGCGGCGGCGAGGGGAAAAGCCTCTTGATTAAGGCTTCGGTTTTCTGCCCCTCAAGAGCGTTGTAAAAGCTATTGGTTACTAACCGAAAGCTTTTTATAAAAGCTTTAGGTTACTAACTGTTAAAATGGACATTAAAAGCATAGTCAAAGAGCAGAGGCAAGAGCTGGAAGAGATATCAAAAAGAGAGCACATAATAGCCCGGGACAGCATCGGTGATGCAAAGGCATTCCTGAAACACCCGAACGTGCTTGTTATAACGGGCATGAGGCGCTGTGGCAAGTCTATATTCTCCTATCTTCTGGAAAGGGGCAGCAATTTTGCGTATATAAACTTCGATGACGAGCGGCTGTCGGGCTTCAGGGGGGAGGAGCTTGACAAGGTGATGGAGGCATTCTACGGGCTTTACGGTGGCATAGATACTATAATTCTGGACGAGATACAAAATATACCTCACTGGGAGCTGTTCGTGAACAGGCTCAGAAGGACAAAAAAAGTCATATTGACAGGCAGCAATTCGAATATGCTTTCCGGGGAGCTGGCGACGCACCTGACTGGCAGGTACATAGACATTAAGCTGTTCCCCTTCTCATTCGGGGAATTCCTAAGGTTCAGGAACTTCGAGCAGTCAAAAGCATATACTGCTGAGGAAAAGGCGCTGCTGCAGAAACACCTTACAGACTACCTGGAAATTGGCGGCCTTCCGGAAGCTTACAAATTCGGGCAGCCTATAATAGCGAGAACATACGAAGACATAGTGACAAAGGATGTCCTGCTGAGGTACGGAATAAAAAAAATAGCCGCCCTCAGGGGGCTCGCAAAATACCTCGTTACCAATTCCGCGGGTGAAATAACCTACAGCAAGCTGGCAGGCATCCTCGGACTCAGGGACACCATGACTGTCTCGAACTGGCTGTCTTACCTCGAGGACGCTTTTCTTTTCTTCAGGCTGGAAAGGTTTGACTTCAAGCTCAAGCGGCAGTTCCTTGCCCCTAAGAAAATATACTGTGCGGATACAGGCATGGTAAACACCGTCGGCTTCAAATTCTCGGAAGACAGGGGCAGGATGATGGAAAGTGCTGTTGCCATTGAGCTGCAGAGGCGGAAAGCGCGTGACAGCAAAATGGAAGTTTACTACTGGAAGGACCACCAGCAGAACGAGGTTGACTTTGTGATAAAAAAGGGGCATGCAGTCAGGCAGCTGGTGCAGGTCACTTATGCGAGCAGAAGGGAAGACATAAGGGAGCGCGAGACAGAGTCGCTGCTGAAAGCAGGCAAGGAGCTGAGGTGCAGCAACCTCCTTGTTATAACATGGAACCACGATGCTGAGATAAAAACAGGAGGCAGGAAATCTGAAGCAGCGAACCTCTTTGATGAACTTATCAAAAAACGCGACGAGTATCGCGAAAACGTGAAGCGCGCCACGATGGTGATTGACGGGGAGACGTTGCCGTTGGAAAAAAATCCTATGGG
>JAZDME010000001.1:0-3083 GCA_043801255.1 archaeon
GCAAAAAAGTTAAGATAACCGGGCTTCGTTAGTCGCTAACCTTAAAAAACTAATTACTTTTAAGCGTAATACTATGGATTTGGTTGATAAGCTTCAGAATTTATTGCCTGAATTCAGGAAATCCGGCAAGGACAAGACTGAATTTATCACTATCGATGGAATTTCTGCGCAACTTGCCTTAAACAAGCAAGCTAATGGCATTATAAATGCGTGGTTCAAATTTCAAAACTTTGATCACGGCGTAGTTTTTACAGATGAAAAAACAAAGAAGGATTTTGATGCGCTCATAAATAAGTATTGTTATAAATCACTTATAACTTGCAAAGAAGGCTTCACTTATGAAGCAATAATTCGGGAAGGCATAGATTATGTTGGCATCGTCAGCCCAAAATTCTTTGTTGTGGGCCCTTTTGAAGATGATTTCAGGGTAAAATTTGCCAAGGACTTGCTGTCTTTCTACCAAAACAGCTGTGATAAAAGTTTTGAAGATAGGTTTTAACGACGAACTGGGGCAATCGCCATATATTTAGGTTTCATAAAGCGTTTTTCCCAGCCAAGATAGCACTTGCTGCCTCATAATCAATGACCATATTCCTCGTCGTTCGCCGTCAGTAGTTCGTTTAATTTAAAAGTCCCAATCTGCACATATATTCATGCGCATAACTGACGTAAAGGCGGTGCCCATAGCAAATTCCCGCGGGCAGCCGACAATCAAAATCATAGTTAATAAATTCGGCACAGGCTCTGCGCCCTCGGGCGCTTCCACAGGCAAGTATGAGGCAATTGATTATCCGAAAGGGCTTAATTTTTCGATGAAATTAGTTCATAAGGTTGTTTCAAAATCGCTTAGGGGATTTAAATTCGAGAAGTTTTCGGACCTGGAGGAAATCGAGAAGCTGCTGCCAAAGAATTTTGGTGCTAACCCTACGATTGCTTTGGAATTTGCACTGCTTAATGCCCTTGCAAAAAGTAAAGGGCTGCCGTTATGGATGATTTTGAATCCGCGCGCAATCAGACTGCCCCGCATTCTTGCAAATGTAATCGGCGGCGGAGCTCACACGCCTGAAAAATCAAGAACTTTGGACATTCAGGAAGTTCTTATATCGCCAAGAACAGGAAGAATTGCCGACGACGTCAGCGCTACGCTGGAATTTTACAACGACCTGGGAATTGTTATTGGCGCGAAAAAACAGACTGACGAGGGCGCTTGGATTCCACTGCAGTCTTTCGAAGATGTTTTTGAAACTGTCCTTAAAGTAACAGGCTATGAGCACGGAATGGATGTTGCCGCAAGCCAGTTCTACAAAAAGGGAAGATACTACTGGACCAAGCTATGGGGAAGCGATGCTGAAGTCGCTGACACTAAAAAGCAGATTGATATAATAACATCGCTTGCTAAGGAATACAACTTATTTTACATTGAGGACCCGCTGCATCAGGGCGACTTTTCAGGATTTGCAGAGCTTAGGAAGAAACTGCCAGATGTAATGATATGCGGAGATGACCTGACTGCAACAAATCTCGTGAGATTGAAAAAAGCAATCAAGATGAAATCAATTAATGCGATGATTGTAAAGCCAAACCAAGCAGGTTCATTAATTAAAACAAAGGAAGTTTTTGACTACGCTGTAAAGCATGATATTACTCCAGTCATATCGCACCGCTCTGGAGAAACAATGGATGCAACAATAGCGCAGATAGCATTTGCATGGCAAGCTCCTTTTGTTAAGTTCGGTATAGGGCAAAGGGAACGTATGGCAAAGCTGCACGAACTTATTGGGATTGAGAAAAGTTTATGATTTCTACGGCTTACGACGAGGGCAACAAAGCCGAATCGATGATTCGGCTAGCACAGCCGAACAGGGTTCGGCTTGTGTCTCTCATTATTGGGGGAGCGCGGTGCTATCATGGCTTGGGCTTTTGGCTGCTCACAATCAATGACCTTTGCCCTAGTAGTCAGTCGTCAGTATCATTCATACCTAAGCGCATCTATGAACTCAGGCAGGAACCGTTGCTTTCTGTTCCAGATGGTTAAGCTGCTGCAGTATCAAACCATCATACAAAGCCATCAGCTGCTTTGTCACAGGGTTATTCTTGTTAATCTTGTAGAGAGTCGCACGTCCTATTTTTCTGGTTTTGGTAATAATCCCCAGTTTCATAAGCTTGGGAACTAAAGTATTGAGTGTTCCCCAGCTAACTCCTGCACCAAGCATATCTGTCAAAGTATAATCAAAATCCCTGCCTTCTATCAGATACTGCAGAATCCTCATGCGGGGGTTGTCCCCTATATATTCCAGAAATACTGATTCATCTGCCATAACATAGTCTAAATATGCCCTTATTTAAACTTACCACGACGAGGGCAATCTCCAATGATTAAGGCTTCAGCGAGTGTTTCCTGCTTTGGCAGTCCATCAATCAATGACATTTCCCCTCGTAGTCAGTCGTCAGCCCTATTCATACCTGAGCGCATCAACGGGTTTTAATTTAGAAGCCTTTCTTGCTGGCATGAAGCCTGATATCGCGCCTATTGCAAAGCTGAATGACAGCCCGAGCACAATCAGTTCCGGAGTTACTGCTGCCCGCACCATGCCATAGCCTGCGTATTGTGCGTAGAGTTCTGCGCCCTTTGCCATTCCGAGCCCTGCCAAAACGCCGAATATGCCTCCAATAAGCCCGAGCAGCCCGGACTCTATCAGGAATATCAGCATAACATCCCGGTTTTTAGCGCCGATTGCTTTCATTACCCCGATTTCTTTAGTCCTTTCCATGACAGAAGTGTACATGGTGTTCATTATGCCTATGCTGCCTACCAGTAAAGCAATGCTGGCAATCCCAACAAGTATGGTTTGTACTATTCCGAGGATATTGCCCATTGTCTGGGCAAGCTGCTCAGACGTCTGTACTGAAAAATCCTCCTGCCCTTTTTTCAGGTCCCTGTCATCTCTCATTCTTTTTTCAATAGCATCTGCGACAGTAGCTGGGTCGTATCCTGTCCTGACTTTTGCATAAATCATTCCAACTTCATCAGGCTCGTTAAAAATATCGCGGGCAACATCTATTGGTATGTAAATCTGGCTGTC
>JAZDME010000026.1:0-30091 GCA_043801255.1 archaeon
GTTATCAAACCCTCCAAGAAACCTTTTTTCTCATTTTCAAAACCAAAACCTAAACCGCTGCCGCAACCGAAGCCGGCTCCAATCAAAAAGTCATTTTTCGCGCCAAAGCCCAAACCGATATTTGTGCCAAAGCCCAAATTACTTAATTTGGGCAGCCACGCTGCGCGTGACAAACCAAAACACTCCTTTTTTGCACAGGCTCCCAAACTTTTGCCAAAGCCCGTACCGAAGCCCGTTGAAGTAAAACATGAAGTGCAGATTACTGGCAAGAGTGTTGAAGACATAAAAGAGCTTCACAAAAGGCACAAGGAACTTTTAAGTTCCTTGGATGTGCACGGGAAAAATCTCGCTACTCTTGAAAAGGAGTTTGACGAGCACCGCGAAGAAGTTCTTGACGAAATCAAGGCAATCAACAAAAATCTCGGCCCGCTGTACGACAAGGATGCGAAGCTTGAGAAGGACATATGTGACCTGACGCTTGCGGGAAAGCAGCTTATTTCCGAAATTGAAAAAGTTTCAAGAAAAGCAAAAGATGTCAAAGATATAGTGACTTCAGTTGAATCAGCATACAGCACAGATAACATGAAGAAAATCATTGACCAGATAAACGAAGTTAACGGCTCAATAAGGGCAATTCAAAGCAAAGACGAGAGCGCGGTAAATGTGCTTCAGCGCGTTGATCGCCGCATAGGCGCTGTTGAAAAACACTCGCAGCTTATGGATGCGGAGCGCGCGGAAATGAAAGCATCTGCAGACGCGTTAGTGCAGTACGCTTCCGAATTAAAGGAAACCGTCGGAGGTTATTCCAACCAGCTTGTGGACCTGTCAAGCAAGGCGTCAGCAAACATTTCAAAAACATCAGACATTGACCAGCAGCTGCGCAGCGCCATGGGCAGGGTCGGGGCAATCGAGGGGCAGCTTATCGCTGCCGAAAAGCTTTCGGAAATAATGCAGCAGCACTCAAGAATAATAACCGAAATTGCAAAGCGCCTCGAGTATCTGGAAAAAAGCACAGTCAGGACGATGGTGCTGGACTAGGCAATTGAATACTTCAGATAATTTTGAGAAGGGATATTGTTATTGATTGTGAGCAGCAAAAGTCATTGGCTTGCAGAATAAGAAAACTTTTTGCGAAGCTTGAAATTGGGAGATTGCCCAGTTCGTCGTCGCAAGTCGTCAGTCTTAGTACCCCATGTCCTCGCCCTGGGGCATCATTCCCGGCCCGCCTTGCTGCGGGCCCTTGTTTAGTTTGCCTGCTGAAATAACGTCATCAATTCTTAACAGCATGATTGCAGTTTCTGATGCTGATGCTATTGCCTGCGTTTTTATTTTCAGCGGCTCTATAACGCCTTTGAGCCACATGTCATCTGCTTTTCCGGTGTATACATTCAGGCCCGCGTGTACGACGCCTTTGTCGTGCTGGGATTTCAGTTCCGTAAGAGCGTCAATCGGGTCGATTCCGGCATTTTCAGCCAGCGTCCGCGGAATAACTTCCAGGCTGTCTGCAAATGCCATTACCGCAAGCTGCTCGCGCCCGCTTAATTTATCGGCATAGCTTCTGAGCCTTTTCGCAAGCTCAATTTCAATAGCGCCGCCGCCGGCAACACACTTGCCAAAAGTTATGGTCGCAGCCAAATCTCCCACAGCGTCTGTCATAGCTCTCTCTACTTCGGCAACCACATGCTCAGTACCGCCGCGCAGAATTATTGAAACTGCCTTCGGGTTTTTGCACTTTTCAATGAAAGTGAAGCTTTCCTTGTGAATCTTTTTTTCTTCCAGCAGCCCGGCGAATCCCAGGTCAGTTGGTTTCAAGTCATCAAGATTTGATATTATTTTTGCGCCAGTGGCTTTTGCAAGCGCACTGATGTCTGACTGCTTTACTCTGCGGACAGCGTAAATTCCCTTTTTGGCAAGAAAGTGCTGTGCCAGGTCATCAATACCTTTCTGGCATATCACAACGTTGGCGCCGGAAGCAATAACTTTGTCAGTCATATCCCGGAGCATTTTTTCCTCTACTGCAAGAAATGACTGCATCTGCTGAGGGTCTGTAATCTGGATTTTTGCCTCGGTTTCAGTTTCCTTTATTTCCAGGGCGATGTCCAGCAGCGCTATTTTCGCATCTTTAACAATAGTAGGCATATCACTATGCACTCTTTCTTTGTCAATAACTATGCCGTCAACAAGAATCGAGTCATCAATTCCCCCGCCTTCCTTTTTTTCTATCTTTATGTTGTCAAGGTCAACTTTTGTCCCGTCCATTACCCGAAGGACAGCGTCAACAGCGATATTTGCTAAATTATCCCGGGCAATCTCAACATTTTTTCCGGTCATTGCGGTTGTTGCAACTTTAATTAGCGAGTCTCTGTCTTTTGAAGAAATGTCCTTGCTGAGCTCGCGCAAAATTAATTGAGCTTTTTCAGCAGCATCTTTGTACCCGCGGGCTATTACGGTAGGATGTATGTTTTTGTCCAGAAGCGTTTCAGCATTTTTCAATAATTCGCCTGCTAAAATTACCGCAGTAGTAGTGCCGTCTCCAACTTCGTCTTCCTGCACCTTAGCGATTTCAACCATCATCTTGGCTGCAGGATGCTCAATATCCATTTCACCAAGTATCGTAACTCCATCATTCGAGATAATAACATCGCCCATCGAGTCGACGAGCATCTTGTCCATGCCTTTCGGGCCCAGTGTTGTCCTTACAGTATCTGCAACAGCCTTTGCTGCAGCAATGTTTGCTTTCTGCGCTGATTTGCCTGTGTTGCGCATGGCGCCCTCAGGCAGTATAAAAATTGGCTGCACTTGATTAGTCATTTAAATCACCACAAATCAGCCTAACCTTAGTTTTAAAAGAATTATTGTATTGCAAAGTATTGCTGGTGCAGACTGCCAAGACGACGACTACGGATATTCCATTGTATTTAAGCTTCGCAGCAATTCCAAGCGGGAACTTTTTGTGCTCCCTTAACTCATGACCTTTGCCCTAGTTCGTCGTATAGCCATCAAAATCAGAAATTGCCTAGTAAAGCCCCTTCATTTCCTTGCGCATGTCAGCCAATATCACCGCAATAACAATTACGAGTATGCTTATAAAAGCCATGAAAAAAGTTGACAGCGCCTGCCATGTTATCAGCGACTGCACCTGAAAGCTGATTGCGCGCTCAAGAAGCCACATAGTCACAATAGTCCATACCGCAAGCACAATAACGAGTATGGCTTCAACAGAATCGGGTTTTGAAGACTTGATGTCTTTTATCAGCGACATGGCTTTAATTCCATACAGCGCAATAAAAAGCTTTTTATTCAGCCAATTAAAAATAACAGCATGGCCAACAAGCTGACCCTTCTCGACGGCGAGAAAATAACATATGATAGTGTGTTCGACCTGAAGGAATTATACAAGCATCTTTACGAATGGCTCACCTGGCGCAAGTATGACATTTCCGAAAAAAAAATACAAGGAAAAAGTAAAGCCGACAGGCAAGGACATGGAAATCCAGTGGGAAGCCAATAAGGACATTGATGAATATGCTTCCTTCAGGATAGAGATGAAAGCCCAGCTCCTCGGCATAAACGAAGTCGAAGTCCAGAAGGACGGCGCCAAAGTTAAAATGCAGAAGGGCGAGATTAGCATAAGTGTCTCGGCACATCTTATTACAAACAGGCTGGAGGCATGGGAGGCAAAGCCCGGACTCTCATTCCTGCAGAAATTTTATGAGAAATTCCTTTACAAAAGCTCGATTGAAAGAATGAAGGCAGAGTTATGGAAGACCGGCTGGGATTTCTATAACGAAGCAAAAGCGTTCCTGAATCTGTACAGGTTCTAGACGACTGCCTTTGGCGAATTGAATATTTCTGATAATTTTGAGAAGGGCAAAGCTCATTGATTAGGGGCAGCAAAAGCAATTCCCATGATTTTTGGCAAGCAGAACCGCAGCCTAAAAACAAAGAGATAACATCAAGTCTATAGACTTGATGGAATGGAAAATTGCCTAGCAATTTTTCATATCCTTAGTCGTAGTAGTCGTTAGTCGTCGTCAGAGTCTTAGTGTCCCTTTTCTTTATCCTTTTTTTCTGCACGAGTATGTTCGATTTTTGACCTGGTTTCAAAGACGACTTTGTCAACAAGGTCGCGCTCCCAGCCGGCTTTCAGCAACTCGCGCTCTATTTCCCTCTCAGTAAAGCCCTTGCCAAGGTGCTCTTTGATATATTCTTCAAGATGCGCCTTGTCAGGACCAAGGTTCTGCACCACGTGCTCTGTGCCTTGTTTTTTCCCAGACCTGTGCTCCCCGTGCCTGCCGATGGCTGCAAAAGAAATCACAAAAGCAGCAATTATGGCAATCGTTACAAAAATCGCGAGTGTCGGCGGCAGAAACTTTACAGAGACAGCACAGTCGAGAATGCAGCTCCTTACGCTCTCGCCAGGTTCGCACACACCGTTGCCGCATCTTGGAACAAAAGTGCACTTGTCATCTACGCAGCTTTCGTTTGCATTGACGCAGCCCGCATCTGCGCAGCAGTTTTTTGATGTTTCCCCTACTTCAAGAACGCCGTTGCCGCACACTGCAGATGCCGCAACAGGCACAGCCCCCGCAGCAACAGCAGCAACTGGCTGCGCAGGCAGCTCTTCCGCAGAAATCGCAAACAGCGACATCCCATAACCTTCTGCAGACATCGCATAATAACCGTAATTCGAATCGCCAGACGTCAGGTTTGTGGGCAGGGCTTTCCATGAGCCGCCCCTGTAGCGGTTTAATTTTACAGAGCTTTCGCTCAAATTGTTAACTGTAAACCACGTTTTCGGAACTTTAAAAACGTGCTGCGCGGTGAAATAAGCAAGCTGGGTTGCGTTTTGCGTGCCTATTATATAATACTGGTATACATATCTTGCAGGCGCGCCGATTCCTGGCGTTTTTGTCGCATTTGTATCGATATATAATTTAACATTCTCCAGCTTGGCAGAACTTTTAACAGTAATGCTTGACAACGCAAGCTGCCCGTAGTTTGATATCAACACTGCGGTTTCGTTAACTTTAAGCACGTCATAGGAAAATGCCTGCCGGTATAATGTTGTGCTGATTCTGGACTCGCTTGACGGGCAGTTGCAGCTCGCATCGCAATGGCCTGGGCATGCCATGTCCCATATGCCATCACAATCCTCGCCCCAGTCCAAAGCATTATTTCCGCAGCGGCTGCAGACGCAGTCACTTCTGCATCTTCCCGGGCACGTGTCATTGAGCGTAGGCTCGCATTCCTCGCCGTTGCTTGGTTCAATTACGCCATTGCCGCACTTTGTTATGTCGTATGCCATGCCTGTAGGCACAGCAAATTGCGCATTAAGAAAAACAATCGCCAGCGCCAGGGCGAATATCAGGGCTATGAAAGCAACTATTCTTGAGCGGGCTTTGTATTCGCGATGTTTGATTTTATGCGTCTGTGGCCTTTGCATTTTATGAAAAAATGCTTAATGCATTTTTACATTAAAGCTCGGTGAGCTTTGTTATGGGCCCTGACGGAATTGAACCGTCGACCTTCTCCCTGTGAAGGAGATGTCATACCATTGTCTGCGCATGGTGCATCGAGCGCAGCGAAGATGCGCCGCGTCTTTCTTTGGATGCCCAGGAGCCTTTCTTTCTGTGATGAAAGAAAGGCTGCTGCACTAGACCAAGAGCCCTTAGCTATCTTTTTATATTTGAAATTTAAAAGGATTCTTATCATGGAATTAAATGGTGTCCTTAAGAATGCCGCGAAACTTGTAACACCTTCAAAAGCAGAGGAATCAGAAACCAACAAGATTGCGGAAGAAGTTATTGAAAAGGTAAATGCCTGCGCAGTTTCGCAGAAGATAAAAGCTGCGCTTCAGGCAGGCGGTTCGGTAGCGAAAGGCACATGGCTGCCGGGAATTTCAGACATTGATTTTTTCCTGGTTTTTGACTATGACACGTTTTCAGAAAGGTCCGCAGAATTGTCAAACTATGCAGAGCGGATTTTGCGCAAGTCTTTCCGGGTCACGAGGCTGCACGGCTCACGCGATTACTTCTCGGCAAAGCACCGCAAGTACGCCCTTGAAATTGTGCCGGTTCTCGATATCAGCCACGGGGAAAAAGCAAGAAACACGACTGACTACTCTGTTCTTCACGTGCGCTGGCTTGCAAAGCAGATAAAAAAGAATCCGAAATTAAAGACCGAAATAAGGCTTGCAAAGCAGTTCTTCAAAGCCGCAGGCGTGTACGGGGCGGAATCTTACATCCGCGGTTTCAGCGGGCATGTTTTGGAGATTTTAGTTGTATATTACGGGAGTTTCACGAAGCTTGCAAAAAGCATCCTAAAGTGGAAATATCAGGAGACAATTGACATCAGGAGCTATTATAAAAATTCCAGGGATATTTTTGAAAAGCTGAACAAGTCAAAACTCCAGAGCGCTATCATTCTTGTGGACCCTATAGAAAAAGAAAGGAATGCTGCAGCGGCTTTTGACCATGAGAGTTTCATTCTTGCAAAGGAAGCCTGCCACGAGTTTTTTGATAAACCCTCGCCGGAGTTTTTCAAGGAAAAAAAGTTTTCAGTTGAAGAGCTGAAAAAAAAGAAAAAGGAGCTCAAGCTGATTGTTGTTGACGCAGCCCGAGTTAGCGGCAAGCCGGATGTTATCGGTGCGGCGTTAAGAAAGAAATTCGAGCAGCTGCACAGCACATTTTTTGCTGATGACTTTGTGGTGCAGGACAGCGGAAAACTGATAGAGAATAACTCTGGAAAATTCTGGTTTTATTTTGAACCAAACGCGTTGCCAGCAAAAAAACTGCATATTGGGCCGCCCGTAAAATTTGCGGAAAATGCCCGCGCGTTCAGGAAAAAATGGAAGTCTGCCAAAGTAAAAGACGGGCGCCTGATGGTCGAGATAAAAAGGAAGTACGTGAAGCCGGAGCAATTGCTGAAAGATGTCATAAAGAAAGACAAGTCGCTAAGCTTCAGGGTTTACTGAAATGTTTGACTCTCAAATAGCAAACTGGATTCAAGGCGCCAGAGCGCCAGCATTAGATAGCTCTTTTGCGGTGGTCAGCTTTTCAATATATTTGCTTATTATGGCAGTTCTTGCATTTTATATTTACAAAAAGAAAACCCGCGAGTTTCTTGAAATATTCATGGGACTTGTAATTGTTTCCATTCTGACAGAGCTGATAAAAATGCTGGTTTTAAGGCCGAGGCCAGACCTGTCAAATAATTTTTCGTTTGTATCAAGTCATGCAGCACTCGCATTTTTTCTTGCTGCGTTCCTGCCCGTAAAAAGAGAATGGAAAATCGCCTTGTATGTATGGGCTGTGCTAGTCGCTTTTAGCAGGATCTGGCTGAATTTGCACTGGTTAAGCGATGTTATTTTCGGCGCAGGCACGGGAATTGCCACAGCGTTTCTGATAAGGTCAAAGTGGTTTCAAAAATATCTGGAAAAATTAAAAAAAAGTAGCCGGATTTTCTGAACTGACGCAGAGTTCTACGACTACTAACTACGAGGGAAAAGTCTCTTGATTGGAAGCAGCAAAAACTATCTTGTTGTGAAAAGTAATTGCGAAGCCCAATAATTGAGACTTTACATTAGTCGTCGTTCGTCGTCAGTCGATAAGTCATCAAAGCATGTCAGGGGTTAATATCTTCATATTTCTGCTTCTTCCAATTGCGCTGTGCGCTACGACGTATTTGACACCCTTGTTTTCAGCAATTGTCATAAGTTTTGGTTCAAGAATGCCGTCCATTACAATTGCAAAAACTCCGTCAGGTATGTTCTGCAAAGTGTCTTCAAGCTCTTTAACCGGAACGCGCCCGAGTATGTTAAGGGCTTCGTCAAGCACGAACGCCCCGCGGGTGCCTAACAACTCCTCAGACATGCCTTTCAGCTGTTTTTGGTTTATTGACTTGCTGCTGCTGTAGCTGGCTGCCTGCGGCCTGCTATAACTCTGCTGCGCCGGATGGGCCGGAGCAGTAACTGCTACCTCGGCAGCTTCCATTCGCGGCTGTAATACGACTATGTCGCCGTTTTTCAACTCGCCTATCTCGCCTTTGGCCTGCTCCCATGCAATTTTCAATCTCAGGGCTTTCATTATTTCCTTTTGCGTGAGCTCTTCAACTTCCTTTCCGTCTGGAGCGCGCGCAACGAAATCCAGGTCAGTAAGTCCGGCAAGATTTTTTATAATCAAATCCCCGCCGCGGTCCCCATCACTGAACAAAGTTGTTATTTTGCGCTTTGTCAGCTCGATTATTGTATCAGTTGCCTTTGCACCTTTCAGCGCAACTACGTTTCTGATTCCGTAGCGGAGCAGATTTACCACGTCCGCGCGCCCTTCAACAATAATTACTTCCTCAGACTCCTCGACTGCAGGTCCAGCAGGCAAGCGGTCTTTTCCGTACTCGCAGACTTCCATTGTCCTGACATTCTCTGTCAGCAAATTAGTGAAAGCCTGGCTGTCCGGCAGGTCTGTTACCAGCTTCGTTAATAACTCTCGGGCTCTTTCAAGCACGAAGTTTCGTTTAGAAATTCTGACATCTTCAATTCCAGTTATTCTTATTTTTGCGTCACACGGGCCTACTCGCTCGATAGTTTCAAGAGCAGCAGCAATTATTGCTGTCTCAGCTTTTCCCATAGAGCTTGGCAATAGAATTTCTCCTACTGTCTTTCCGCCCCGGTTCTCAAGCTTGACGTCAATTCTGCCAATCCTTCCGGATTTCTGCAGCTCCCGAAGCTCTAAATCCGCGCCCAAAAGGCCTTCAGTCTGCCCAAAAATAGCTCCGATTATATCTGGACGTTCTGCAACGCCAGTCAGCTCCATGCCTGCGTGTACTATATATTTTATTGATACTGGGCTAATTTTACCCATGCTATTCATCTCCTTTTTTGTTAGAAATCACACTAAAGCTACTGTTTTTTCCTATTTCTAGCCAAATGTTTCTGCGGCTTGCAGGAACAACTGCATGAACATGAACATTGACAGTTCGCGTTTTTAGTAGTGATTTCTTTTACCATTATGTGTCAGAAGCGCATATACTAAAATTCAGCTATTGGGCAAAAGCCCATTATATGCCAGGGCAATCTGCCCGAGCGTGAATGTGAGTTTAAGCACCTCTTTCTGCTTTTTGCATGTTGTTTAGATTTAAAAACGTTTCTGATGACGACTACTATAACTGGCTACAACGACGAACGGGGATATGTCTATTGATTGTGGGAGCAAAAATCTTGCTTGTGGGACTTGTAGCGAAGCCAAAATACATGGCAATTTCCCTAGTCGTCCGTCGTAGTCGTCAGTAGCTCTATACAAACAATATACTTAAATAATCCGTAATTACAAATGTAATATAAGATGGCCACAGAGTTGCATTTATCTCATAGTCCCGTTCCAAGAATTAAGCGGCAGATGCGGGAGTTAAAGTCAAATGATGATGTGCACAGGCACCTGCTGCACGAGGTCATAGAATCAAACCTGAAAACGCAGCAGTCTATCGCAGAAGTGTCCAGAAGCATCAACGATTTTGTCAATACCATAAAGTCCGTAAGCGATATCCCTGAAGAGGCGGGCGCGCAAAAACCTGCGCCCCGAGTTTCAGCTTCTGAAATCGAGCAGAAGCTTGACAGGATTGCAACACAGAATCTTCAGCTCATCGAGCTTATTTCGGAGCTTGTAAAGCACCTGAAAAAAGGGTCTGCGTCTTTGGCTCCGCCGCCAGGCCCGCAGGCATATGAGGGAACATATCCGCAGCTCAGGCAGTTAAGATGAACATATTTCCATTCGGAAGGTCAAAAAAAGCAATCTCCCCGATAATTGCAGTTATACTGCTATTGATGATGACCGTTGCTGTCGCAGGAGCCGCATTTTTCTGGCTCTCCCGCATCCAAGGACAGATGCAGGGCGGCGTAGAGTCATACCAGAGCAAGATTTTCGAGAATATTGCGTCACGGGTTGACGTAATTGACGCGGATTACCAAACAATCAGCAGCGTCGAATATCTTACTATTTTCCTGCACAACACAGGCAACTCAAAAATACCTGTGAGCAGCGCCGCATCATTTCCGACAACAACATGGATTCTGAAGGATTCAGACCAGGTCGCGGTATGCTCAACAAACTGGGGAGGCGGCACAAACCAGACTGCCTGCACCGAAGGCTGCGGCTCAACAACGCAGATTGATGTGGGCGAAATACACAAAGTAGTTTTAAGGTTGTCAGGCACAACCTGCGCACTATCCCTAAAATCATCAGGCACGGTATTTTCATTCACAATTGACTTTTCAGGAAAAACCACTACGTCAGGCAGTTTTGTGAAATGATGAAATCTTCAAAAGGCATAGAGTCCATAATTGCCGTATTACTTGTGGTAATGATAACAATAGCTGCCGCAGGCAGCTTTTATTTCTGGTATACGCGCGTCCAGCAGGAAGCCCAGGGCAGAACTGAACAGTCAACAACAAATTACCTGAAACAGCTGAACTCGTGCATAAAGTTCCCTTATTTTGAATACAGTTTATACTCAAATGAATCGTATGTACAGGTGCAGAACTGCGGTTCGATTCCAATTACAATCGGGGATGGCGATGACAATGTGCTGATATCATCCGAGCCCTGCGCATTTGCAGTTGACTCGCAGGTATGCAACATATGCCCTTTTACGGTAAACCCCGGCGCATTTAACAAATTCAAGTTGAACTTTAATCATGCAGCATGTTCAGGCACCAATGAAACAGCCGCGGATGTTTTGTCTGATGAGGGAAATGTGCAGCACACGATTTCCTTTTCAATGGATACGGCAGCCGTAACAGCAACAAAGAACTTTGAACCAACCAACAATATAATCATACCAACCAATGTAACAACATACTGGCGGGATGATTTCAACGACCTGGGCAGCTGGATAAAAACAGGAACAGACACGATGGAAATTGTAAATGGGACCCTGCATATTTTAACAGCTTCGGACATGGCCCAGCTGACTACTAACGATATAATGTTTAGCTTTGACACAACAAAAGACTACACAGTCAAAACAAGAGTAAAGATAGCAGGGCCATCACACTGGCTGTTCTTCATGTACAATAACGGCGTGCATCTGGTTTACGATATTTCTACTCTCAGCTGCAGATATGGCAATATCAATACTCAGATTGCCCCGCTCACGATCGGGCAGTGGTATGATATTCAGGCAAATGTGCAGCCATCTTCCGACGTATATGATGTTTATCTTAACGGAACCCTGATGCAAACATGCAGCATGCCAACAGACAGGCTAACTGACGAGTTCCTGATCGGGGACTTTGAGGCAGGGCTTATAAATTTTGGAGAGATGTACTTCGATTACTTTGAGGTCAACAGCACGTCCGTATAACTCTCTATCCAAAGTCTAATCAATAATTTAATATAGCGGTTTTGTGACGTAACGCTATGTCGTCAAAGAAAGGAGTTGATACCATAATTGCTGTACTGCTTGTGGTAATGATAACAATAGCTGCCGCAGGCAGCTTTTATTTCTGGTATATCCGAGTCCAGCAGGAAGCCCAGAGCAAGGCAGAGCAGTCAACATCATCATTTCTTACCCAGATAAACACATGCATAAAGATGCCTTACTTTTCATATAATCTTTTGACAAACACATCTGAGGCGCAGGTGCAGAACTGCGGTTCAACGCCGCTGACAATAGGCGATGGCGATGACAATGTGCTGATATCATCCGAGCCCTGCGCATTTGCAGTTGACTCGCAAATATGCGATATATGCCCGTTTGTTATCGGACCCGGGGCGTTCGGGAAATTTAAGATGAATATGAACAGGGCAACATGCTCCGGAACAAATGTGACAGCAGCAAAGCTGCTCTCGGGCGAGGGAAACATGCAGCATAAAGTGACATTTTCAATGGAAAAATCAACAGTAACCGCTTCGCAGAGCTTTGTTCCTGAAGCAGACGTTAAGTGCAGCGTTAATCTGAACGGCACTGCAAGCATAATTTTCCCATGGATTTCTGCACCATGGTATGTGCTGCGTGAAGGGACTGCAGCATATAATTTATCGCTGTCCAGCAATATACCGCAGACATTTGCAATCAGCGGGAGTTTTAACCTGCCTGACTGCAATGTTACTTATACAAACGACAGTCTTTGCCGCAGCTATAACTATCCGGATTTAAATCCGAATATGACCGCAATAGCATCAATAACTGTTAATCCGGACACAGGCGCACTGTTCCTGGGATGTATTTACTGCAGCCTTGGCGGCGATATAGGCAATTTAACAACAACAGTCAGGTCAACAGACCTTGCAACTTGCAACGAGGCAAAAACATCAACTTCAATTGATCAGAGATAACAAAAACTCGCTGCAAGTTTTTGGAATGGAAAAATGCCGCGAAGCCTTTTTCCATAATCAATAATTTAATATAGTTACTAACAGATAAATTTCTGATGGCCGCGCATTTTAACAGGAAAGGCATAACTCCCATAATAGCGGCAATACTTTTGGTGATGATAGGGGTTGCAGCCGCAGGAGGCATGTTTTTCTGGCTGACAAAAATACAGAGCCAGGGGCAGGGCAATGTCGAAGGCTCAGAAAATACCCTGCTGGAAAATGTTGCAACCTGTGTTGATATGCCCAGCGCGACATTTGACTTGACAAATAACAAGCTCAGGCTTGCAATTCAGAACTGCGGCAGCAATAAATTCATAGTTGGGGACGGCGATGACAAATTTATAATAACTCCAGAAACCTGCTCTTTTGTGCCGACTTGTTCAATGGTTACAAGCACGGTCTGCCCCATGACGTTACTGCCAGGCGCACTCGGGCGGATGGATTTTAACACGGGCCTGATAACATGCGAAGGCTCAGCAAACGGCACGCTTGCAAGCACCATGGCAAATCAGCAGGGCGTATCGCACCAGCTAATAATCTCCATTGACAAAAAGACAACAGCTGCACGAGGTTTCGTGCCTGAAACAAGCACAGCATGATAAAATGAACCGCAAAGCACAATCAACAGTCATAGGATTTCTGGCGATAACTGCCATCGCCATTGTGATTGCAGGCACAACTTTTCTGTGGGCAAAACCATTGCTTGACAGGACAATGGCGCAGGATGAAGTCCTGCGCATTGAAAACAGGATGCTTGAACTGCATGCGGCAATAACAAGAGTCGCAAACACGCAGAGCCAGGCATCAGTGAGTTTTGATATAACCAAGGGAACACTGACTCTGGACCAAGATAATTCAATTATTTTCAAGATGTTTTCGGACCTGGCAAATCCATATCAGAATGTAGTCCTTCTTGGCAACGGAACCACCGAGCTTGGAATCTTGGGCGTAAATGAGCCGGCATATATTCTGGAGCAGGGCTCTTATCTGGCAAAGCTGCATTACATTGTTCTTTATGATACTGCAACAGGCAATTGCAAAGGCATACGCCTGGAACCGGGAGGGCAGGTTACGGTAGGGCAGGGCAGGCACAGCGTGTTCCTGAAATGGGCGCGGCAGAACGAAACAACTGTTGCCGGCTGCGCATCTACAACGCTGCAGGTGGTTCAGGTCGATATAGAATGACGAAAACTGACGATGGACTAGGGCAAAGGTGTTTGATTATGGAACAAATTGCTAAGCAATTTTTCCATTCCGCCAAATCGCTACGATTTGGCGTTAAGGGAAGCAAAAGTCCTGCCGAGAGAGAAACCCTGACACAATCAATGAGGCCCAAGCCGAACGAAGTTCGGCGGGGCGCAGCCGAAATCTCATTTCGGCTAGTGTTTTCCCCTCGTCGTAATCCGTCGTCGTCAAGAGCACAGTACTCCGTAGTCTACATGCTTGCGATTTCAGGAATACTGATTTTTTTGATGGGCGCTGTTTTTATCATGACAAGCAGTTTCCAGCGGGCAACAACCGAAAATTTCGGGCGCGAGATTCTTGGCAGCGTTACAGCGAAAATAGAAACCAGCCTGATTGAGTTTAAGGAGCTCAGCAAGAATGCAAACACGTCATCAGCAAACATAAATATACCTGAACTTATTGGCGAGCAAAGGTATCAGGTAACAGCAAACCAGCACATGATTGAAATAAGAACATTCGGCAACCCGTCGCTGGTGCAGCAGTATAACGTGACTTTCTGGGATGCGGATTTAGGCGGCTCTGTATTTTCTTCCAAAGGCAAGATACATGTGACATATTCTGCAGCCAACAATAAGGTGATGTTTGAATAAACTGGCTGCTGCTGCGACTAACGACGACTAGGGAAAAGGATATTGATTGAGGGACAGTAAAAACTATCTTGGCTTGCGGATTAGGCAAAACATTTCAGCAAAGCTAAAATACATGGCGACCCGAGCCAACAAAGTTGGCTGGGCACAGCCGAAATCTCATTTCGGCTAGTGTTGCCCTCGTAGTCAGCAGTCGTAGTTTGTTGCATAAATTTTTAATAGCCAGCGCCCGAGTGAGTATAGATGGCCATTAACATAGCTGTGCTGCGGAACATTTTCAGAAAAGCAGAACTTGATAAAACTGCAGCCAGGGCAAGTAAGATTACAGAGCTGCCAGCCGAACAGGCGCAGGCTCAGGAGCCAGTTACGCATGTTATTGAGCCTCTCGCAGAAGTGAAGCCTGCAGAGGTAAAAGACGAGCTTACGCCAATATCGCTTCCAAAAGTTTATGAACGGACAACGATTGCCCGCGAAGACGTTCTTTCAAGAATAAGGCAGGTTTCAGAAACATATCCGCTGATTGTAACAAAGTGGCGCGGCGCGCGCTATGTTGTTGCAACCGCAAATATTGCGTTTAATCCGGTAAGCAACCAGCTTAACTACGTGGTTGAAGAACCGCCCGTTGACAGCAAACTCAAGGAAATAATAAAAAAAACAATAGAGCTTCTGCAGAGCAGGCTGGAAGTTGACTTTTCAACTTTGAAAGCAAAAAGGGAAGTTTACTCATTTGTTGATAAAAAGGTAACTGAAATATGGGAATATCTTCAGATAAATCCTACGCCAGAAGAGGAGCTAAAGGCAAAATACTATATTTTCCGCGATACCATCGGGCTTGGGAAAATTGAGGCGCTTATGCGCGACCCGAACATAGAGGATATCTCCGCAGACGGCGTGGGCATTCCGGTTTTTATCTTTCACAGGAATCCGCTGTACGGCGAAATGCCAACCAACATTATTTTTAATTCGAAACAGGAGCTTGACTCTTTTGCAATGCGGCTTGCGCAGAAATCCGGAAAGACAATTTCTGTTGCCACGCCGCTGCTGGACGCAATGCTTCCGGATAACAGCAGGCTCCAGGTAACATTCGGCACTGACATAGCGCGCAAGGGCTCTAATTTTTCAATCAGAAAATTCTTCAAAATCCCGCTCACAGTCGTGGACTTGATAAATTACGGGACAATAAGCCCGCTGATGCTTGCGTACCTCTGGTTTGCGGTTGAGGAGCAGCAGTCTGTTTTAATCACGGGGGGAACTGCAACAGGAAAAACCACTTTCCTTAATTCAATTTCACAGTTCATACATCCTACTCTCAAAATTGTTTCAATTGAGGACACAGCAGAGTTGATGCTGCCGCAGGTAAACTGGGTTCCGCAAATTGCACGCTCAGGCTACGGCCCGAGGAAATACGGCGAAGTCAGCATGTTTGACCTTCTCAAAGCAGCACTGAGGCAGCGTCCGGATTACATAATAGTCGGGGAAGTAAGAGGAGAGGAAGCAAATGTAATGTTCCAGGCCATGGCTACCGGGCACCCGTCTCTCAGCACGATACATGCGGACAGCATGGACGCTGTTATTGACAGGCTTACAACAAGGCCGATATCACTCCCGCTGGCGTTATTGGCGCATCTTGACATCGTGGTATTTCTGGAAAAGACAAAAAAAGCAGGCAAGTTTGCAAGGCGCGTAAGCCAGATTCTGGAAATAACAAACTACGACCGCGATTTGAACAAGCTGAAAAATGCGGAAGTTTTCAAATGGCTGCCTGCTGAAGACGAGTTCGTGGCAGAAAACAGCTTCATCCTTGCAAGAATAGCAAAACGGCTCGGAAAAACACCGGTGCAGATAAAAGAGGAAATCCTCAGGCGCGCAGCAGTAATGCGCTGGATGGTCGAGAACAACATCCACGGTTTTAAGGACGTTGCCCACATTATACAGCTGTATTATGTAGACCCCAAACGGCTTGCAGATATGATGGCCCAGAGGAGATGACTACTACGGACTACGAGAGCAAAGGTCACTGATTTCGGCATCATTTTCTCAGCATGCTTGCTTTTGACTAGCTTTAATCAATGGCATTTGAACGCCGAGCGTTAGCGAGGCGCGTTCGCAGTCGTCAGCGTAAAACTTAATACTGCCTTTAAATTCTAGATTTAGTAATGGCCGCCAGTTCAAACATATATGCGCAATCATTCGGTTTATTCAGCTCCATAGTCAAAAAGCACGAGAGTTTTTTCCAGCCGCTGCAGGACGACCTGAGAAAAGCGCACATCACAGTTCCGACAGAGCACTGGGCAGCATTTACCATATTTGTGGCGGTTATGACGTCAATACCAGCTTTCATATTCTGCCTGATGTTTGCAGTCGTCGGCATGGGTTTCGGGCTGTCTGCGGTACTCGTGGGAATCTGCGCAGGCTTAGGCATAACTGCAGGCTCATTTTTTCTGGCGTATAAATACCCGTCCCTGGCAGCAGACGAGCGGAAAAAGAAAATCGAAAACGCGCTTTCATTTTCAACAATTTACATGTCAACCATAGCGCGTTCAGGATTTCCGCCGCAGGAAATCTTCCGCCTTCTGGGCGGATTTACGGAATACGGCGAAGTTGCGAAGGAAGCAAGAAAAATATCCTCAGACATTAACGTGCTGGGGCTCGATGTGTCTGCAGCGCTGAACATGGCTGCGGCAAGAAGCCCGAGCGCAGACTGGACAGAGCTTCTCGCTGGGCTGAAAACAACAATCAATGTCGGCGGAGACCTTGGCAGTTTTCTTTCGGAAAAAGCAAAAGGATTTGTCGCGGATTACAGGCGCAGGCTGAAGGACTTCAGCAATATGCTCAGCCTGCTGGTTGAAGTTTATATCACTCTGGTAGTTGTAGGAGTTGTATTTTTCATTGTTACAACATCGGTAATGGTTGCAATAGGCGGCGTGCCAGTCGAGCTGATAAAAATGATAAATTACGCGCTGGTGCTGGTGGGAATGCCGATAATTACAGCAGCGTTCATATTAATCATAAAAGGAATTTCGCCCCTGGAGGCTTAGATGGATAAACACAAGAGCAAGGACAAAACTGAATTTTTGGAAAAAGTAGAGCGCGAAATCCTTGGAATTTACAAGCATAAATTTACAGTGCTTTTGGCAACGCTGCCAGTGCCCGTATTGCTGGCATTGGCAGCTTACCTGCTTGGCAGCACAAGCACAACTGTTGTTGCTGTTCTGTCACTGGGATTGGTTTTTGTGCTGGTGCCGTATTCGCTGATAAGCTTTCTTGAGTTCAGGGAAATCAAGGCAGCAGAAGACAGTTTTCCGGCTTTTCTCAGGGATATAGCGCAGTCCGTGGCAGCAGGCATGACCATACCGCAGGCTGTTGCAACAGCGTCGCAGACAAACTACGGGGTTTTGTCAAAGTATGTGCAGAAACTTAATGCAATGCTTTCGTGGAGCATGCCTTTCCCGGACGCATGGGCGCGCTTTACAACCACATTGAAAAGGTCATCAATGATAAGCAGGATAAACGCAGTCGTTCTGGAGTCATTTTATGCCGGCGGCGAGATAGGCACGGTTCTCAGTTCGCTGGCGACAGACGTAAACATGCTGAAGCGCATGGAATCTGATAAAAAATCAATGATGCAGGAGCATGTTGCAGTAATGTACTTTGTATTTTTCATATTTCTGGGAATAATAATAGGCCTGCACAAAATTCTTGTCCCGATTTTATATGTGCAGAAACTAGGGGTTTTCGGCGGGCTTGCCCTGCGCCCCGCGGAAGTTATAACCGTTGAATATTTCAAATCGCTTTTTTTTGTCATGACTCTGATACAGGCAGTAAGCATCGGCGCCATCGCGGGGCAGATAGCTGAAGAAAGAATTATCGCGGGCTTGAAGCACGTTGTAATAATGGTCGCCGTAGGCATGGTTGCATTTTTCATTTTTGTTTTTCCGTCTACAATGACGCTGGACGCAGAAGTATTTCCAAGCACGCCGGCAATCGGACAGCATATTTCAATCAGCGGCTCGGTAACCTTTGATGCGCAGCCTGCGTCAGGCGCGCAGGTGCAAATCATGCTATCAGACAACACGGCGCAGTCAGTATTTACAGACGGGCTGGGCCAGTTTGATACTATTATTACCGCGCCCACTCAGCCCGGGCAGTATACAATTATGATTTCAGTAACTTACTCAGGAGAAACAAAGGTACTTTCAAAAGCAATTGCAGTGGGGATGGCATAGGGAAATAATCTGGAAATATGTCAGCAACGACGACTACTAGGGCAAAGCGCATTGATCCGGGCATCGGAAACTCTCGGGGCTGGCAGTTGGTGCTCCCCCAAACAATAACAATAACCTAGTCGTCCGTCGTCGTAAAACAAAAAATGTCAATAAAACAAAACCGCAATGCACAATCGCCCGCCGAATTTATCATAGTTGTTTTTCTTTTTCTAATAATACTTATTTCGGTTTTCACAACGTTTATGACAAAACTCCGCCCGGAGATTGAAAAAGTGGTTGAGCAAAAAGCATGCCTGAAAGCAAGCGGTTTGGCCACGTACGTATTGAAAGAGCCCGGCTCGCCCTCAGCATGGACACCAGCGAATATTCAGATATTCGGGCTGACTAACGGCACAGATGATATTATATCTTATGACAAGTGGCTTGCTGCGCAGGGCGCAGGCAATGCAGTCATAAGCAGAAAAGTGGTTCCCGACACAAGCTTTCTGCTCGGATATTCAATTTATGCTTTTAAGCCAGATGTTGCAGACACATGTCAGGCAGTAAATGGAACCGTGATTTGCAGGACTGGCACAGTCATACACATTACTTCGATATCTGCTTCTCAGGCAACACTTAACTTGAAACTGTTTTTCCCGTTCAGCACGGCAGCAGCAACCACAGGAACTAGGGAATCTGATGATACTGTTACAACAAGCAGCTCAAGCGGCACTACCATGACTATTGCGCTGCACACAAGCGCATCAGATTCGGACACGTTTGATATATCCCTGTCGGCATATCCGCGCCTGGCTTTTATACAGGAAGCAGACCACAAAACGTCCGGAGGAGTGAGCCTGCCGATTTTCATAGGAAACACTTCTGCAGTTGAAAGTTTCGGCTCCGCAACAACAGGCGTAAACAATTACTGCGAGGCAGAGCGTGGAGCGGACATTCTGGGAAAGAGTAATGAGCTTTTCCCGGCGAGGTTCAGCATACTGGCATGGTGATGGATATTACGGCTGGAGAGGTTTATGAACGAGGGCAAAGGGTATTGATTAAAGGCAGCCAGCGCCATCTCGATTGGCGAGCATGGAAGACCGAAGCCATAACCAATGACCATTCCCCCCGTCGTCGTAGTCGTCGTTTAAACAAGAAGGGATTTTTTTATTTTGTGGAAGTAGCGCTTATCGGGATGCTGCTTATTACATTCTTTTTCGTATTTTCGCCAAAGGCGGAAACCAGCTATCAGGGCCTGCAGGATGCCAGAAATCTGAAACAGGCAGGATACGGAACTTTAAAATCACTTGATGACACAGGCGTACTTTCCGCGTATATAGATCCCAGCACAATGGCAAATTCAAATTTCGCAGCGCTTAAAACCTACATAAGTGCAGCCCTGCCAGAAGCAGTTTATTCGCAGATTGAATACGCCGAAAGCTCAACATCCTGCTATTCAGAAACAGGCGTCAGCAGAAGCTGCGGCTTGAATGTAACAAACTTGAAAGCTGATGTGATAAGGGCAGATTATACTTATTCCAAGCGCCCGTCGCCAATAACCATACATATCTTTCTCTGGAGGGCGCTATGACTTGTGACGACGAACGGCTACGACGACTACGATTGATATCTCCATTGATTGAGGGAAGAAATGCTATTCCAGTTGACGAGAGCAAACATGACGCTCAGCAAAAGCCAAATACATGGCGATTGCCCTCGTCGTTTAGTCGTCGCTTCAGCAGCAGGGGGCAGTTCATGATTGTAACAATAGTCCTTATAGGGCTCGCATTTTTCACGATGTTCCTTCTTGTCAGGACTGCCGACAGGAATGCAGTTGTAATGTTTGAACAGCCAGAAGCAGCAGCAAATTTTGAGAACCTGCAAAATGCCATAATACACAGGAACAGCTGGATGCAGGATTACTGGTGGAATCTTAACTGGGAAAATCGGGCAGCCATAAACATAACCGAAGGTGCGGAAAATCCTGTGATGGTAAACGCAGGAATTCCCGGAGGGACAAACTGCAACGGGGAAGTCCGCGTTGTAAATTCAACTGGCGCAGAGCTGAAATCAAATGTCAACTCAGAGCAGTCTCCGTGCAACGTTATTTTTACGGCGGACACAACAGGCATATACTATGTTTACTGGAATAATCCGGAGGCTGTAGCGCCTTCTTACAGAGTCGAAGTCCAGTCTGAAGGAAATGTGCCTGCAAGATACAATATCTTGGGAGAGGTTTCACCGAAGTCAAAATTCTGCCCCAATTTTGAAAATATTTCACTGGCAGCGGAAGCGCAGCTGGACTGCGGTATCCAGAGCATCATAAACAACAAAAAGGTCAACTATAAGATAGATTATGCTTCCACGGATTTTTCGTTCTCGGGATATTTGAGTTAGAATGAGGCAAAGCAAATTGCTATTTGCTAGTCCCATTTACTTCGTAAATGAGGCCGCTCAGATTTGAACTGAGGTTGCGCAGTGTTTCTACACATATAGCATCCAAGTTTTGCAGGATTGGAAATCCTGCGCCTCTCTTTTGGGATGCCACGGAACCTTTTCTCTCGCGAGAGAAAAGGGAGTGTGCCCGAACCGCGAGTCCTTTGCTGCAAAGCAAACTAGCCAAAAGCTAGTTTTTGGCTCTGTACCAAACTAGACTACAGCCCCATAAGAATAATGCTTTACAAACTATTATTAAATCTCACCCTTCAGCGATTCGTTAAAACAGCGTTAACTACGTACATATTGCAACATAATTAAACATTTAAAAGAATTATATTTGCATATTATCATGCTTTCGCAAGAAGAGAGATCAAAGCTGAAAATAGATTTTAAAAATCCGATACATATATTGCAAAGTTTTAAAGAAAGAGGAAAAAGTCTTTTCGGAAATATTCCAATGAATGAAATGCTTGACGAAGTAAAAAGGCACGTTCTAAATTACCAGAGAAGTGTAATTGTCCCTGATGATAGACCGAGCACACAAAGCACACACAGTGCTATTTTTGTAACAGATTATGGAAAATTAGCTTCGATTCCTGTTGTTATTGACAAGGATAAAATAACCATTTTAACCTTGAAAGATGTGATAAAAGATGAGGTAAACCCGAATTGGCACATCGGGCAGTTTAATGAAATTGGCAGCAAGAAAGGTTTAACAGCCTTACCACTACATTATAGGGCGAACAATGGCAAAGCTTAAATTTTTGGAGTGTGTGTAATAATCATGGCCAGCAGAAAATGTATCTCTTGTGGTGCGGAATTTGAAGAGAAAAAAGAATTAAAAGAAATAAAAGTAACTCTTCCAAATCCGGGAGAAATATTTTGCGAAGGTATTGTTATAACTTGTCCGAAATGCAAAGAAGATTATGCAGACCACGAGGATATGTTAAAATTAGCGGAAAACTTTGAGAAAGCGTGCGAATCAAAGAAATTCAAAAAATAGCAGCATTAGGGATATTTATTATTTCCAACTACTTATCTCTTGAATTATATTCAAATCTTCCTCGCAAACACAAGGAAAGCAGTATGCCCCAGAAGATGATGCTCGGGGCGGGCAATCTTGCCTTCAACAATCCAGTCGCGCTCGATTGTCTCAGATACCTTCACCAGTTTCAGCTTTGTTTTTGCCAGATATTTGGCAAGCTTTATTGCCTGGGTTATTTGCGGGCAGTATGCAACAAAGTAGCCGCCATTTTCAAGGCTTTTTTCAGCGTGCTTTACAACTTTCCAGGGCTCCTGCAGGTCAATTGTAACAAGGTTGAGATCTCTTTCTGCAATTCCTTTGTAAATATCCTTTACCTTTAATTTTATACCATCAAACCCGAATTTTTTGAAATTATCTGCAGCAATCTTTGCAAACTCCTCTCGGTGTTCGTAAGTTGTTACCAAACCTTCAGCACCAGCCACATTTGCAATCTGCATTGCAAGCCATCCGCTGCCTGTTCCGGCATCTACTACGGTCCAGCCATTGCCAAGTCCAGTATTTGCAGCAATTGCCCCGAAATCCTTTGGAAGAATAACTGCGGGCCCGCGCCTTGCTTTCCTCAGAATATCGTGCATGTATTTCATAGTCTTGCCAAATAAAGCATAACTATCGGCAAGTTTTAAAACTTACCATAATGGGTTTTCAGCATGTTTGACAAGGTCAAGAAATTTTATGAGGAAAAATACAGGATTTTAATGGTAATTACGATGCTTTTTGTCCTGTTCTCTATCGGAACTCTTGCATATTCAAAAGTCACGACAGGGGAATTCATAAAGAAAGATGTCAGCCTGAAAGGCGGCCTGCTGGTTACTGTAAGCACTGACAGGACTTACAACCCGACTGAGCTTGCAAAAAGCATAGGACTCGACTTGGGAGTAAGCGTAAACGCCAGAGGCTTAGGCTCAGTCTCAGGGCAGAACATAGGTTATACTATAGAGATAGAAAAGCTCTCAAATTCTTCGACAGCGATTCCTGCAATTGAAAAGGCAATGGGCATCACCCTTGGCGCTAAGGATTATACAATTGAGGAAAGCTCCAGTGCGCTGGGAGAATCATTTTTTTCCAGCACGTTAGAAACAATAGGGCTCGCATTCCTGTTTATGTCAATAGTAGTATTCTTTTACTTCAGGCAGCCGATACCTGCGCTTGCGGTAATTCTTGCAGGAGCTTCGGACCTGATTGGAACTTTTGCCATAATGAATCTTGCAGGAATCAGGCTTTCAACAGCAGGAGTAGCCGCACTGCTGATGCTTATAGGATTTTCAGTTGACTCAGACATTTTGCTTTCCGCAAGAGTTCTGAAAAGAACTGAAGGCACAGTCATGGACAGAGTTTACAGCTCAGTAAAAACAGGGCTGACGATGCAGACAACTGCAATCGTAGCGCTTGCAGTCATGTGGATAGTAACGCCAGCCGAGTTATTGAAGCAAATCGCAATGATACTGATAATTGGTTTGGTTTTGGATATTTTCAACACATGGGTGCAGAACGTCGGAATACTAAGGGCGTATATGGAAAACAGGGAGAAGCAAAGCGGAATGTTTTCCGCTGGTTTCACTAAGGTAAAACATGGCTAGCAAGGCAAAAGAAATCTTCACAAACTGGAGAGTCATCCTTTTGATACTGCTGCTGCTGGCATCATATGCCTCAATCAATCCCAAATTCAAGACCGAAGGCGTTTCGATAACTGCAGTTGCAACAAACAGCAGCGCAGAAATCAACGGCGTTCAGTCAGGCGCAACAATCACAGAGATTAACGGGCAGAAGGTCGCTAACATGGGCGATTACAGCGCGGCAGTCGCGAAGCTGCAGAACGGAACAATTGCAAAGTATGTTACCAGCAAGCAGACATATTCGTTTCCCATAGAGCTAAAAGACAACGCAACTTACACGGGCATAACAGTTAAGGAAATCCCAACGTCAAATTTAAAGCAGGGCCTGGACCTGATTGGCGGAGTGCGCGTGCTTCTGAAGCCCGAAGAACAACTCTCGGCACAGCAGATGTCTGACGTTGTTGAGATAACCCGCGCTCGTTTAAACACATTCGGCCTGACAGACATGAATATACGCCAGGTCAAGGACCTGCAGGGCAATTCGTTCATACTTGTCGAACTTGCGGGCGCGACTCAGGAGGAAGCTACAAACCTTATTTCAAAGCAGGGAAAGTTTGAGGCAAAAATAGGCAACGACACTGTTTTCGTTGGCGGGGTTGACATAAAAGCAGTCGGGCGCTCAGCGCAGGAAGGCGCTGGAATAAGGACGTGCAACCAGGCAGACGCAGGATGGGTTTGCCAGTTTATGTTTCCTGTCACAGTGTCAACGGCATCCGCTGAAAAGCATGCGGCAATAACCTCACGGCTTGCAACCATAAATGTTGGCAGCGAAGTCTATCTTGAAAAAAAGCTGGATATGTATCTTGATGATAATCTTGTAAACTCGCTGTATATTTCATCAAGCCTGAAAGGAAAAGTAACAACAACTTTTTCGATAGAAGGTTCCGGTTCCGGCAACAGCCGCGAGGCAGCATTTAACAACGCGCTGACAGACATGAAAGAGCTGCAGACAGTTTTGATTACAGGCTCGCTTCCGGTAAAATTAAGCATCGCCAAAATTGATGTTGTTTCCCCGATTCTCGGGCAGGCATTTTTGCAGTCAGCCATTATAGCGCTTGTTGCAGCAATTGCCGCAGTCGGCGTAGTCGTTTTCATAAGATACAGAAGGCTGAAAATAACGCTGCCGATAATGATAACAGGGCTCTGCGAGATTTTCATAATATTCGGAATGGCTGCGCTGATAAAACAGAATCTTGACCTGGCGGCAATTGCCGGAGTCTTGGCAGCAGTTGGAACGGGCGTAGATGCGCAGCTTGTAATTACAGATGAAGTGCTGACCGGAGTCAAGCGGCAGATTTACAACTGGAAGGAGCATTACAAAAATGCATTTTTCATTATAATGGGCTCTTTCTCAACAGTTGTCGCGGCAATGATTCCGCTTCTGTGGGTTGGCGCAGGCGCCCTGAAGGGCTTTGCAATAGTCACTATCATCGGCGTCTCAATCGGAGTTTTCGTAACAAGGCCTGCATATGCGAGAATTGTTGAAGTTTTATTGAAATAGTAGTTTTCAATAAAACTAGCCAAACACTTTGTTTGGCTTTGTTTTGCTGAAATAATACTGACGACTACTACGACGAACTACTAGGGCAATTTCTTATTTTTGTGTCAGGGTTTCTCTCCCAGCAAGATAGTTTTGCTTTCCCACAATCAATGGAGATATCTCTGGTTCGTCGTCAGCCGTTCCGTAATTGCCCTCGTCGTCAGTCGCAGTCGTAATCATCAGCATATTTTTATATAGGCGAAACCATCCATGTTAAAGGTCACATGGTATTAGAGGATTTAATTCCCGTGCATCTGGCGGAAAGCAACCCATTGACTGTGCTGCCAATATCATTTCTTTACTCGACTCTGGCAATTTTTCTTGCGCTGTGGATTTTTCCGGCAAATGCAGCCATAGTCGCGGTATTTTTAACAACTATAGCGTGCATGCCCCTGCTGCTCAGCGTCATAGGATTTGAAAAGGAGAAATCAGAGTCAAGCAGAGGCTACCTGAAAGACCTGCTGACAGATTTTTTCAAAGGCGACGTGCAGGAAGGCGGCGCAAAAACAGTTTTATCATTTTTTATGACAATGTTTATCGGCCTGACTTTGGCAATAACATTCTGGTACACAGTCCTGCCGAAGGACATGCTTGTCAACCTCTTTTACCTGCAGCTGAACACAATAAAGGAAATAAACCTCGGAATTTCAGGCAACGCAATTGTACCGGCATTTTTCGGCAAGATACTCGTAAATAATATCAAAGTGCTGGCATTTTCAATCCTGTTCTCGTTTATTTACGGCGCCGGCGCGATTTTTGTTATCTCCTGGAATTCTTCAATAATAGGCGTTGCAATGGGCGAGAGCATAAGAAAGGGAATCGCGCAGTTCACAGAGTCAACAGGCTTCGGAGCCATTGCAGGATACTCTTCCGCAATCTCCGTCGGAATATTCAGGTATATGTTACACGGAGTTCCGGAGATTCTGGCATTTTTTGTCGGCGCTCTTGCAGGCTCGCTGATTTCAGTTGCCATAGTAAGGCACGAATATGATTCGGAAATGTTCAGGAAAACGCTGACTAACTCTGCAGGATTGCTCGGAGTGGCGATGTTACTTTTATTAATAGGCGCAGTTATCGAAGTAACGATATCGCCGCTGATAAGGCTATGATGATAGGTTGAGGTAAAATGTTTAGCCCATTCGTAAAAAAACTGATGTTTGCGCGCCAGTTCAACATGGAAGACGGCAAAATCGAGTTCCTTGGGGACCGCGAGCTATTGCTGCCAGTCGGGTTAGTAACTGAATTTCAGGCTTTTGATGTGGATAAAACATACATATTTGCAAAAAAAACATGCATAGCTGAACTTGCGCGCATTACAGCAAGGCTAGGCGTTAAGGGCCCAGAGCTTGTGAAAAATCTGACAGAAATTTACGAGGCATTCGGGCTCGGCAGGATAGAAATAAAGGACTTTGATGTTAAAAACGGGCGGGCAATAATCAACATTATGGACTCGCCAGTTGCAAGGGATTATATCAGAAAAAACAAGTCTTCAAAGAGAGAAACTTGCAACTTTATCGCAGGCATGCTCGCGGGAATAGGCGAGAGCATATTCGGCAAGAGCATGGAAGCCAAAGAAGTGAAATGCATAGCAAAGGGCGATAATGTCTGCCAGTTTATAGTGAAATAGATTTCTACGGCTACGACGAGTTCAAAGGGATATTGATTGAGGGAAGCAAGAATTCCCAACCCGCACAGCAGAACCGAAGCCACAATCAATGGAGATTGCAATGCACAGTCAATGCCAACGGCAGTCGTCAGTCGTCGCAGCCGTCAGAAAGTTTAATATAATCGCAAATTGAGGTATAAACATGGCCACCGGCAAAAAGAATATTCATGTAGGCACAGGCTTTTCCAAGAAAGATGATGCTTATTCTGCCGGCAAGGAAGCGGTCGAGTCTGCAATAAAAGAAGCAGGCAAAGCTCCTGACTTTGGATTGGTTTTCTGCTCAGGCGGAAAATACGGCAAGGACAAAGATACGGTTGCTGCTTTAGTTAAGGGATGCCACGAGGCATTCATGGAAGCAAACCCGAAGTGCAAGTGGGCTGGCTGCACAACCGGCGGGGAAATTTCCCCAATGGGCTCAACTAAAGAATCAGTTGTTGTTCTTACTCTGACTTCAGATTATATGAGGTTTGGAATAGGTATCGGGGAAGGTGTAAGCAAAAAGCCGCAGGACGCAGGATATAGTGCGGCGAAACAGGCTCTTAGAAACGTCAAGCTGAACAAGGAAATGGATTCTTACATGCAGTATGTCAAAACCAAAAAATACGACCCCGAGCAGCTGATTAAGATGAATCCTTATTCCATTATTTTGCTGGGCAAGGGCCCGAAAAAAGGATTGTTTCCAGGACTGCCAAAAATGTACAATCTGGAAGCCGTGCTCAGGGGAGTTATTGAAGCGGCAGGCGCGCAGGTTCCGATAATCGGCGGCGGCTCGTTTGACGACTGGAAATATGTCATGAATTATCACTTTGCAAACGGCAAGGTTTACGATGAAGCTATTATAGCTATAGCGGTATTCAGCAACCTTTACTTTGCCTCGGGCTTGGCGCACGGATTCAAGCCTACAAAAACTCTTTTCTCTGTCGAAAAAGCAGGCACATCAATGGGCAGCAATTATGTGCAGAGGATAAACGGCACAAATGCAGTTGATGCGTACGCCCGTGTGCTCGGCATAAATGCATGGGAAACAAAAGTCGGCATAAATGAATGGTGCAAAATATCCTTCAAGCACCCTTTTGGGCTGATAGACCCGTATGGCGAAAACTGGGTAAGGCTGCCAGGCTCAACATTCGGCGGCAAGTTATGGTTTGCGCAGGAAATGAGACAAGGGGCAAATTACACTTTGATGGAAGGGACTGATGCGAGCTTTATCGGCGCAACAAAGGAAGCCGCGCAAAAAGCAGTAAGCAGAGTTAGAGGCAAAAAGCCCGCAGTTGTTCTGGCGTTCTCATGCGCAACAAGAAACTTGTATCTTGGAAAGAAAATAAACAAGGAGATTGAAACTTTCAAAAGATACTTCAAAGGCGTTCCAATAATCGGATTTTACACATTCCTTGAATTCGGCGGAACCACCGGCAATAAAATGGGAACGCACAACGAAAGCATTACTTTACTGGCAATAACAAACGACTTAATGGTATAGTATGCTATACAAAAGCATTTAAATTTTTGAGAGGTTTTTGTGAGTGATAAAACTGGCCGCGGTAGATTGCTTGCCAGTTTTTCACGGGAGAAATGGTGAAGAAAAATGAAATTGGATGAAATCCTGCGGGATGAAAAAAAAGTTTTAAGTATTACAAAATCTGAAATGCCTCGAGAGGAGTTGCTGCAAATTTATGACGCTGTTGCGCGCGAGATGTTTGAGCACCACTACAAAAACTCGCCAGTTTATCGCGCCATAGCAGATGCGTGGGAAGTAACCCCCGACAACTGGGACGGAGATTTTGCAAATCTGCCAACCATAGAGTCTGGGCTATTCAAGGAACCGCATGTTTATGATGAACAGACAATAGCGAAAAGAGAGAGCGTTTTCAGCGTTCCAGCCTCAGAACTGGTCCTGCGGCACCACTCAAGCGGAAGCTCCGGGAAAAAAAGCGTTGTTGCAAGAGACCAGGCAACGGTAAACAGGTCCGAGATACTCGAAGGGCTTGCTGTAAAAGAGATTTACGGGGCGCCGGATGGCGCGTTTGTTGCCATGATGCTGCCGCAGCCCGAGGTTGCATACATGGCGTATGCTGTGAAGCGGTGCTATGAAAAGATTGGCTGCGAAGCAAGAACATATATCAATATACAGCCGAACGAAAGGGGCCCGCCGACTGTCACAGTAAATACAAAGGAAATGATGCAGGATATCGGCAAAGCTCTCGCAGAGAAAAAGCCCGTAATACTTGTAACAACGCCTGCGGGCTTGATGCTTACAATGAACGGGCTGAAGCAAAACGGGAGGAAACTGCCTGTTGCACAGGTTGTTCTTGGCGGCGGCTGGTGGCTAAAACCCCACGAAGTTCGCTCTGACGTTCCGGCAGAGACGACGCCGGAGTATCTGCAGAGTTTGGCAAGTGAAGTTTTTGCTGGAAAACCACTGATATGGGATGCTTTGGGCATGACAGAGATAAGCCTGATAGCCGGAAGCTGCCTTAACGGATATATAAGAGACCTGCACCCATTGCCTTTCTTGATTCCAGTTATCAAGGATATCAAAACAAAAAAGGCAATTACAGAACCAGGTGTTGAAGGGGAACTCAGCTGGTTTGACCTGACGAATACAGCTTTTCCAGCATTTTTGAGCACCGGGGACAAAGCAAAGTATGTGAGCACAGGAAAGTGCAGCAATTGCAATTCAAATGCGCCAGCTGTACGAATACTGGGAAGGATTTTCCAGATTGGGACTGATGAGGATAAGTACGGCTGCAATGCCAATCTGGAGGCGCAGCTGAACACAGTAAAAGATAAATTGAACTGGTAAAGTGGGACTTGAAGAAAAACTAGCAAGCTTGCGCAAAGCAAGTGACGAAATCCGGGACAGGAAGCTCGGCACAGCCCATTTTATAGCGCTTTCAAAAGCTGTTGGCGATAAATGGCTTGAAAGAAAAGGCGAAATTGCTGAAAGATTATCCAAAGATGCAAATTATTCAAAAGCCATGGCATATATATGGGTTGAACCGACAGCCCAGATTTTTTACGGCGCAGAGCAAATTTATGGGCTTCTCGGAAAAAACGGAGCAAGATATCTAGACGAATGGCATCAGGGCGAAGGTGACAGCTGCAAACGGCATGCTGAGCCATTAGGTGTTGTCGGAGTTGTAGGAGTCCAGAATGCATTCCCGGCAAACATAATGTATATGTGGAATGTCCTTTCAGTCCCCGGAAATACGGTTTTATTCAAGCCCGCCAGCGGGGACGACGTAACAGTCCACGTAATAAAAGAACTTATCGAAGATGTTATAAAAAATGCGGATAAAGACTCGATGCTGCATAATTCGCCATATGTGAATGCAATTGAATCAGAATACTGGAAAGGCGGAGAGGATATTGAAAAGGAA
>JAZDME010000045.1:0-3550 GCA_043801255.1 archaeon
CTAGGCAAGGCCCTAATTCAAAAACACACGGGCCGCAAAAGACTTCTTGGAAATCAAATTTTAGTGGGATTGAGCAGCGCGAAACCCACGCTCGCTCAAGCGGAGCTCCGCTTGGCTGCGAGAGATTTTCTTGAGATTAAGTTCTGATGACTACGAATAACAGAAATATTAAATTACTTAGTAGTTCGTCTCGGCCTGCCAGCTCTTCTTCTCGGCGCGGCTTTCCTTTCCTGCTCTTCTTTTTCAACTTCCTTGAGAATATCACCCGCTTTTAATTTCGGCTGCTCTGCTGCAGCTGGCTTTTGCTCATCTGTTTTCACGGGCTCGTCTTCCTCTTCAAGCCAGTCCATGAACTTCTGCCACATGCTTTTCTTTTTCCCGTTACCTTCTTTCCCGGGCTCTTCATCCTTCAGGAAATAGCCAATTACCGCGAGCAGTATTATAATGCCTGCAATCCACATCCAGTTTTTGATGTTGTAAGTTGATGCTGTCAGAAAAGTCTTTGTTTCGCCATAAATGCCGCCTGCAAAAGTGCCGCTGGTAACTTTGCCAGCATTTGTCTCAATCCTGCTGACTACGCCGGCAGCAGGTTTCGCCGGAGCTCCTGCAGCCCCTCTTATGATATTCTTCCACGACATGAGAACTTCAATCGGCGTCTTCGCTCTTGGAGTTATTGTAATCGTTATATTAGTTATCTCCGCATCGGCAGGAATGCCCATCTCAGCATTCAGTTTTTTCTGCGCTTCCGGGCTTAGGAATTGTGTTGGTATTTCAGAAACAGTTGTTTCCGGAGTTGTTGCACCTTCTGTGACTTCAGCTTCCTCGGGAGCAGCAGTTTCATTTTCAATAGGAGCGATAACTTCTTCTGCAGGTTGTTCTGCGACAGCTGCTGGCTCTTGCGGCTGTTCTTCAGTAACTATTGGGGCAGTTGCTGCTTTCAGTTTTGCCTGGATGCCCGCAAACCACCCTGAAACCATATCGCCCAGTTCAGCGAATTTGCTTTTAATCTGCTGCCATGCGCCGCTGACTTGAGCCTGCGGCGTCTGTACAACGCCTGTTACAACAGCTGATGGAGCTACGACATCAAGCGTAATTGTTGATGAGCTGGAAATAGTTCCGTCTGCAAGGCGCGCTGAAACTGTAAGCACGTATTCCTGCCTTGCTGTTTCCTCAGGCACCGCAATATATGCATAAACAGTCTTTGCCTGCATTCCGCCAATTGTTACAACAGCAGGATTTAATTTTGCATATGCCGCGCCTGTTCCGCTAACCTCGAGATTGTAGGTAGATTCCTCTGAGCCCTTGTTCTCAACTATTACAGGAACAAGAGTTCCTTCGCCGGGCGCCGCAGTCACTTTTGTTAATGCGGCAGTTGTCTGCACGCCGAAGCAGCTGTCAATCGGAGCTACTTTCAGGGTAAGTGTGTCAGCGCTTTTTGCATGTGACGGGTTCTGTGCTTCAGCTTTGAGATTAATCTCGTACAAGCCTGCAGGCACATCCTTTGTGTCAACCAGTAAGTTAATATTTTCAATTCCGCCGGCTTTTATGTCTACAAAGTTTTTGTCAAGTTTTGCAAAATCGGCTCCACTCGAGGTTACTGCATAGCGCTCGTCAAACGTCCCCGTATTTTTCAATGAAACTTCATAGGCTTTTGAGGTGAAGGGGCAGATGGTATCCTCAACTGCTCCTATCTTTAAATCGCTCGAGTAGCATGTCTGGACGTTTGCAGTTACCGTTTGTTCTGTAACCTGCAGCCCCTTGCTGCTAACTATCTTGACTGCAACTTTAGACTCGCCTGAAACCCCATAGTCAGGCGACAGGATAAGATTTGTTACCTTACTCGAATCTGCCGGAATTTCCAGGACATCGTTTTCAACAGAAGCCCATGCAGGCCCTGTGACGCTTAATGTGTAAGAATTATCTACGTTGCCTCTGTTCACCAAAGTCAATGGAATTTTTGCCTCTGAATTCTCGCAAAAGCTCAGATAGTCCTTGTCGGGCATCAGGTCAAACTCATAACAGTTGTTTGACTTCAAACTTAACCCCAGACTCGAGGCGGCGTTTGAGTTCTGTGCTTTTGCGTTTACTGTCAGATCGAACAGTCCGGTTTGGTCAGCAGGCGGGATTGCTGTGGCTTTGATTTGCTTTGACTCTCCAACAGCTAATTTTGCTACAGTATCAGAAAGAGTGGACCATTTTGCTGCTGTCCCTGAGAGCGTAAGACTAAGGGTTTCGGTGTACTTGCCTGTGTTTGTTAATGTGATGGTATAATCTGCTTGCGTGTCAGCGCAAACCTCACTTGAGGTGTCGTCTGAAGCCAAAGTCACGGAGTGGCAGTCGCCGACAATAACGTTCAACAACGACTCGATACCATTAATTTTGACTTTTAAGCCATAAGCACCTGGTGGTGCGCCGGAACTTGGGGTTACATAAACATAAATATCCTCTTTTGCGCCCGGGTTCAGGCTAAAACCTGCGGGGGCTGCAACAGCCCATTTGGCTGCATCGCCGCTCACAGTAACTGTATATGCATCTGCGCTGTCAGCAGTGTTTTGAACCGAAACCACATACAGGATAGTGTCTGTGGCACAGACTGTCTGCTCTGTAATTCCCGCAGTAGCAGTAAAATCCGCTGCCGCTACAGGCAGGAATATCAGTAATAACGCAGCTAGTACTAGTACTTTTTTCATTTAGCAACCTCCGAGAGTTACACCCGCAAACTCGCATGAGTAGGCGGTATTTACTACTGCGTCTTGATTAATTTGTATATAAAGATTTATTTGGTATAATATAATGATTGCAGTATATAATTGGGGGCGGCTGACGGCGACTAGGGATACACTAGCCGAAATGAGATTTCGGCTGTGCCCAGCCGAACATGGTTCGGCTAGGGTCTCCATTGTTTATGGTTTCGGTTCTGCTCTCTGGCTGGCATTGGCTTTCCTTAAGCAAGATAGCTTTTGCTTTCCTTTAATCCATAACCTTTGCCATCGTAGTTAGTCGTAGTCGTCATCAAAAGTTAAGTTTATCCCCTATATCTGCAAGTTTCTTAGGCGTTTCAAGAACATACCTACAGGGTTTTTTAGGCCTGTAAACGCGCCAAGTCTTGGGGTTTAGAGTCATCTTCTGGGCATAAACCTGTTCCAAAACTCGCTTTTTATCGTCAATGAATGAAATCCATATGTCATAAGACATGCCAAACATCCAAAAATTCCATGTGCGGGATGTTCCAAAATGGAAGAGCATATTTCTCTTTTCTTTGGAAAATGATAGCCCTTTTGATTGGGATGTTATGTTATCTGCTAATTCGGAATTAAACTTAGTCTGCTTAGTAAGGTTTTTTATTTCCATTTTAGCGCGCTGGGAGCGGGATTCCCATTAGCTTTTGAACCCGCATACGCTTTCGCGCACAGGGTATCAACCTGGCGCCCTAACCTAGTTAGGCGATCCCGGCGCAAGGTTTTTAAACAACAAGGTTCTATATAAAACTAACAGGGTATCAACTGGTTGCGGATTTTAGTTAGGCGAACCCGCTTTTTTATTTTTAATC
>JAZDME010000047.1:0-2101 GCA_043801255.1 archaeon
TCGAAAGCTTATGGTCAGCGCTAAAACGGCTTTTTGGCGGCACACTCAAATGCAAACACATCAAAACTCAAACCGCAGAACTCTTTTGTAGGCTAATCGCCTACAACATAGGCTACGCCTACAAACATTTTCTACTAAGCCAAACTAACCTCAATATTTATAAAGTATTATGAAACTCGTCAGGTCTATGGACGAAACATCAAATTACGCTGTAAAGGACCTTTCCCTTGCAGAGCAGGGCCTTCGCAATATTGAGTTTGCCGAGCGCGAGATGGGCGCACTCATGAAAGTCAAGGAACGCTTCAGCAAGGAAAAGCCGCTCAGGGGACAGTGCATCGGAATGGCCTTGCACGTGACAAAGGAAACTGCGGTTCTTGTCAAGACGCTTATTGCTGGCGGCGCTGATGTTGCCATTTGCAGCTGCAATCCATTGTCAACGCAGGATGATGTTGCGGCAGCCCTTGCAAAGTCCGGGGTGAAGGTTTTCGGCTACAAGGGCGAGACAAAGGAGGACTATTACAAGTTCATCAACGCGGTCATTGCTGCGAAGCCAAGCATCACGATTGATGACGGCTGCGATCTCGTTTCAGAAATTCACAGCAAACATCCTGAGCTTATTCCAAACATAAAATTTGGGAATGAGGAAACGACTACAGGTGTCATAAGGTTAAAATCTATGGAGAAGGAAGGCGCTCTTAAATACCCAATGATAGCTGTAAATGACTTGGACACAAAGCATCTTTTTGATAATTTCTACGGCACAGGCGCCAGCACAATAGATGGCATAACAAGAGCGACAAATGTGCTTTTGGCAGGAAAAACATTTGTTGTTTGCGGGTATGGGCAGTGTGGGAAAGGAGTTGCCTTAAGAGCTAAAGGTATGGGAGCAAACGTAATAGTTACAGAAGTAAACGCCCTCAACGCCCTTCAAGCGAAAATGGACGGCTACGGGGTTATGCCACTTTCAGAAGCGGCAAAAGAAGGCGAGATATTCGTGACTGTTACGGGAAATAAGCATGTCATTACTACAGAGCATATGAAACTAATGGGAAGCGGTACCATTTTAGCTAATTCAGGTCATTTTGATGTCGAAATAGATGTAGAAGGCTTGGAGAAGATTTCTGTTAAGAAAAGGAATATAAGGCCGCAATTAGATGAATACACCTTAAAGGATGGCAGAAAAATCTTTTTAGTAGGCTCAGGACGGTTATGCAATTTGTCAGCTGCTGAAGGCCATCCTAGTGTAGTTATGGCGATGTCGTTTTGCGGTCAAGCTTTGGCTGTCGAATATGGACTTAAAAATTTAAAAAATTTAAAAGTTGGTGTGAACACTTTGCCTAAAGATGTAGATGAACGGATTGCAGAACTTCAATTAGAAGCGCTTGGAGTCAAAAAGGACGTTCTTTCTGACATACAAAAGAAGTATTTAAGTAGTTGGTCTGAGGGCACGTAATTTATTGAGGCAATTTATTGCCAGGGTGCCGTTTCGGGTCAAGGATAAATCGTAATTTTTTCTTGCTAAGAACTTTTTTGACACTAGACTCGCAATTGCTCTTTTAATCAACGTTTTCATCGAATGTCTAACGCGTAGTTCAGTCGCTTCTAATATGTTATTGCACACTTCATCAAAAGAGGGGTTATTGTTGGCAAAACACAAAATTATTTTAGAGTAAAGATGATTTAAAATCCCACTCGTGAACTTATTGAAATTAGAGTTGTTACCTTTCCAAGCGATGCTGTCAAAAATTCCGTAGTGCGAAAATTTAAGAAGGTTTGCCCAGTCAGTTACCCTGACGTAAACACATTTATTTCTCTTATCACAAGAAATGTTGGAAGTTATGCCGAAGCAGGACTGCACATTCCGCTATTAGCGGAATTGTGCTTTCCGAAGTGAAAAGTTTGCGGAATGTCCAGTGTGAATTTTCAGAAAAACCGAAGGTTTTTCGTAGATTGAAATATGCGGCTGCGTTGAAAATCTCTTTTATCGCAGCGGTTATGTTGTGAATGATTGCTCTGCAGTAAACTTCAGCCCGCTGGGTGCGGGCTGAACGGCAGCTTAGTGAGCTGCCGAACTTGCGTTTAAATGCTGAGAAAAAGCTTT
>JAZDME010000050.1:0-18213 GCA_043801255.1 archaeon
AAATATTATTTTACTACATAAATCATTAATAAATTGCGCTTATTGGTTTTAATCACAATGCCTGAAGAATCTACGGATATTGTGGAGGGAGACAGAGAAACTGGCGAGCTCGCAGAATCTGGCGGTAAAACCGCTAAAAAGAAAAAACTCCGGAGAAAGGCTGCAAAACCGAAGGACAAAACCCTTGAAGTTGCGCCAATTCTTCCCGAGTCGCCTGAAAGTAAAGTAAGCTATGTTTTTACAACAGGCAAGGTTTCTGACACTTCTGTAGAAATCAAACTTGACAGCAAAAAGCCGACCTTTACGCAGGAAATCCGCGGGGCAGAAAAAAGCCCTGTCCCCGTGTTAACTGCGCAGGATATTTTGACAAAATCAGAAAAGGAAATCAGGGACCTGGAAAAATCAGAATCCAAAAGGGACGCAAATAATCTTGCAAAAAACCTGCGCATTATAACTGCAATCCTGCTCGGGAAGAAAAAAAACAAGGAGCTCTCGCAGGCGCTGCAGACAGACAAGTCCTTCACATCAAAGCAGGTCCGCGAGCTGGAAGAGCAGGGCCTGGTAAAACGCGAGGGAGAGGGCAAAGACGTCAGCTACGAAGTTGACACATGGAATGTTTTGAAATTCCTGCAAAGCAAAGTTGTAATTAAATGGAAGAAAGAAGAAGAGGATAAAAATAAGGAAGAGCGTGAAAAGGGAGACAAAGAAAAGGATGAAGGCAAAGCCAAACAAGGTTCGGCTAGCCTCCCGAAGGGAGATGGAACAAAATGAACAACGCCAAAATTGATACGAATTTTGGCGAGCTCATTTTGTATAGGAAGGTGAAACAAAATGAATGAAATGATACCGGAAATGAGACCGCAGAGGCACGGAAGCTACGAACTGCTGATGGGGCAGCTGATTATAATAGTAATAGTCGGCATCCTTATAGCAATTGGCTCGGGCTTCTGGATTGGAAAATATGTGGGCTATATGCAGGGCACATCAGCAGCGACTGTCGAAATACCGAATTACTGCAGTTCAAGCGGCGTGAATGGAAAAATAATTGTAAAGTGCAACGAACTTGGAAACGTAAGCCTGGACAATCTGTGCCAGTGGGCAAGCCCTGACCTGAAAAATAAAATCAAGCTGGTGCTTGTAACTACGTGATTGAACCCGTTGTAAAAACAAACAGGTTCAATCACCTTATTGATTTCTAACGACTTGCGACGAACGACGACTAGGGCAATCTCTTTGTATTTGGGCTTCGCAGCAAGTTGTGCTTGTTCTTGCCAGCAAAATGTTTTTTTTGCTTGTTCACGCCACACAAGATATCTTTTGCTGCCCACAATCAATATCCCTTTCCCCTAGTTCGTCGTCCGTCAGTCCAGAACCTTAATCCGTCCCTTTCTGGGCTCGTAAACTTCTCCGGATTTCAGCAGGCCGATAATAATATTCTTGACTTCGTCTGCTGGCAGCCCTGCTTTTGCCGTTATATCATCCATTTCCGCGCCCTGCCCTGTGTCTGAAGTCCTGATAATTTCAAGAATGCCTTTTTGTATTGAGATGTCCTCATTTTTGAGCGCTTCCTCCGCAACAGTCTCAGGCACTTCGGGCTTTACTTCTGACGACGCGGGAACTTCTGCAACCGGCGGGCCAAGCTCCAGCTTGTGCACAATGGTCCAGTTCGGATCATCCAGGACACGGACTGCTTCCGGAGACAGGTAGCGCTCTTCATTGTATTCCTTGACCTTTCCTATAAAGCGGACAACAGCGCCAGTCTTGACTTTCCTAAGTTTTGCAACATCCGGGCCGAAGGCTTTGCTGCGTATAGTTTCAGTTCCATCATCCATTGTTATCGCAGCATAGTTTCCATCCTCTGACGTGAATTTTCCAACAACAGTCGCGACGAGATGCGCTCTTGATATTTTATTGCCGCCAAACTCAACGTAAGCAGGGTCCCATCCGCTGCTTTTGACGTAAGTGCTGTTCAACAGGTCTGTAATCCAGATTTTATGCGATGTCTGTCTTTTTTTTGCTACTAATTTCATTGCCATGTTTATCTCCTTACGGACTGACAACTAACAACGACGAGGGGAATCTCCCAATTCTTAGGCTTCGCAGAATGTTGTGCTTGTTCATGCCAACAAAGATGCTTTGAATTCCCACAATCAATAACCTTTTCCCTAGTTCGTCGTAGTCGTCGTTACCCATATCAGTATGTAACCTTCGAAACCAGTCCTGGTTTCGGCTCGTAAATCTCCCCGCCCTTTACAAGCTGGTTGATTATATCTTCTGCCTTGATCCTCGGGATACCCTCGCCTTCAGCTTCTTTCATTATATCCTGAGTAGGAATTGATTTTCCAACCCTTTCTGTAAGCGCGTCGATTATCCTTCTTATTATACTTATTTGGCTTCTTGTTGATGCAGTGATTCCCGTAGTGATTCTGTCAATGTCAAACTTTCCGGTTTCCATGTCCATTGCAACTTCCTCCATGGAGCTTTTCAGCAGCTCTATTGCCATCTGCGCATCTTTTTTGGTGACTTTATCCGAAAGCCTGATTTTTGCAGACGCCTCTGATAAACGTACCAGGGCTTCAAGCTGCCTTGCAGAAATCGGAATTGGCTTTACCTCCCCTTCCTCAGCCGCCGCGCTTGTTCGCAGTTTTATGTAAAAGTCCTTTATTTCTTCCAGCGCGCCAGTCGTTAGTTTTGGTATGCAGCGCTGGTGGGCAAATGCAATATATTTTCTCAGGAGTTTTGTATCAATGTCTGCTTTCAGTGATTCAGGCTCCTGTGCCAGCCTGAGGATATGCGACGCAATTTTTTCATCTTTCTCGGGATTGGGAACGTCCTTGATTGTGAACAATAAATCAAAACGGTTCAGCAGAGTTGGCGGCAGGTTGATTTGCTTCGGAATTGGCTCGTACGGGTCAAACCTTCCGAATTTTGGGTTTGCTGCTGCAAGCACTGAAGTTTCAGCTATTAATGTCGCGTGAATATTTGCTTTTGCTATCGTTATGGTCTGTTGTTCGAGTGCCTCATGCATTGCGCTTGTGTCCTCCTGTGTCATTTTATCCATCTCGTCAAGGCACGCGATACCTTTGTTGCACAAAACAAGAACTCCTGCTTCAAGCGCCCAGCCTCTTAGAAATTCATCACGCACAACAGTTGCAGTCATTCCTGCAGCTGTTGAGCCTTTTCCTGCGGTATAACGGGCTTTTGGCGCTATTGTGCTTACATAGCGGAGGAGCTGCGAATTATGCACGAGCAGCGTATTTGCTACGTAATTATGTGTGCCGTCAACCTGCAAATCATAAACACATTCTTCTTCAGAGTCTATTTCTTCTATCGCTTTAACCCTGTCCCAGAATATATCTGCGGTCGCAAGCTGTGTCAAAATTTGTACATACGGATTTTCCGGCTCGCAAGACTGCAAAAGCCTAAGAAGCTGGTGCCTGCTCGGCCACCTGTCGCCGCGTTCGTAATGTTGATAAGAGCTTCGCGGAATATTGAAATTGGATTGGGATTTTTTGCAACTTTTTCTGAGTTCTTTCAGCAGATACGATATATTGGGTACAACATCAACATTTGTATTGTACGGGATTTGTGAGGCGAGCCAGAAATCGAGAAGTTCTTTTTTGTAATCTGCAGAGAATCCTATGTGCGCCTTAAACGCTTTTAGCTGTTCTCCGCATATCACAAGACGCCAATAGCATCTCCTTATTTTTTTCCTGGTGTTTGCAGCATACTTAAGTCCCGAATATATCCTGCTCAAAATCCCAAACCGCAACAATAAAGTTTTCAAACCGTAAACTAATTCTTTGCTCGCTGAAGCTATTTCTATGCTACGCTTATTTCTGTCAACAAATCCCTCGCAGTCAGAGTAAGTGCGCAAGAATTCTGCGACAACACTATTGGGAGACTTAAAAATAATTTGGGGTATTGCTTTGCCAGCAGATTTTTCCAGCAGCTTAGGCTCAATTGCGGCAACCAAATTTGTTAGTTCACTGCTGCAGGAGTAACATTCTTTCGCAGATTTACCAGCGTGAGACATCCTTATCGTGAAATTGGCATTAAATTTTTGTTTCAGTATGTTCGAAAAATCTTTTAACAGGTTTTCATCTTGGTTTGTAAAAGATAGCATATTGCCCCTTTTGCTAATCCAGGACTCAGAAATTACATATGCGAGAAATCTTGCGACATCTGTGTCGCAGTACTTTGGTATGTTCAAAACAATTCTATTTCTTGCTCGCGATCTTTTGATATTTTGCGGCAGTTCCTGCGGCGTTGTTGCAACATAAAGCTGCCGCGGCGCAGCTATAAATGTTTTAACCGTCAGCATTTCTGCAGGTATTGAAAATACTAATCCGTTATTTGTTGTGAAAAATGGATGATTTTTTGTAACTGTAATCTCAGACCCGCTAGTGGTTTTGATTCTTAGCAGCTTTTTTGGTGCCTTTCGCTGCCAGACCAGCGAAATTTTAGCATTGTGAAGTTTGCCACTAAGGTTTGCTGAAGGCGTATAAAATGCGGTTTTAGTTATGTAGCCAGTCTTTGTCGTCTCGGTATTTTTATTTAGATTAACAAACTCCCTGATTTTTGTGACTGTGCCGTCGCTTAAGACTATCATCGTGTCTCCGCTAACACATTTGCCGCTACCAGGGTCTCCAATCAAAAATATGTGAATGTCTCCGCGGATATTTGTGCCGTCCTCGCGCCTTTTCCTGACGCCGCCAAATAACTGCATTACAATGGCTTTCTTTATGTTGTCATAACCATAAATTGAAGGCGCGATAGTCGCAACAAGCTTTTCGTAAATGTTCGGCTTCGCTGCCAGCTCGCGGATTATTTTTTCATCCTCCGCGGAAATTTCGATTTCCCCGAATTCTTCTTCGACTGTCTCCAGCGAATTCACATCAATCAGCAAGTCGTAAGTGGTGCTCTGCCCGCCGGTCTTCAGCGGGACCGGAACCTCTTTTATCACCCCGGCAATTTTAATCTTGTTTCCAGGGTAACGTTTTTTCTCCAATTTCGGGTCCAGCAGGTCCTCCTGCAAAAACGCTGCTATCCTCTTCGGCTGTTCGCCGCCTTCTAACGCTTCAGGGGATTCTTCTATCACTAACCTTTGAATATCAACCATTTTCTTGTCAAAAAGCTTGAACTTGCCCATCCTGCCGCATGAGCACTTGACAGGCTCGCGGAATTTGGATTCATTCTGCTCCACCAGTATTCGTGCTCCGCACGCAGAACACTCGAAAGTCGCGAGGGTAATTTTCGGCCTGATGTCTGAAGACTGGCGGATTATTCCGTCAGTTGAGATTAATCTGCCAAGATGCCTTGCTCTTATATCGCGAATTTTAATGTAGTCTGACTTTGGCAGCCCGACTACTCGGACGCGTAACGGATACTGGGCCTCGGGAATGTCAAGCTGCTTTATGGCTTCTTCCGCACTGAGAATTGTTTCGTCAAAATTTTCAATAATCTGTTCGGACAATTCGAGGTCAAATTTCGCAAGGCTCGAAAAATCTATCTGCAGGCTGCGGATTCCTTTTTTCACGTTATTCAGGAGATTTTCGTAATAATATTTCTCAACAAATTTCCTGAAACGATCGACTTTCTCCTCAGACAGAACAGCGATAGCTATTTCTTGCACCCCCATAATATTTTGCAAAAGCACCTTTTGCAATTCCCGATTGCATATCTTTGCAAAATTTTATGCCCCAGGTGTAAAATCCAGCGTTCAAAATATTAAAAGAATTTGTATATTATATCATACGGATAACTGCCTTCGGCATTGATAGTGTAGGGCAATCGCCATGAATTAGGCGTTGCGGTGCGTTATGTATGTTCTTTCCGCCCAAGAGAGCAATTGCTGTCCCTCAATCAATAACCCTTTCCCCTCGTAGTCGTCAGTCGCAATAAAAGAAAAGGGGTTTTAGTCCTTAAGTTCCCCGCCTTTCTTTAACTGATCCCGCAGGATGTAAACTGATTCTATAATTTCGCGCTCTGATTTTGCGCCAGTCACTACAATTTTTCCCGTGCCGAAAAGCAGGAATGTAATGTGCGAGTCAACCAGTTTGTACACAAGCCCCGGAAACTGCTCGGGCTCGTATTCCGTATTTTCAAATTTCATTACAATCTCATTTAAGTTAAGTTTACTGGCGACTGCGCCGGATGCAACCATATTCTGCACTTCAACGTCCGGCTTTCCCGTAACTTTCAGGCCGATTGATTCAAGTTTTTTCACAATTGCGCCTATCGCGGCTTTTGCCTCGCGCAATGACTTTGTTCCGGTACAGATTATTTTCCCCGAACTGAACAGAAGCGCTGAAAACTTTGGCACTTCAGACTTGTAAATAAGCCCCGGGAACTGCTCCGGATTGTACTCTGCGCCCTCAAGTTTTGTTGCTAACTTCTCCAGCGGCAGGTCCCTGTGGATAGAAGCTGAAACTACAACATTTTGCGTTTTAGCGTAAACGCCCTTGATTTTTTTTATCTTTACTCTTTTAGAAGTTTTTTTTGCCATAACCAACATCCTCCGAAGATGCATATCTTTTTATATGTCCTTTATAAAGGGTTTATAAAGACATTAGCTTTATAAACTCTTTTAAAAGCTCAACAGGGACGAATTTAGCCGATGCAGGCTGATTTTACATGTTTTGTGACGGATTATGCGACTAACGACGAGGGGAACACTAGCCGAAATCTCATTTCGGCTGGTAAAAAATCATGGATTTTTCAGCTCCAAAATTCACCGCGAATTTTGGATGTGCACAGCCGACTTTGCTTTAGCAAAGCTAACCGAAACTTTGTTTCGGTTTTGACTTCGTTCGGCTTGTGTCGCCATTGATTGTGGCTTCGGTAACGCTCTGCAAGGCTTGAAGATTGGGAGATTCAAATCGTCGTAGTCGTAGAACTATGCCACATCAAAAGAGAACTGCAGCACCTTGTTTCTGACATGAATATGCTCTTTATGACCGCGTTTGTTTACCTCTGTCTGCCCTGCAAATTCGATATCTCGCGCTCCGACTTTCTCTTTAATTTCTCGCAAACTCGGGGCAAGCATATTCTCTAACTCGGGATCAACATAAACAGTCAGCTTAATCCTGTCAGGCTTTTTTAGCCCTGCTTTCTTCCTGAGCGCCTGTACCGCCCTTACGAGTTCACGGGCAAATCCTGATGCCTGCATGTCCCTAGTCTCGGCAGTTTCCAGGTAAATCGAATAGTTTCCGACTTGCTGCCCTACAACGCCTGCAGGCAGTTTTTCCTCGATTATGAAATCCGCTTCTGTTAACTCGATATCTTTTACAACAATCTTCTTGTCTTTCCTCAGCCTTTGCAGAATCGACTCTGGGCTTAGACTTGCAAGATGCGCTATAACAAAAGTTGTGTCTTTCTTTGCCTTTGGCGCAACCGTGCTGTGATTTGGTTTCACAGCATGTTTTATTCCCTCAAGTTTATGTGTGAGCTGGATTGAGTTCACATTTGCCAGAGTTCTAATCAGTTCTTTCTGCTTTTCAACTCCGGATTTTATATCGTGGTCTTCTGTAACAACCATGAGTGATTTTATGGGCCATCTTACGCTTCTCTGAAGTTTCTCGCGCAGGGCAAAAACATCTGATGTGACAGCCTGCACAACTGCAATCTCGGCTTCGAGTTTTTCATCAACTTTTTTAATCTCAAACTCAGGCCATTCCAACAAGTGAATCGACTCGAGTTTCTGGAAACGCCTGAAAACATCCTGGTAGATTTTTTCCGTTGTAAATGGTATGAAAGGCGACAGCAGCGCCAATATTTCGAGCATGACTTTATACATAACCTGCAGTGCTACGTCTCTGTCTTTCCCTTCCTCCGATAAAATATCCCTTACAAAATGAATGTACTCGCGTGAAAATGTATTCAAAAAGAAATCCTGCAATTCCAAGGCAGCAAGATGCGGCTGCAAAGCTTCAAGGTTTGCAGTAACGCTCTTTTTCAACGATTCGAGTTTTGAGAGAATCCATCTGTCTGCGGGCGAATTAGCTTTTGGTTGCGAGGGCTTGAAACCCTTTCCGAAACCAACCTGCAGGTAATTTGCAAGATTCCACAGCACGTTAAGATTTTTCTTCTGCTCCTCCAGTCCGCGCCATCCAAACCAAAGTTCTTTTGAAATGTCCTGCGTTGAATATTTCCAGCGCATAACATCAGTTCCTACTTTTTCGGCTGCCTCGTCAAACCAGATAGCGTTGCCCCAGCTTTTGTGCATTTCCTTGCCATCTTCGCCTTTAACCATTTCATTCGTCATTACACTTCTGGTCGGAGCTTTGCCTGTCAGGAAAACTCCGTGGAGAATCATTGAATAAAACCAGCACCTATACTGGCCGGGTCCGCATTCTGTAATAAAGTCAGCTGGGTACCACTTGTCAAAATATTTCTTGTTTGTTAAATAATCTAATGTGAAGAAAGGCACTATGCCTGCGTCAAGCCAAACATCGCCAGTATCCTTAACCCGCGATACAGCTTTCCCGCACTTCGGACATTTGATTTTAACTTCGTCAACCCATGGCCTGTGTAATTCCTTGAGTTTTGAAAATCCTTCTACTGCTTTTTTCTTTAATTCAGCTACGCTTCCAATAACTTCAAAATGCCCGCACGAGCACTCCCAAATCGGCAGCGGCAGCCCATAATATCTCTTTCGTGAAATCAGCCAGTCGCTCATGTTGTTAAGCCAGTCTTCTTCGTACCGCTGGCCCTGCGGCGGCACCCACTTTATTTTCTTGTTTTCAGCTATCAACTTAGGGCGCATGTCATCAACTGCAATATACCACTCATCCACTAATCTGAAAATCAGTTCTGTACCGCAGCGCGTGCAGTGCGGGTAGCGGTGTTTTATCTGTTCAAGTTTGTAAATGAATCCTCTTTTTTGCAGGTCTTTTATGACTTCAGGATTTGCAGCAGACACGTGCTCGCATACAAGCCAGTCATAACCTTCCATGAAGATGCCTTCTTCATTCAGCGGGGAAGGCGCAGTTAACTTTTCTTTTTTCCCGAGTGCGTAATCCTCTGGGCCGCAGCCTGGCGCGATATGAACTATGCCTGTTCCGTCCTCGCCGCTAACCAAGTCCCATACTACGACGCGATGTGCAGCTCCTTTCTGCGCTTCTAACTCGCGGTAAGGCATTTCATACCTCATGCCTTCTAGTTGCGAGCCGCGCTTATGCTCCTCGATTTTATATTCGCCCTTCAAAACTGAGAGTCGGGATTCTGCAAGCCAGTAGTGCCTGCCGCCTTGCTTTACTCTGACATATTTTAATTCAGGATTTACGGCAATTGCAACATCTGCCGGCACCGTCCATGGCGTAGTTGTCCACACCAAAAAGAACTCATCTTTTTTCCCGGAAAGAGGAAACTGCATAAACATTGATGTGTGCTCAACTTCAAAGTAGCCTTCAGTTACTATTGCGTGTTTCGACTCTGCGGTTGAACAGCGCGGGCACCAAGGAATCACGTCCTTGCCCTTGTAAATCCAGCCTTTCTCATGGCAGAACTTCAGAAAATTCCACTTGTATTCGTTTGCCTTGTCTGTGTGAGTATAATATGAATCATCCCAGTCCATCCACTGTCCTAAACGTATGGACTGCTCTGTCTGCTTTGCAGACATTCGCCTTACTCTGTCCTTGCACTTTTCAACAAACTTTCCAATTCCGTACTCTTCAATATCTTTCTTCCCGCGCTTGAAACCAAGTTCTTTTTCAACTTCGCGTTCAATCCACAGGCCCTGTGTGTCAAAGCCGTTCTGGCGCCGGATATTGTATCTCTGCGCAGCATGCCATCTCAGGTAAATATCCTTTAACGTGCGCCCCCATGCGTGATGGACGCCCATAGGATTATTTGCAGTCATGGGGCCGTCTATGAAAGACCACTGCTTTTTCGAGTTGGCATAGAGCTTTTTCTGCTTCTCATAAATACCCTTCTTTGCCCAGAATGTCAGGATTTCATGCTCAAACTGGACTGGATTATAATTTTCTGGCATGAAAAATCACTGCTGTTGCTGATTTAAAAAGCCTTTTTGTGCGGAGACGACTGGGGCAAAGGCATATGTATTTGGCTTTGCGGAGCGTAAGCCCTGCGGGAAGCGAGAAACTGCAGCCACAATCAATAGAGATTGCCCTTTTGTTTACAAAGCGACATGGCAATCGTGTTTTCACAAAAACATAACAAAAACTTGCTTTTTGGCGAGTTTTTGGAATGCCAAAACGCTTTGCGTTTTGTCATAAACCTTTTATAATTTGCCTTAAACTCAGATATCCTTTGGAGAGTGTGATATGGAGCAGTTTGAAAGCTTGTGTCGCATCGTAGATGCGACGTGGGGATATCAGGAAGAACCTCAAACTGAAAGGGGCAAAGCCCCTTGCGGTTCGGTGTGATAGAAATCTGGACTGAGAAATACAGGCCTAAAAAACTTGCGGAAGTTAGGGGACAGAACGATATAATCGCACGACTCGAGGCTTTTGTTTCAAATAAAAATATGCCTCACATTCTTTTTGCCGGGCCTGCAGGCATCGGAAAGACTACTGCTGCTCTGGCCATAGCCCATGAATTATACGGCGACACGTGGAGGGACAATATTCTCGAGTTAAACGCTTCTGATGCGCGAGGCATAGATGTTATCCGCGGAGCTGTAAAGGATTTTGCAAGAACCAAGTCCGTTGAGAATGTTCCTTTCAAAATTATCTATCTGGATGAATGCGATGCCTTGACAAAAGAGGCACAGGACGCGCTTCGTCGTATTATGGAAGATTATGTGCAAACAACCAGATTTATTTTAAGCTGCAACTACAGCAGCAAAGTTATTCCGCCGATACAGTCAAGATGCGCAATTTTCCGTTTTAAGCCCCTGCCAAAGGATGTTGTTGAAGCAATTTTATGCGCAATTGTAAAAGCTGAAGGCTATACAATAGAAAGCAAAGCGCTCGAACTCATTTACGAGGCGTCTGAAGGCGACATGAGGAAAGCTGAAAACCTTCTGCAGGCGTGCGCGGCAACTCTGAAGAGAGACGGTGAGGAAAATATCATTTCATTAAAAAATATTTCTCAAATTATATCGTTTGCGGAGCCAAAGGAAATAGAGGCTGTGGTAAAGCTCGCTCTTGCAGGGAATTTTCTTGACTCAAAGAAAAAACTGACTGATGTCATGGTTGCTCACGGGCTCTCGGGAATTGATATCATAAAACAGATCCAGAAGGAAGTCTGGGACCTGAAGCTTGATGAGCGGATTAAAATTGAATTGGTCAGGATTTGCGGGGAAATTGAATTCAGGATGGTTGAGGGCGCAAATGAATTTATACAGTTAGCGTCGCTTCTGGCTGAATTTGCCGCTGTGGGATGTGCAAAATGAACAAACCGCCATATATTGGTGTCACGGGATTTACGACTCTGGAAGATGTTTGGGTAATGGCTGATGCGCTCGAGGGTAGTTTCGGAATGTTGGGCGTTTTGATGAGCCACCACACACTGAAGAACGGCAAGAAAAGGGGCAGGTGGGCTGCACTTGCTGACGTGAAGACACTTATGGAAAAAATGCCTCAAAACGCATTGCGCACGATACACTGGTGCGACTATGGGTGTGAAAAATCTGACTCATGGAAAGGCATTGAAGACGCTATCAAATCTTCTGGAGGCGAGTGCAATGCTATACAGCTAAACATGGCATATCCGCCCATAAAGTATTTCAAAGATTTAAAGGAACAATATGACCTGAAAACTATTTTCCAGATTGAAGAGCAGATGTTTGAAAAGCCGGGGGACATGGCAAGGAAAATCGCACCCTATGCGCCTTATGTGGATTACGTATTAATAGACAAGTCGATGGGTGCAGGACAGCCCATTGACCCTGTTATAAGCAGGGCTGTTGCGCATGCGTTGTATCCGCTTGGCATGGGAATTGTTCTTACTGGCGGGCTTTGTGCAAAGGAGATTGTGAAACACCGCGTTTTATTTAGAGAATTCAAAGCATCTAGTGATGCTGAAGGGAAGCTAATTAACAAATATACTGGGAGCCTGGACCATAAAGAACAACGCGCTTATGTTATTGAATCTCGTGATATTGTTGTAAAAAATGACTGAACTGCTATACATGAAAGATTCGTATCTTAAGGAATTCGAAGCTACTGTTACAAAAGTTGAAGGCAAGATTATTGTTCTTGATAAAACCGCATTTTATCCGCAGGGCGGCGGGGTGCCTGACGACCGCGGGAAATTAGTTTCCGGCGACAAGTCATATTACATCAGGCTTGTGAAAAAAATGGGCGACGTCGTAATTCATGAAGTTGACGAATTCGGCCTGCAAGTCGGCGACCGGGTTCGTGGGTGGATTGACTGGGAGCGCCGCTATAAATTAATGAGAATGCACACTGCTGCGCACATATTTTCTGCTGTTGTTAACCGGGAGACTGGCGCTTTGATTACAGGAAATCAAATTGATCTGGATAGAACAAGAATTGATTTTGACCTCGAGTCGTTCGACCGTGAAAAACTCGCAGGATATCTTGAAATCACGAACGCAGAGATTTCAAAAAACCAGCCAATAACCATTGAATTTCTTCCGAGGGAAAAAGTCATGGAGATTCCCGGCATCGTAAAATTAGCTGGAGCGCTGCCGCCGTCAATCAATGAACTTAGAACCGTCAAAATAGGGGACGTAGACATACAGGCAGACGGCGGGCCGCATGTTGCAAACACTTCCGAAATCGGCAAAATAGAAATCATAGATACTGAAAATAAAGGCAAGAACAACAGGAGGGTTTATTTTAAACTTATATAATGGCGGAACCATGGGTGAGAAGGTACAGTCCAAAGAAGGTTTCTGAGGTAGTCGGACAGGCGCCTGCAGTTATGGAGACTTTGCGGTTTCTGCGGGATTTTCCAAACGTCCGCAGGAATGCATTGCTGTTATTCGGGCCTCCCGGCGTCGGAAAAACAGCGATTGTTCATGCGATTTCTGCCTCGAGTGACGTAGAGTTAGTCGAGTTAAATGCTTCTGATTTCCGCGATAAGGCATCTGTTGAAAATATACTTGGCAACGCGGCTAGGCAGGCATCATTGTTCGGCGGCAGGAAAATCATTCTCGTGGATGAAATTGACGGCATTTCCGGGCAGCAGGACCGCGGTGGAGTCCTTGCAATTACAGACATAATTAAGGAAACAAGGTTTCCCATTATTATTACAGCAAATGATGCGTACGAGGACAAGCTGAAAACTCTGCGTTCTTACTGCCTGCTTGTTGAGCTTAAGGGAATTTCCGTTTCAGAAATTGTAAAAAAACTTGAGGATGTCTGCCAGAAAGAAGGCATTGCTTATCAGGAATCCGCGCTGCAGAAACTCGCAATGCTTGCTGAAGGCGACATGCGCGCTGCAATCAATGACTTGCAGACAATTTCCGAAAACAAGAAACTGATAGGTGACTCTGATGTAAAGTTATGGAGCCGCGAGATGGAAGAAAGCATCTTTAGTTTGCTGAAATATGTTTTCAAGTCTTATGACTCTGAACAGATGCTTCACATTTCAGATAATGTAAATGAAGATATCGATAAGCTGATGCTCTGGCTTGACCAGAACATAACTGCAGAATATTCAAAACCCTGCGAGTTTGCATTTGCTTACAAGAATCTGGCGTGCGCAGATAAGTTTTTGCACAGAATCATGAGGCATCAGCACTGGAGATTTCTGGTTTATGCGCGGCTGCTGTCTTTAGTAGGAGTACAGCATGCAAAAACAGATGCCAATAAAAATTTTATAATTCACCAGCGCCCTGAACTGCTCCTGAAAATATGGATAAGGTCAGCAAAAAGAAAGAAGATGCATTCCCTTCTGGCAGGAGCGAAAAATAAGATGCATGGCTCTGCAAAAAGGCTTGAGCAGAGCTTCTGGCCCTACTTCAAGTTTATTGAGGAGAAAAATCCTAGTTATGCTGCAGAGTTGCTTGAACGGCTTGATGAGGATGAATAAAATTAATCTAGTTTGTCTTCGAGGTCGACTTTTTTGGTGCCTCTGAATTTTAAGACAACTTTATAGTTTTTGATGTGGCTAAATGTTATGTTGTATGTAAACTGTTGGACAAACTCCTTGTACTTATTTTGGGGCATAAAATAGCCCATAATTTTTATCTTGTCCTTGTGCCCCATTCTTTCGCTGGGCGCACCCTGCAAGATAACTGCGTTTTGGTTAGGCTTTAAGCCGCAGAGCTTTTCAATATCTGCGTAAATGCCCCTTCCCTGGCCGACATTTATGTGGTCAATAACTGTGCCGTTTTTAATTCCCTTGACGGCTATGTAATCATCATGATACAGCAGACATCTTTCCTTCTTTCCGCCTTCTCTTTCTTCTATAATCTCTTCCGCAATTCTTGTTTTCTTTACAGGCATTTCAAATCTGTCGCGCCAAAGAAATATTAAAATATTTGTATGTTTAAGAAGCTACGACGGACGGCGGGGGGAATCTCAAATGATTGTGTCAGGGTTTCTCTTGGGGTTGCTTTCCCTTGCCTTAATCAATATGCCTTTCCCCTAGCAGGCGTCGTAGCAGGCACAATAAAGGAAAAAATCTATTGTTTAATTAGTTCTTTCAGTTTATGGCGTATCCTGTTTGTAAATTCTATAACTTTTTCCGCATAGACCTTGTCGAGTATCGTTCCATAGTAAAGCATCCCGTTCCTGAAAAATCTCATCTGGTCTGCAAACTGGACATCGTTTTCGTCAAACTTAAGTATCCTCAGGTAAGCCACTTCCGCTTCATGCGCCCCATAGCCCAAAGCACCGTATCCGTCCAAAAGCATTTTTGCCCTTACCAGCTCCATCAGGATATCATAGCATGATTTTACAAACGTATTCGCACTAACATCATCCAATTTAATCTTCTGTATCATTTCCAGCAAATTGCCATAGCTGTTTTCAGACTCTTTAATCAGAAATCCTGCCCTTGACTTGTCCGGGCTTTGCTTCTTGACAGTATTTTCTTTTATAAATTCTTCAAACCGCCTTACGCCCTTCATAGCTCAACTCCGCCGGCAAGCATGATGCCATTACACAGGTTTTCTTTTAAGTGCTTATGTATCTTGCCAAATGATTCATAAAAATTGATGATTATCTGTCTCCCGAGAGTTTTCTCAAAATCTGACAGGTCAACATCTTTTTCCTTTCTGCCTACCACCGCAATATCTATGTCCGAGTTAACCATGTCCTCGCCTTTTGAATAGCTCCCGAATAATATGACTGATGCTCCTGCAAATTCCTTTTCAAGAAAGTCTGCAAGCCCGGACTCATAAACCTGTTTCAGGTTGTCCGCCCTCTTCAGATGCACGACTCGGTGATTATCGCGGTTTAATTCAATAGCCCATCTTTTTGATTCCTTATCCTGCGATATTTTAATTAAATCTGCCTCTTCCAGCTTCGGAAGGGCTTTCACAACTGCCGGCTGCGAAACTCCAAGGCTTTTTGCTATCTGGCGCTGGTTTAACTGCACTCCAGCCTTTACAAACAAAAGCCCTAAAATCTCCCTCTGGAGATTTGTTAACTTTAGTTTATATCTATTAACCATAGTTAACATATATTAACTTTAGTTTATATATCTTTCGGGCGGTTGTCCAGTGTCCACTACTGGCGGCGACGGACGACGGGGGGAATCGTCATGGGTTATGGCTGCGGTTTCTCGAGCATGCTTTAGATTTGCGCTCCCTTAATCCAAGACATTTACCCTAGTTCGTCGTATCCAGCATCCTACAATAACCTTTAAAATTCCACACAGTCGTATTTTCATGGCGGCTAGGTCGGGGTGGCTAGGCCTCACCTCCATCGGGAAATGGTCTTTATGCCCGAGCTGAGCCTGAGAAGCGGCAGGTCAACTATTTGTTGTCCTGTGCGTTGGCGTCGAAGCATAGCCTTACAGGGCGCTGAAATTAAGAAACCCGCTAGGTCCGGAAGGAAGCAACGGTAACCTAGTTTTGGTGTGCTTGGAAGATACTGTGTGGAGCTGGCACATAGGGAAACATCATGTGGCTGATTTTGTCCATTTTCAGGGTGCCGCCTTTAATATGAAAACCGGATTGATTTTACTGTTTATTTCTATGATATTCATAAGCGGCTGCGTTACTGCAAATCCGCAGCAGACAACAAATGATGTTATCAACGCATGTCTTAAGGCATGCGACGATGCCAGAGCTGCAAACACAAGCCTGGAAAACGGACCGTGTCTTTTGAATCCGATTCCGCAGTACGAAGATTGGGTATGCGATGTTGTCAACTCCCCGAGAAAAGCTGTTGATAACTTGCCTGCAAACCAGTGCTCTGCATTCCTAAAGGGAAAAGCAAAGCACTTTGTTGAAGTCACACCTGAGTGCTTGTATATTAAGACGTTTTGACGACGACGACTGACGGCTACGAGGGGAATGTCTATTGATTATGGGCTGAGAAATCTTGCCTGCCTCAAATACAAATGCCTTTCAACTGCGAGCGCAGCGAGCAGAGTCGTTCGTCGTCGTGAGCAAAGGCTTTTAAGAATAGATTAAGTTTTTTCAAATATGCCGAGATGGCGCAACCTGGTAAGCATACAACATGCTCAGGAAACCGCGTAGGTTTGCTATCTTAAGAGCAAAGAACCTATTTCCCGTAAGGGATTTCTGAGTTCAAAGAGAAGCGAAGCTTCGCTTGACGCGAAACTTTGTTTCGAGGAAAATCTCAGTCTCGGCGCTTATGTTTTTAAATGAGAAATATCTATTCTTGGCATGAAAATCCTTGCTGTGAGCGACTTTGACAATGGCTTTCCAAAGAACTTGGGTAGAATTTTGAAAAAGGAAAAGCCTGACGTTATACTGGCTGGCGGAGACTTCTGCTACGGCACTAAAATCCGTAAAATGATGTTTGCAAACTATCATGGAAAATCCAATTGGTATGATGCTATAGGCAAGAAAAAAGCAGCAAAGTTGCTGCTGGAATCTACTGCGTTTGGCAATAAGGTATTAAAAATTCTCAATGGCGCAGGCATCCCAGTATTCCTGGTTTACGGAAATAACGATAGAATTGGCTACAAAAAGGAAAAATGGGCTTTGTTGAGGAAAGACTTTTTCACTCCACTAGTTAAAAAATACAAGAACATCCAACCGATTGATTTAGGCATTGCTAAATATTGCGGATGCTACTTTGTCGGATACGGACAAGGATGCTCCAGCCCCGAAATACCCATGTATAAAGTTCAGGCAAGGGGAAAAACAAAAAAAGAAATTTCTAAAGCAAAAAAAGATTTCAAAAAAACATTAAAATCTGTTGATAGGCTTTTCAAAAAAGTTGATATCTACAATACCATATTTTTGGTGCATAATGTGCCTTTCGGGACAAAACTTGACAAAATCACCAGCAAATCAGCTCCAAAAATAGTGCAGGGAAAGCATTATGGTTCTGTTGTTGTCCGAAAAATTATAGAAAAATATCATCCGCCATTGTGCATTGGCGGTCACATGCATGAGGGCTTTGGCGTTGCCAAAATAGGAAAAACCACCTGCATAAATGATGGTGAGGGCACAAAGGGACGATACGCAATCATAGAAATTAAAAAAGGCAAACTTGATGTTAAACTAAGATGAAAGCCTACATCACATACGGCATTGGTTATGGTCGGGGTAGAGTTCTAGCTGAAGCCAATGCGCAGATGGATGCAGGCATTAACAAAGTCAAGATTGTTCATCTGGAAAGCCTGACTATTCCCCGCTGCGAGATAGTTGAGAACAAAAAAGAGCTTTTGAAATTAACCGGCGAGTTTACCGGAATTGTTCTGCAGAACTGCGCGAAATCAGATGTTTTTTCCGCGCTGGCTTTTGGAATTACTGAAGATGCTATTTGCATTGGCAAGGGAAAAGCAGCCGGCGGCAAGGCTGAAAAAGAAGCCATATTTGAAGCAAAGAAAGCTGCAGGAAATGACTTAGAAAGCCTGCAGCAGATAGTGGCGCATGCGCCTTACAGAAAAGATGAATACTGCTGCGCAATCGTAGCGCTGGTTTTGGTAAAATGACTGACCTTAAAAAATCTGCAGAAAAGGAAATTTCCAGAATGCAGCAGGTATTTGACAAGCTTGAAGTCCATGTGCATCATCCCGCGTCGCTTCAGTTTTATGATTTCGCTGAAAGATACTTTAACGATGGCAAGTGGTTTTTTGAAAAAGAGCGCTTTCTGGAAGCCTTTGAAGCTGCTGTAATAGCATGGGCAT
>JAZDME010000055.1:0-14907 GCA_043801255.1 archaeon
TCCCCGGGTTTCCTCAACAAGTACATTGCCCTTGTAAATTTCAACAACCTGTTTTGCCTGGTCTCTGCTCATGCCTGCTTCGTTCAGGGCATCAACAATCTCGTTTTTCTTTTTCTTTAATTTCACTTCTGGAATTTTCCCTTCTTTTATGGCTTTGTAAACCGGTTCTTCCAGCGGTTCTACAATCACGAATAATTTATTGTGCCTGTTTGGCGACTTGCCTTCAGTCTCCGGAGATGCTTTTGTTATTGTTTCCCTGTATACAACAACGGGCGGGCTGACTATAATATCCAGCCCTTTCTCACGGATCTTTCTTTCAACTTTAGCATCTAAGTGAAGTTCTCCCAAACCAGAAACAAGAGTTTCGCCGGTATCCGGATTAATCTGAATCTTTAGAGTCGGGTCTTCTGCCCCGAGAATTTTTAACATTTCAATAAGTTTTGGCAGGTCCTGCGGATTTCTCGGCTCAATTGCTTTTGTAACGACAGGCTCGAAAATATGCTTTATTGCCTCAAACGGTTCTATTTCATGCCCTGGCTCGCATAAAGTCTCTCCGACTGCAATGCCGTTCAAGCCGACTATGCCTACCACGTTGCCCGGAGTAGCAACAGAAATAGGTATTCTCTTGTTTGCAATAAATGTGCTGAGCTGCTGGACTTTTGAATCGCTCCTGGCCCTCACCATCCTGACTATTTGCCCTTCGTTTATCTTTCCTGAGAATATTCTTACTGTTGAAATCATTCCCGCATGAATATCATAAACAACTTTTGTCACGGATGCCCCGAGGCTAGCATTTGGATCACAAGTAGTTAACGCCTTGTAAGTCTCTGACTCGTGCTCGCCTTTCCAGATTCTATCAATCCTGTACTTCTGCGCTTCCAGAGGCGACGGCAGGTGCTTTACAACCATGTCCAAAACAACTGTGTGCATCGGCGCTCTTTTTGCAAGCTCCTCATCCCTATCCTGGGCGCACAGGTCAATTATTTCCTTGAAAGTTATATTGAATTTTTTCATTGCCGGAATTGAAATTGCCCAGTTTTTCAGTGCTGAACCAAATGCAACAGTCCCTTTTTCAACTGAAAAGCGCCACTGTTCCGCAAACTGCGGCTCCACGTGTTTCTGGACAAAAGTATTTACTTCATTTACTATAGTCGTGAGCCTTTTCTGCAAAGCTTCTGCGTTTAATTTCAATTCTTTTATAGCACGGTCAACTTTATTTACAAATAAAATTGGCTTTACTTTTTCTGCCAGAGCCTGATGCAAAACTGTTTCGGTTTGCGGCATCATGCCTTCAACAGCGCAAACCATTACAACAGCGCCGTCAACAGCGCGCATTGCCTGAGTAACATCAGCGCCGAAGTCAACGTGCCCCGGAGTATCTAAAAGATTGATTAAGTAACGCTCGCCTTCGCAGTCGTGAGCCATTGTTACAGTCGCGCCGTAAATTGTCATTAAACGTTCATGCTCCTGCTCGTCAATCCAGGTAAGCATTTTTTCGCCAACGAGTTCGGAAGCCATCATTCCTGCAGCTGCAGCCAGCGAGTCCGTCAAACAGGTTTTGCCGTGGTGAATATGCGCAACTATTCCGATATTCCTGATGTTTTTCGGATTTTCCATGAGCTTCTGCACTTTTTCAGAATGCTCTGCCTCTTTTGATGTAACTGCCATTTTATTATCCTGATTTGGAAATCTTCCCGAATTTATGCCTTTTCAAGTGAGGCATAACGCCAAATCCACGATTTGGCGGAATGGAAAAATCTTGCGATTTTCCCATAAATTTGGGCGAGCAATTCCAACGCCGAATGGAATTCGGCGGGGTGCAGCCGAATTTGTTCGGCTTGCACCATCCCCGATTTATGGTGGGATGGAATTGAAGATTTCCAAACTCATCATAAAAACAAAACGCAGGAGTGGGTTTTAAAGCGTTACGATTACTGCGACGGACGACGAAGGGAAATGGTCATGGATTATGGGGTGCAAGAGCTCTCATTTGATTGGCAAGACAAGCACAACGCTGCCACGAAGTCCAATTCATGGCAATTACCCTCGTCAGTCGTCGCAGTCGTCAGAACCAGATTAATCAACAAGCTTTCGGTGCCGCTGCCACCGCTCTTTTTTCTTCCTTCTTTTGTATGTGAACGCAAAGTAAAGCACAATCAGCGCGATTGCAATTAACATGACAATCGTCCGCATATCCGACGCGAATGCTGTGCTTTTAACAACATCAAACGCATCATATGCTTCCGCGGACAAATCGCCGTACTTGGCAGTTGCCACAACGACATATTTTCCCGGGGCTGCCCCTGCAGGGACAGTAAGCCCGCGCACGATTGACAGCTGATTAGTCATGGCAAGGGTTTCCTCAACAGACTCCTGCAGAACCCTGTTTTCGAAATCCATTACCTGCAGTTTCAGCTTGATGTCAACAGGCTCCTGGGAAGGCATGGCATTAGTCAGCTTTATCACGGAAACCACTTCATCGCCCGCAAGCACCTGCTTGTAATCCGGAAGCACCGTGACTTTTACATCAAAAAGCGCGCCAGTCTTGCTGATATCCACAACAATATAAACAGTCTGTTCCGTATTGCCGCCTTTTACTATCATCTTGCCTGTATAAACGCCTATAGTAGCATTTGCAGTAAAGTCTATTTTCAGGGACTTTGTTTCGCCTGCGCCGAGGATAAAGCTAGCCAGGTCAAGTTTTGCAAAAGTCTCCAGCCCTTTCAGCGTGGCAGTTATGCTCAGGGATTTGTTGGTGTTGCTTATGACGCGCAAAGACTTGGTTTTTGACTGCCCCGGCTGCAGGGCTGCTTCAATGAAATCAGGCTCCACAACAAATTCTTCTCCTGGGCGCACAACTCCTCCGCCGCCACCTCCTCCTCCGCCGCCTCCGGGCGGCGTTACCGGCGGTATAACTGGCGGCACTGGCACCGCAGACTCTTCTGCAGAATAATTCGTAAATGAAGTCACATTAAACACCAGAATTCCTGATGAGTAGCTTTCCTTTGTGCATATTAATGACGGGCACTCCACCCCGTTTCTTAAAATCCTTGCCTCTGTGAAAGGCAGGTTGTAAAGCCACAGGGTTGCTGTCCTGTTAAAGTTCGGGAGCGCTATTGAATCAAGCACAATCCTGTTATATGCTGTCCTTGCACCGCTGTCCAGGTCAAGTATATTGTCTGCAGAGTTTAAGTCTGCAGTCAGGTTAATAGCTTCGTTAAAGCGGACCTTTCCGAGCTCTGTGTTTTCAAGGATGATATTACGCAGGTTCTGTATCTGCCCGTAAGTATAAGAATTGAAATTTGTTGAGCTGCCTTTGTAAATGTACCTCCAGCTTTCATAATATATAATGAACTTTGTTGTGTTTACCGAGAATGATACGCTACTCGAGGCATTCCCGCCGAGCCCTATCACATACAAGTTAAGCGTGTGGCTTCCCTCTGTGGTGTTAAAATAAAGAGGCAGTTCATTTACTGTTATATTTGTCCCGCCGTCTATGTTATACCACGAGCTTAGTATGTACTCTGTTGAAGAATAATTAAACATGATTGATGTAGTCGTTAGATATGTGTCATTAAGCGGGCTTGTTATAGTCAGGTTAGGCAGGGCTGAATAAACATACACTGACAGGTTTGTCTGCGAGCTTGAAGCCCTGCCCGTAAAAATCCCCAGGTCTTCCACTTTTATCGCTGCTGCAGCTGTCAGGAGGGCTAGCGCAAGCGCTACAATTAAACAAATACCAAGCGGCCGTTTCATATACCAGATTAAAAAGCAAATCCCCTATTTAACATTTATGAGGTTTTAGGGCTGCCGGACCTTGCTGAAAAGTCCGGGCTGGCTAAAACCAAATAAGAAAAAAATACTAAAAAACAAAAACCTCTGCGGCTTTATCTTCCCTTTTTTTTCCTTTTTCTAAGGACAGCCGCTACAATCACTACAGTCATCAGCACTATAAGGAATACGCTGAAATAATATGACATTGACACCGGCTGCGGTGCTGGAGCTACGGCAGGCCTTTCGGTGGCAATCACATCAAAACCCTCGTTCATGCCAACACCCATTGCGACTCCGCCGCCTGCACCCGAACTCACTGTTTTGAACTCAAGCGCAACCTTGTAAGTGCCTACTCCGCCTTCTGGAACGCTTATCGTGACAGGCGCCATTGTGTCACTTGTGCCTGCCTTGACAAAGTATGTGTCTTCATCAAGTGTTGCAACTTCAGAGCCTCTGATTAGTATCACTTTAACAGTTTCATCCGTCGCATCAGCCCCGGTATTCTGCAGGTTGAAGTTAATCGTTTTTGTTTCTCCCGCATACATATTGAGCGGATAGTTTGACCAGTAAGGTGCGCTGACACCAAACGCATGCGCTGCGCCAATTGAAATCAAAAATGTGGCTAACATCACTCCTGCCAGTAGTATTTTATTTTTCATTTTAGTAAGTTATAGTCCAGCCTCCTCCGTTTAATGTTGAATATGTTTGTGTTAATAGTATTGGCGGCACTCTGGGCATGCAGTAATAAAAGTTCTCGAGTCCACCACCGCTTACTGATTGATTGCCCCTGTTTGCAATGCTTCCGACTACTAATTTTGTTGTGCCATTTGTCATGTTTGTGCCTATGCATCTTGTGAGGGCAGTCCTGCCGACACTGAAGTTAGCAGCACCAATGTTGTAATTTATATCCGTGTCACCAATCAGGTTCAGTGCAGTTATATTTATGGTGGAATTGTAATTTCCGCCGTTAGTGATTACAGTCGGGTCATTGGTTGCATTCTGGAACAGTGCGCCCGGAGTAACTGCAGGCCATGTCAGTGCGCTTGGTGAAATAGTCATTGCCTTAAGCTCCTGGTATGTAAAGACTTGTGTTGCATTGGCTGACAGCGTCTTGTTTCCCTGGTCTGATCCGTAAGCTATAACACTCCAAGAGCCGCCTCCATCCCAGTAATACATAGGAATTGTGCAAGAATAATTGTTCCTGTAAGTATCAATGTTTCCGACTTTTCCGCAGGTTATATTACGTCTTGGTATCTCTCCTGCCAATGTGAAATTCCCTCCAACGCTGGAGTCATTCAGGTCTCCATAACCATCTAAATCATACATAGTAAAAGTAAATGTAACATTTATTGTGCCTGTCTCAAGAGGTGTTGTTGAAGCTGGCGGTGCAACAAAAGTTATAATTGCTGGGTTTGCTCCTGTAACTCCCACGCTCAGGTTTGTAAGCCTGCTGCCCGAAGCCATGCCCGTGATTCCAAGCTGCTGCGGGAAATTTATCAGAATCCCGATTGCAATAAAAATAATCGCGATAAGGATGATAGATTTGATATTAACTGCGGCCTCTAACCTCCTCCTTCGCATTCAACTCTCTCCGATTATTATTTTGTAGTTATTGCTTGTTTATAAACTTTTCTTTTTAATCCGTATTGCTGATATTTCGTATTGCTTCTTATTACCATTTAGTATCGCTACTAACTTCGTATCGCTACTATATATTTAGTATTATATAATATAATTGGATTTAAATTGTTGTATTTAAATTCATAGTATTTGGATTGGCTACATTTGAATTTATGTTGCTGAATGGTTTTTTGAAAGTCATATTGGAATTCGAAAGTAAGAGATTTTAGCCCTGCTGCTGGTGCTGTCACCTTGCTGGCAATCGCTGTAATTAATTTCAGGCTTCGCAGAACTATCCGATATATCCCATATCGGGCTTGGCTTCAGCTGGCAGGGTTTTCAATCTGTTCAGCGGCTTTGAAACCTGCTGCTGGCTTCTCTCAATTTTAAGCCTCTCGCGGTTTGCATTCTGGATTTCCTTTTCCAGCGGCGACAGGTCAAGATTTTTCAGCTCAAGGATTTTTTTCAATTCATATAAGACTGTTTTTGCCTCTAAAAATCCTAGATGATACTGGTTTGCGTAAGTTTCTGTAAGCAGCGAGACTCCGCGCATGCCCCTTAGCCTCGCAAGCCCGAGCAAAAGCCCTGAAGCGCCGACGATTGCATCAACCCTTTCGCTTGTTGAAAACTTTATGCCGCTGTATTTTTTGTATTTCTTGAGCATCCCCGCGTCTGTAACTGCCCCGAATATCGCAGGAGATTTTACTTCAGCCGGCAGCCCGATGCCGCCAAGCGTAATTATTTCATTGCACCCCAGCTCGCCGACAAAATCCAGCATTTTTTCGCAAAACGCGTAGCTTTCGCTTTCAGATATCGGCTGCACATCCCCAGCAAGGAACATTATGTCGCGCGCAGGGGAACTGTAGTTGAAAATGTTAACAGAAGGCAGTTCTATCTGGTTTTTATCATTCAGGAAAACAGTATGCGGAAACGAGTGGGAATGTATCTTGTAAAGAAGTTCGGGCTTAAGGGCGTCAACCAGGAAGTCGACAGCAATCTTGCCGACATTTCCGATTCCCGGCAAGCCCTCAACTAAAATAGGATTGTTAAACTTAGCCTTGCTGTCAAAACTTTTCTTGATTATCCAATGCGTCATTAAATATCACGCTTAAATTCTGCAGAGCCTTCTGCAGATTCTACTATCTTGGTTACTGACATGCATATCTCTTTAAATGTATCTTCTGCAACCTTGAAGTCCGGAGCAGTTATCCTGAACTTATAGTTTGGCGCCCCGAGATACTTCAGCTCAAAGACAACTTTCTTTGCCTTTGCTATTTCAGCTGATTTTGAAGCAGCTTCCTTAATCACCTCTATGCCGTTTGACGCGGCAGAGCACATTGTTAAAATCCCGTAAATCTCGGCTTTCGGCAGAACAATTCTTTTTTGTATCAGTTCTGTAAGACTTTTTGATACGTCCTTTTCGATTTTTAAGTCTGTAAGCACTTTTTCGCCTTCCCGCGCAAGTTTTGCAAATGTCGGATAAAGAATCTTGTTTGTTTCCAGTATTTTATTTCCGACCTTTTCATAAACGACTTTTGATGTCATGTTGTTTTGCTTTGCAAATACTTCCAGTATGTCGTTGGCTTTCTTCTCGTCATTCCACTCAGCCAGCTTGTTCCTGTGCTGCGCAGCCCCGACACGGCGGACAGATAATGTAATGAGATTTTCGTCGGGCCTGACTTCCATTACCTTGCACACAAGTTTTGTGCCAACCTTCATGTAAGTCTTGATGTTCCTGATCCATTTTCTTGCAATTTCAGAAATGTGGACCATGCCCTCCTTATTTTCAAATTCATCCAGTTCGACTACTACGGATGAAGGCAGAATAGTTTTTACGGTGCAGACAACAAATTCTTCTTTTTCTGGGAATCCTTTTTTCTGATACATCACACATCTCCTGAAGAAAAAAGACTAGCAAAAAATAAGATTTTTTGCTTTGCCTTTTTCTGATACATTAATTTACCTCTCTAACTTAAAACTTCCAGCGTTTGCGCATTTATCTTTGCCTTGCCGCCAGTAGGTTTTGCCAGAATTTCAGAGCATACCAGGCATTTTACAGTTGTTGTGCATTTCTCAAAAATCATCTGCTCGTTCTTGCACTTCTCACACCTGACTTTTATGAATTTTGCCATATCTTTACGCCTGCTCCACTTTTTTAAGCCTAATTGGCCGCTGCTTGAAATAGGATTTCTTGCAGACAGCGCATTCAAAGCGTATATTTACTTTCCTGCTTGTTTTGGCTTTGTCGCGCGGTATTGGGCGGGGAAAGCCTACATATCCTCCGGAGATTTTCGCCATGTGCCTTACTCCCCATTTCAAACCGCGTTTCTTGGTTTTAGGACGGGAGTGAACTTTTTCCAGAATTACCTTGTGATCCGTGTGCTTTTTGCAGTACGGGCAGTATTTATTTGCTTGCTTTGGTATTTTCATGAGCGTTAAATGCGCGCAAACCTATATTTTAACTTCAGCAGCTTTTGACTGCTTCAGCAGCAGGCTTGCAAGCTCCGCAGGAATTTCGGCAACCTGGTCTTTTACAAACGGGCCCCATCTTTTCAGCTCGGAGTCCAGCAGCTCAGGAATTTCATCCGTGAACTGCAGCCGCATCAAGCCAGATGCCTGCGGGTTTACAGAAAAGTCTCTAGATACGTTATTTAAAGGTTTGTCATACGAAGTGTGGCTAGCAAGTTCATCAGAACTGGCTTTGTCATGCGCAGCATGGCTAGCCGAATCATCAGATTTGGCTTTGTCATGCGCAGCATGGCTAGCAAGTTCATCAGAACTTGCTTTGTTGTTATCCAAAACTTCAGATTTTGCAGGGGCATTGCACTCTTTCAGCCTGCTGTCAAAGTAAGAAAAGAAACCTGCCCAGCTGTTTTTTAAGATGTTCACAAGGTTGTCGTAAATCATCTCCTCGGACCTCAGCATGTTTGTTGTGTCGCGCAGTTTTGATAAGCTCCGCGCAGTGAATATCGCTCGCGTGATTATCTTTTTCTCCCGCCTGTCGTAGAAATCCTTCAGCGCGCGGTTTGCATTATCTAATTCGTCCCGGAGCTTGTCATCGGGATTGTTCTCAAATAATGCTGAATCGCGCTGCTTGTTCAGAAGCGCGCGCTTGCTCCCAAGATAGTGATTTATCTGCGCAAGCTGCTCTTCATTGAGCGGCTGCAGGTCTGAGGAATATTTCTCCGAACGCAGCAGTTCGTGAATATCCTCGAAACTAAAATCTACCATCAGTTTATACAAGCACCCCAAGGAATTCAAATCAATCTAATTTAAGTAAATTTTGGTAGTTCAGCATATTATTTTTTTAGCAATGGCTGACGACGACTTACAGGGGATATCGCAATGTATTTGGCTTTTGCGGAGCGTTATGCATGTTCATGCCAATCAAAGGAGAGCCTTGCGCCCCCTCAAACAATAACCTTATCCTTCGTCGTTCGTCGCAGTCAGAAGTCATAGTAACAATTGTAATATGTGCTTTCGCGATTTGAAAAGAATTGCTTAAAAACAAACTCTTTGAAGTTTATAGCCATGGAAAGTTCAGAAAAAGACCTGCAGAGAAGAGTGGAAGACATCAGCTGGTGGGAAAGAAATATTGCGGGGATAAAAGGCCTGACACCTGCGCAGCAGAAAGAATTCTACCTTGCTAGCCATTTCTTTGAAAAGGCGCTACTGGCAGCCATGCAGGACCAACATAACAAATTGCGGCTGTGCCTAAACACCGCAAAAGAACACGAAGCCAACAGCGGAGTTGATTTTAGCAGCACTTACGCAAAAATTAAAGAATATACCTCTGAAAATATTACTTATTCTTAAATCTTGGATACGAAATCGGATTTTTTATCTTATCGCATGTGAAGTCTGGCTTGCACACCAAAATATCCTTGTAGAAATCCCTGCAGTTCGGCGGCGGTATCTTTTCAGCATGGCGGCGGTGCCAGCTTAACTGAGCCTGCAGATAGCCCTGTTTCAGCGGCTTTGGGTTGCGGTTATTCCATTCCTTCAATTCAGATTCGATTTCAATCCAGTTCCACTTTGCAAGTTTCATGAAATTTATTAGGGCAAAGAGGCCGCGTTTCCTGCCGTCTTCAAGGCCTTTGAGAATCAGCTGCATGCAAGGCGGGAATCTCTCTTTAGGAACCTTTTCCGAAAACTCGAAGGCAACGACAGCAGCTTTTGCATCTGCCTTTTGCGCAATTTGTTTCGAGTACCACCAGTCCATTGACTCGATAAGAAGCTGCGCTGCACTGCCTGGTTCAACATCCTGGCTGAGAAATTTCACTTCAGCTTTTTCAACATTCTCGGGTTTTGCCAATTCCTGGGTAAAACCTGAAAGCTGCTTTTCGTGAATCGGGAGGCTTACAAGCCACTTTTTTTCATTTAACGAATACGGCGCGCGGATCAGGTGCCTCGGGGCAATTGCCACAGTGTCTATGTCCATAACAGCAAAAGGGTCAAACTCGCCGTCTTTGAAAACATCCTCTTTTTTCTTTTTGGATTTTTCAACAATTTTCTTTACATCCTGCTCCAGCTCAATAATCCTGTTGCGCAGGTTTGGTTTTATGAATTCCTTCAGGTACTGGGCAATTATCTGCGGAGTTTCGGGGAAGGCGAGCTTTTCATCCGATAACGCAACTCCGGGCACGCCGATATGAAAACCGGTGCCGCCGGAAAACTTCAGGGTTGCGCAGCTGACATTGTGGAATCTCAGCGACTCCAGCAGAAGTTTTGCGCATATTTTTGACCACTCAAATATCTTGCAGTCTATATCCAGAATTAAATCCCAGCCGACTCTGAGTTCGTCAAGCTCTTTCTTTGTTGACTCCTGCTTTAATTGCATCGGATTCAACCAGCGCTCCTCGGAACAGTGGAAAGATGTTGCCCCTTTGCGCACAGCATTTTCAATATCAGAGGGAAACTGCAGCGCGTCCGGGCGCTTCCCGAACATGTCCCCGAACTGGACTGCGGCCTCGCGGCTCTCGGAATATTCCAAAAGTTCAGCAGCTATGCCCTGAGTTGTATAATATCTTATCAGTTCTGACAATCGCATGCAGATTTGTAAAAACAGCTATAATTTAATCCTTTTGAGCAGTTGTCCACTAAACATAGCCCGGCTGTTCTGCTTTGAATTGTATTGCTTTATAGTATTCCTGTAAGTCATCGATTTTCCAGTGTTCGATTTTATTATATTCGTCGTATAGCATCTGTGCTATTGACTTCTTGAAAAGCGAGTCTGCATCGTTCTTATTCAGGTCAACAATAGTGACAAAATCCAGAATATTGTTTAGAACCGCGCCTCTGCGCAGCCCATCCATTGAGCCGCAAATCTTTTCCAGCTCTTTTTCCGAGTCAAAGGTTTTTTGCTTGCCCTGTTTTGCGTCCAGCGTGAGTCTACTAAGGTAATCCCTGACATATGTCTTTAATTTTCCAAGATAGTCTATTAGCAGCGCACCTTGCGGCGTCTCGCGAAAGTCGGTAGGGCTGACTCTTTCCAGAATACCTTTTTTTACAAGCTTTTCAAACGCATTGTCAAGATTATCTTTATCTTCGTTCATGCCGATAACTGCTTCTGCATGTTTTTTAAAGAATACGTATTCACTACGTCGCCGGCTTCAGCCCAGCCTCTTCTCGCGGTTGCAACTCCGAAATTCATGAACCTGAGCTGTGCCGCACTGTGGGCATCAGTATTTATGATAATTTTGCAGCCTAATCCTGTTGCCTCTTTTACGTCTGTATAATTCAAGTCAAGCCTCAGCGGGCTTGCATTTACTTCCAAAACTATGCCTTTCTTGGCGCAGAACCTGAAAACTTCTTTCTTGTCAAAGTCTATTGGATTTCTGATGTTAATCTGCCTTGCTGTTGGGTGCGCGAAAATAGATACATATTTGTTGCCCAGTGCCTTCAATATGCGTTTTGTCATTAACTCGCGGGGCATCTTGAAGTTCCTGTGAATTGATGCGATAACGACGTCTAATTTTTTCAGAATACTATCGGAGTAATCCAAACTGCCGTCAGCATGAATATAAACTTCCGCTCCTACTAGAACTTTGATATCTTCATGTTTACTGGCGGCGTTTCTAACAGCCAAAATGTATTTCTCAAGCTTTTTCTCATTCATACCTCGGGCAATAGTATCTGATTTTGAGTGGTCTGTAAAAGCAACATATTCATATCCTAATTTGCGGGCAGCGTCTATCATCTCGTCAATCGAGTCGGCTCCGTCAGACCAGTCTGTGTGAATATGCAAGTCTCCTTTGATATCTTTCAATTCAACAAGCTTTGGTAACTTGCCTGTTTGTGCAGCCTCAATTTCGCCAGTATCCTCCCGCAGCTCCGGAGGCATCAATTTCAAGCCAAGCTTTTTGTAAACTGCCTCTTCTGTCCTGCCGGCAACAAAGCGGTTTGTTTTTCTGTCAAAAACCCCGTATTCTGAAAGTTTCAGCCCTTTCTTTATTGCAATCCCCCTGAGTTTCACGTTGTGGTCTATGTTGCCCGTGAAATACTGCAATGCTGCGCCGAAACTCTTTTCCGGAATTACTCGGACATCGGACTGGACGCCATTTTTCAAAACAACTGATGATTTTGTATTGCCTTTAGCCAAAACGTGGTCAATTTCAGGCAATTTAGTAAAATAGTTCATGATTTTTGAAATTGTGGCTGGCTTGCCGTCTTTTGGAACCACAAGAATATCAATATCCCCTATAGTCTCTTTCATACGCCTGACTGAGCCGCCGGCAACCGCATTTTTAATTTCCTTTAACTTTTTCAGCTCATGAACTAAGTACTGCGCCAGAGGATATGCTTCGCCTAAAAACATTCTCGCTTTCCTGCGCTTGTGCATTTCAATGCCTGCAAGAATATTTTCCTCGGATTTTACGCCGAAACCAGGGAGTTTGGCTATTTTATGTTCTTTTATTGCCTTTTCCAAATTTGCTACAGATTTGATTTTCAATTTTTCATAAAGAAATTTGGCTTTTTTCGGGCCCAAACTCTGTATTTCAAGCATTTCAGCAAAGTTAGGAGGCAGTTTCTTCTTTTCCCTATCATATGCTGAAATCTTTCCAGTTTTTATGAATTCAACAATCTTTTTTGCAGTTCCCTCGCCAATTCCTGGTAACTCTTCGATGGCTTCAATGCCTTTTTCATCATAAATATCCTCAACAGCATCCTTCAGGCTTTCCAGCGTCCTAGCAACTTTTCTGTATGCCTGGGGTTTCCAGTCAACACCAAGAACTTCAAGTACATCTGCAAAATCATAGAATATTTTCGCAATCTCGAAGTTAAGCATAGCAATCTAAATAACATAAACGAGAAATAAAAGCTTAACTAAGTATTATCGCAGGCCGTAAAGTATGGGCTGTGCGCCCTTTGGCAAAAATTTACGTTGAGGATTTTCTCCCACGTATACTGTGCGGCCGCGAGAATCTGGTTTTGCCTCGCACCTTGGGCAATAAGGAACTGCTTCATTTTCGCAAACACCAGTGCTTGGGAAAATTGAATGCAGGACTTCTGCAACCATAATTTCAGAACCGCAGGTTCCGCAATGATAATTCCTGTCATCTTTGCCTTTGACGTATGTAACTTTACCATCTGCCCGCTTATCGATGGTAGTTTCGCATTTGCTGCATGCGGCGCGCAGTATTTTGTGTTCTATTCCGCCAATCCTTTGAAATTTTTGATTTTTCCCGCAATGTTTGATTGCGCCTAATTTTGCCTCTAACATGTCACAACTAACTATGATAAATTTTTAAAAGTTGTTAAAACCAGAAAAATCTACCTAATCTAATGCCAGCGCCTTTGCATTTGGCCCCGATATTGTCTTTGCCCTTGGCCAAATCTTCTTGGGCCGCCGCCAAATCCATGTCTTTCTGTTCTAATAGCTTCAAATTGGAGCCTTGGAAAGTCTGGTTTTTCGGCAACGTCGATTTCGATTTCCCTGTCCGCTGTTATATGCCTGAAATTATCATGATCTTCTCCGCTCAGCAAAGAGATTGCCTTTCCTGTTTCGCCAGCCCGCGCAGTGCGGCCAATTCGATGCAGGTATTCGTTTGGTGTTTTTGGCAGGTCGTAATTGAAAATATGCGTAACATTCCTTATGTCCAGGCCTCTGGCAGCAACATCAGTTGCTACAAGACCCTTGACTTTATTTGCTTTAACCAGGTCCATGATGCTGTTTCTTTTTGCCTGGCTCAGACCGCCGTGTATCGGCAAAACGTTAATGCCTTGTTTTTGCAGGTTTTTAGCTACCATATCCACTCTGCGCCGGGTTGCGCAGAAGGTAATTGCCAAAGTCGGGTTTTCTTGTTTAAGCAGGTGCACGAGCAGGGAAAATTTGTCTCCACCGAGCACGCCATAATAAAACTGCTTTAGCTGGCTTTTTTCAAAATAAATGCCGGTTTCAATTTTTTCAGGGTCTATCATGTGGTTTCGGGCTATGTGCATGACTTCTGATGAAATCGTTGCGCTGAATAACAGGGTCTGCCTGTGCTTTGGCACGTGACTTATGATGTCATTAACGTCATCGATGAAACCCATCTCAAACATCTTATCCGCTTCATCCAAAACCAAAAAAGAAACATTGCGCAAATCTATTGTGTGCCTGCTTAAATGGTCCAAAATCCTGCCGGGGGTGCCGACAACTATGTCAGAATCGTATAAGCTGCTTATCTGCGGGTTGATGGAAACTCCGCCATACACAGCTGTAACCCGTACTGGTTTGTACCTTGAGAATTTTACGAATTCCTTTGCTACCTGCTCGCATAACTCGCGGGTTGGCACTAACACTAAAACCTGAATCCTGCCCATATGAGAAATCTTCTCTAAAATTGGCAAGCCGAAAGCAGCAGTCTTTCCAGAGCCTGTGATGGATTGCCCGAAAATATCTTTTCCGGATTTTATCAGCGGTATCGTTTTCTTTTGTATTTCTGTTGGCTCTTCATAGCCCATTTCTTCTACGGCCCGCACTAATTGCGGGTCTAAACCTAAGTCTTTAAATTTCATTTTCTATTTTTCCCAATTATAAGAAACAGCAAACGAGTGCACATCTGTGGCTTCCAGAGAAAATTCCAAAAGAATTTTCTTGGCCAAGAAAAAAGCAATGCTTTTTCTTTGGTTACACCCAGTTGCGCGGCCCTCATGTATGAGGCATTATTCGAGAACTGTAATCTCTAATTATTTAACAGTCTAGTTTGTGGATTTATAAGCATATGCTATGGCCTGTCGCCAATTTTAATAATTTAACGATATATGCAAAACCATGGCTATGACAGAAGCGCAGTACAAGCAGGAAGTTGTGCTGCCGAAAAAGATGTCTGATTTGGAAGCAATTGTTGAAAATTTCGGCACGAAAATAAGTCAGGATCTGCTAAGCTCCTGGAAAGATCTGGAAAATCTGCAAGCGCAGATGGGTGTTTTGGACAAAGCTGAAAAAACGCCTGCAGCGGTTCTTCTAAGAAAGCTGGATATAAGTTATTGTTACAATCCGAGCAAACCATATTTTGAAAACTGCGCGGT
>JAZDME010000056.1:0-2161 GCA_043801255.1 archaeon
AGCTCACATCTGCGCAGAAGGAAAAGCTGATTGAAGATACGCAGAAAAAATACGAAGAAATGCAGATTACTCCCGGCGAATCTGTCGGAATAATCGCAGCACAGTCAATCGGGGAGCCTGGCACGCAGATGACTATGAGAACCCACCACTTCATCGGTGTCGCTGAGTTTAATGTTACTCTTGGCCTGCCGAGAATTATCGAAGTCCTCGACCTCAGAAAAGAGCCGAAGACTCCGTCCATGATGATTTACCTGAACGCCCCGCACAGCAAGACAAGAGAATCAGCTGATAAAATCGCAAACAGGATAAAGCAGGTCTCGCTCGGGGAGCTGGCAAAGGAAATATCGCTGAGCATGTCTGATTTCGCCCTTAGCATTTCATTCGACAGGCCGGAATTATCAATGCACGGCGTTTCAGTAGAGGAAATTTATGAATCCCTGCAGAAATCGCAGAAGGAATTCAAGGTTACAAAACGCGCAGACACGATAAATATCGAGCAGAAAGTCCGCGACATTAAAAAATTATATAGGCTCAAGGAGAGAATAAAAGAATCTGTAATCTCCGGAGTAAAAGGAATAATCCACGTTCTTGTAGTTGAAAGGGATGGCGAGCATGCCATCCAGACATTTGGCTCGAACCTGAAGAGTGTCCTGCAGGTTGAGGAAGTTGACGAGGCAAGGACAAAGACAAATAGTATTTACGAAGTTGCAGATGTTCTTGGAATTGAGGCTGCGAGGCGGACCATAATAGATGAAATTGTAAAAGTTCTTGAAGAGCAGGGCATGCCCGTAGATTCAAGGCACGTGGACCTGATCGGGGATTTGATGTGCCAGACAGGAACACCTGAAAGCATAACAAGGCACGGAATTACTTCGCAGAAAAGCTCGGTTCTAGCAAGAGCCTCTTTCGAAATACCTTTAAAGCACCTTGTTGATGCTGCAATAGTGGGCGAAGTTGACAAGCTGACTTCAGTAGTTGAAAACATCATGATTAACCAGCCGATTTTTGTCGGAACAGGCCTGCCAGACCTTGTCGTAAGGATGAATGGCGAAAAGGCAAAGGCAGAAAAAAAAAGAAAAGAAAGAGAAGGAAGAAAAATGAGCATTGAAAAAATAATCAAGGCAAAAGAAAACATCATAATCGGTGAGAAGGAAGTGCTTAAGGCGCTGAAACTCAGGCAGATAAAAGAAGTTTTTGTTGCGCAGAACTGCCCGGATGGCAAGCTTGCAGAATTGAACCGCATTGCAAAAATAGCTGGCGCAACTGTTTCAAAGATTGAAGTGGCTGCAGACGAGCTGGCCGCACAGATGAAAAAACCCTTCAATGTTACAATTGTCGGCATAAAAGAGAAATAATGGCTATAACTTTTGATTCTGAAACTTTAAGATTGATGATGTATTTCAAGCAGGCCACAAGAGTATCATGCAGGGACTGCTTTGAAGTTAATGGAATAATTGTTTTTGTCACAGATGCAAAAGAAACAGGCCTGGCTGTCGGAAAAGGCGGAATGAACAAGAAAGCCCTTGAAAGCAGCCTGCACAAGAAAGTCAAGATTCTCGGGCATGCTGAAAACCCAGTTGAATTAACCAGAAACTTCCTCGTGCCGATGCAGGCAACAGACATATCTCTAGTTACTGAGGATGGCAAAGATTTGATTAAAATTCAGTTCCCGTCGCCCAAGGAAAGGCGGATTTTGCTCTCAAATAACCTTGAAAACCTGAAACTCCTGAAAGCAGTAATGGCAAGGTACTTCCCAAATATTGCGAATATATTGGTTTTGCAATAGAGTAATGCTTTTAAACCTGCTAAAAAAGAGCAAGATACGATAACGAAATGGCAAAAAAATCCCGTGGATTATTCAGTGGAAAGAAGCTCATGCAGAGGCGAGCCAAACATAGATGGCATAATAAATGGTTTGTCAGGCGCGCTCTGGACTTGAAAAGGAAAGTTGACCCGATGGAAGGCGCACCTTTAGCAAGAGGCATAGTTCTAGAAAAAAGACAACTGGAAGCCAAGCAGCCAAATTCCGGCATGAGAAAAGCAGTAAGAGTCCAGCTGACAAAAAACAGCAAGCAGGTTACTGCATTCTGCCCAGGAAACAAGGCAATCACATTCATCAATGAGCATGACGAAGTAATGGTAGCTGGCATGGGCGGACACA
>JAZDME010000014.1:0-2099 GCA_043801255.1 archaeon
TCTATCAGCTCGCCAAGATGCTGAATAGGGACTTTAAATCCGTGGAAACAGATATTAAGCTGCTTGAAAAATTCGGATTCATAGATTTAATATCTGAAAAAACAGGCAACAGGCAACGGCTAAAACCCGTTCTTATTGTTGATTCAATTGTAATAAACTTCAAAATCTGATTCGATTCATAAACATATAGTCAAAGAATTAATTATTGTTCCTGAAAAGGCGGGCACAAAATAATCCCCCCCGATTAGGTTAACCGAACAGGTGCCTTTTGAAATGAGTATCACATCTTCATTTGCATAATCCGACTTGTATGTTGCATTAAAAATATAGCCCTTGTTTGGGCTCTCTGGCCCTATATTCCAGCTCGACTCAATAATGTTTGAAACAGTCTCTTTCAATATGTCACATGCTTCTCTTCCAGAAGGCTTGCATACCGCTCTCGACTGGCAGTCTTTAACAAGCCTTCCCAAATTTGAATAATCTGGCTCAGAGCCAACCGCGCACTCTGTCGTGTATTCCATCGCACTCTCAAGAAACTGCGAGACATCCTTGCTTTCTTTCTGGTTAATCGGGCTTTTTTGCCTGAGGGTTATTCCAAGAAAAATAAGAAAAATTATAGCCACAAGAACAACTATAAGCACGAAGCCCACAATCTCTTCCTGACCCCTCTTTCCTGTCTTTTTTATTTTAATGCTCATTTAATAGTTTTCCCGGCAGCATTTATCCTGCCTAGCTCACATTTGATAAAGCCGCCCTTAGCTTTGTCATAACCGCATATCGCCACAAACGCAGTCGAGCTTATGCCGTAATATTTTGTATTATTTATCACAGTTATTGTCGTGCATTCAGGATAGTTTGCTATCGTGCATTCAACATTGGGCTTCTTGGGGTAAACCTTTTCTATCATCAAATAATCAACGTCCCAGAAATTCTTATAGACCCCCCTATTCTTAATTGCGAGCGCTTTCTCTGCGTCTATGCATCCGCTCGAGCAGCCCGCCCAGGCAAACTCGGGTATATCTGCGAGTTTTTTAGCCAGTTCCTTTGCCCCCTCTTGCCTTTGCGTGCCGACATCTTCTTTCAGGCTTGATAGCCTGACTGAAAAATAAACCAGCGCAACCATGGCAAAGAAGATCATTATAGCCACAAGAACAAACGCCATTTCCTGTATCTTCATCTGCGCATTTCTGTTCATTTCATCTTTCCCCCCAAAGCTTTCCGCAGCTCATCTGCTCATTCATTCTCCTTAACTCATCTGCCTCAAAAACCACGCCTCCAAGTTCATCGGACTTGTTAAAGCGCGCAGCCTTGTTTGCATAGATTGTAAGCTCGGGCTGCAAGTTTGCGCTGCATCCACTCGGCGATTCGGTGGCAATAATCTGGCTCTTCGCAAAATAGAGCATTGACATCTCGGATGCTCTTTTCATCAGCCTCTTAACCTGACATTCATACAAGAGCGGGTCTGAAAATATTGCTCCGTATACAAGAGCCCCGTAGTAATATACAATTTTTCCATTCTTTTCAACAGTTTTTTGTTCAGGATTCACGACTATATCACAGCCATCCAGTCTGCTGTAAAAACAGACTTTTTTGCTGTTCTTGGCGCAAAGAGTTAATGAGTCGGTTGTATTTATATTTCTCAGGTTCAATGACATAACCTCATCTCGTATCTCATTTGGGGCATTGACAAAGCAGTACTTGTCCGCCCATAAAACAATGATATCTGCAACTTTAAACGGAATTTCAAAAGGTTTAGGAAACACGTTTATTTCTTTTCCCTGTATAATCGGCTCAGAAAATATATACTTGTTGTAAGATATAAGCGGATTACCTGGCGCAGGCCATTTCTGCCCTATTCCTGAACTGCTTACAACCGCTATCAGCTGTTCCCCAAAATTTCCCTCATTGGTGCAGTTATTGTAAATTCTTGATTCCGTAGGAAAAACTATCGGGGGGACAGCTTTGCCTTCTTCAAACCCAGTTTCCACCGGCGTTAAAATCACTTCAAGCTGCTTTGCGCTTTCAAGATTATTTGACTCTCTTTCTGTCTGAACCAGCTTAACCGCCGCATAAACTGCAAGAAAAATAATGGCTGCCCC
>JAZDME010000016.1:0-3091 GCA_043801255.1 archaeon
ACACCTTGCAATTGTTGCTGGATCTTCCCGTTTATCTGCTTTTGAAAACCCTTAATTTCAAGCAGATTCAGACCCTGATCAACAAGATAAGCCAAATGCCAAAGACTGGTATCCGGATCAACGGCAACACTATTATGTATCGACTGAAACATCTCCAGTTTGCTATCCGCTGCTACTTGGTAATTCATCGTTAAATGCGACCATTTATTACCAACCCCTTCAAGCGAATAACGAGAGCGGTCGCGGTATACATCCGTTGCTTCAAGCAGATAAAACTCTTTTAATGAATAAAAATCGACACATGTATCTTCAATGAACTCAATGTTTTTCCTGAGTGTCGCTTGTGTCTCTCCCGGAAAGCCTAGTACAAAAGCCGCCAAAACAGCAATTCCCTTGTTTTTCAACCATGAAATTCCTCGTCGATACTGCTCAGTGTGAGCGCGTTTGTTCATTCTTTTGAGCAGTTCATCATCTGCAGACTCAATGCCCGCATATACTGCAACACATCCAGCGTCAGCCATCAAATCAACCGTTTCTTCATCAAGCAAGTTCAGGCGTATAAAACAAAACCATTTAAAGTCCATTTTCACAAATCGCCGTAGAAGCGCCTTAAAATGGTCCGGACGCGCATTAAAAGTATCGTCAATGAAGACAATATTCCGCACTCCACGAATAGAGAGAAGTGAACGCAGCTGCGCCTCGGAATCATCCAGCGACAACGATTGATAATCTACTGCCATGGCCGGATACGAACAGAAAGCACATCGGAAAGGACAGCCGCTTGAAAGACGCGCTTGCAGAGTTCGATTAACAAAAGGCAAATCCAAGTCCCCTAGCGCCTGCAAAGACATCTTGATTAAAGGCACATGCGATTCAACCGTTGTCTTTAATATCTTATTTTTATCATCTGATAAATATAAATTGCGCACTTTTGCAGGGTCTGAATCGCCGTATTGCAGCAAATCCAGCAAATCCAGCTCTGAGTTATAGGCATGTAGCAAATAACGTACGCCGCACTTTTGAATCAAATTCTCGAGCAAAACATGCTGACCGTTCAGTTCCAGGGAATGTACAAAAGCACCGCCAAGGACAATTTTAGCTTTGGGAAACCGCTTAAGAATCCGCGCGGTTACCTTTCGTACTTCATTGACGCTCAGATAGAATGTTGTTGAAAGACCGACAAACACGTGTTCATCCGAAGCCTCGTATAATGACTCAAACCGATCCCACTCACTGTCAAGGTTGTTAATTATGGCGCACTTGATTCCAGAAGTCTGAAGAAATGCGGCCAAATGAATGCCATTAAAGGCCGGCAGATTCCAAATATTGTACAATTTGCGGCGGTCAACATAATCCGCATCTTGATAATAGCAGTTATATTTCTCTTTATTCAGCACCTCCAGATGCGTTCTAAAGGCGCCGTCAGAATGCACTAATCTAGGATATACCAGTGTGCGAAAAAGATCGATACGGCCAACAGGCAAGTCTGCATATTGATCAGCAACCAGAACATTTGTCTGACAGATATGGATATAATCAGCTTTATTTTTCAAGCAACAGACCGATCTGAAAATGACCTTTTGCTACAACCTGTCCATCGCTGGATATAAAACGGTACTGGAACTGAACCGCACCAACAGATTCTGAAACATTTTCAACAGTTGCCTCAAGCCTGACGGTATCGCCGCAAAAGACAGGTTTACAGTAAAATATTTTCTGCCAGTGAATCAGCACGGATTTAACAGGTAACCTTTCACCGATAAAAGCAGAAAGAAACCCATTCAGTATGTTACCATATACGATTTTCTTCGGGAACCCATGTTTTTTTGCAAATGCGTCATTTATATGCATCGGATTTTGATCCTGAAAAAGACAGCCGAAAGCCACTACAATTTCAGGCGATATTTCGAACAACGCCGTAAAGCGCTCCCCTTCTTTCATTCCGTTCCCTTGCGGACGGCAATGGCATCACACATATCCCCGACATTTCTCCACTTTTGTATTTCAGCGGAATTGAATTTAATCTTAAAATGCTTTTCCGTAGCAACAATGAGCTGAATATGATTCAGCGAGTCCCACTCCTCTACGTCTGCCGCCACTGTCTCACGCCGAATCGCCAACGTTTCATTATCCAGTACGTCTTTAAAGATATCGACAACTTGATTCATAATAGAAGTGGCATCCACGTTAGCCTCCTATGTGTTTACCTGAATGAAGGTTGAGAGTGGTTCAAACCCATCTATTTTGAGCCGCCACTCATTATCGTTCTTCTGAAATCCAAGATCGGATAATAATGACCGTACCAAAGCATTCTTATTTGTTGGGACATACTCCGCTGAGACATACTCGTAACCATGCTTTCCGGCAAGTGCAACAATTTGATTCAGAACCGTTCTTTCGAGTCCCCGTTTAAGCACGCGGCAACTCATCAGCCATGTATCCACAAAGATTTCCTTTGAACTTCGTTTTTCCAAAACAACTACGCTTACCAAACCGTGGCTCCCGAACTTATCAGATAACGTGACGGCAAATGACAGGTATGCGGAATCCGAAGCGACTTTTGCAATAGCCCTTTCATCATATCGTATTGTGCGTAGATTGAATTGGTTTGACCTCTGAGTAAGTTGGCTGATACGCGGAATATTGAATTCGGTAAAAGGTTCAATATTGGCCTTCATTTTCAGGCTGCATAAGAATTCTGCCTCGGTCGGATGGCATGCTTGTTCATGGTGACGAAGCGCCTCTGCTTGGTACAGTTTCGTCCGATTAAAATCTTCTTCACTGACAGAGGCAACTTCAAACAAATTCAGGTCAGACAAATATGGTATCCAATCAACCGGGTCTTCAGGCATTTCAGGAACCGTAACATCCGGCAGTATAGTTCGCACCATATTGCGCTCAAACGGATTATCATCAATAAAAACAATTGAATCCAGTCCGATGTTCAACGCTTCTTTAATTAAAAGAATATTGTCGCACTTATTGCTCCAATTAGCGTAAAAGACGACAAAATCCGACATACGCAGAACCATTTCCGGATGCTTTTCGAAAGGCTCGCGTGCGGCACTATCATCATTCTTGCTACATATGC
>JAZDME010000036.1:0-2141 GCA_043801255.1 archaeon
AACAATTGCTGCAACGCCAATAACTATCCCTATTACAGTAAGCCAGCTTCGCAACTGCCTGTGCCTTATGCTTGTTACCGCAAACTTGAAAAATTCCTTAAGCACCATGACTTGGCTTCTTTTTCCTAAATTTTTTGTACAGCATGAACGCCCCAAAGGCAGCTATTACAGCTATGGCAATAAATACCATGCTTCCCGAGCCGCCAGGCACCAGGCCTATCTCCTTCAAATCTGCTGGCGAGTAAACTGTCATGATAACGTTTTGAGTTTCAGAATATTCCTTGTCATTTGAATCCGAATAGTCTAGTGTGAATGGCATCACGACCTTTTCGCTTTGCACTGCCCCAACAGACTTTTTGACATAAATATCGTACTCGATTGTTTCATAATCATCGGATTTCAGCTCCCCGATATAAACTCTTGGCGGGGAAATGATATCATACATATCAGATGCTTGCAATTCTGCAACAAGGAACTTTGTGTCCAGCATGCCGCGGTTAAGAATATGCATTGTTATTGTCCCGCGTTTTCCGCCGTAAAATATGTCTGAGCTTTCAACGCCGACTTCTATTTTTGGCAAGCCGCCGGTCTTTACAGTTATCTTGACCGGAGTTTTAGCGTAACTTGAGCAGTCTGCATTTGTGCAGAGCTTTAAGTTCAGCTCATACTCCCCCTGCAAAGCGCCCTTGTCAACATACAGGCCGTACTCCAGCAAAACCTGCTCGTGGCTGCCTATTGAAGTGAAAGTTCTTGTTTCAGTCTCTCCGGGTTTTAATGAGAACGGATATGCCAAATCGAGTTTGAATACAGGATTATCCGCGACATCGCCGCCGGTATTTTCAGCTTTCAGATATAATGTAAGATACTTGCCTGGCTGGGCAGGCGAAGGGTCGTAATCTGTAAGGGCTACGCGGACTCCTACACCGGTTGTTGCCAGAAGTGTTGCCGCACTTGTGGCTATTGGTAAAACTGCGATTAGAATTGCTAATGCTAACGTCAATTTAGTGTTCATGCCTTTCCCCCTCCCTAGCGTAAATACTTTTTGACTGGCCATCCTTAATAAACTTTCCATCTCTCAAAACCAGCTTGCGTTCAGCATACTCTGCAATATCCGCATCGTGCGTTATTACAATAATTGTCTTATGCTCTTTCTTGTGCAGATTCACAAGCAGGTTCATTATATTCTCCCCGGTTTTTGAATCCAGATTGCCAGTCGGTTCGTCCGCCAGAATTATTTCGGGATCGTTTGCTAACGCTCTTGCTATGGCAACTCGTTGCTGCTCCCCTCCGGACAACTCGGCGGGCCTGTGATTCATTCTTTCCTGCAGGCCGACTAGAGCCAGCAGCTCCTTTCCGCGCGCTTTCATAGCCTCCTCGGGAACGCCTTGGAAAATCATTGGCATCGTCACATTTTCCAGAGCCGTAAGGCTCGGGATTAAATTAAAATGCTGGAAGATGAATCCTATTTTCTTTCCGCGCACTTTTGCAAGATTGTCTTCAGACATGTGCGCAATATTTCTTTCATCAAGAAATACTGCACCGCGGGTAGGACTATCAAGGCAGCCAAGTATGCTCATAACTGTGCTTTTTCCTGAGCCTGAAGGGCCCATGATTGCTATAAACTCGCGAGCTTTTACGCAGAGATTCAAGCCCCTTAGTGCAGGAACTTCAACATTCCCCATACGATATATTTTCCAAACGTCGTGGGCTTCGATAAGATGCTTTACGGCCATGAAAAAAATAATATTTTGGGGTATTTAGGTTTATCGCACATCTTAAAAGATTATTTTTTAATAAAGCTCCATGGCTTATGACCGCGAGGCATTAGAACAGGAAGTTGCCAAACTCACTGAAAAGGAATCTATCCACGACATACACCATCATAAAAGAGTTTATTTAATTGCGAGAAAAATTGCTGAGATTGAACATCTTTCGTTTAATGACGATGTGCTGCATGCATCATGCTTTCTGCATGATACAGGGTATGCTGACCCAAGATGCGGCGGCGATTTAACAAATCATATTACTTACGGCATGGACTTTGCGCAAATAGCCCTTCTAAAAGTCGGGTTCCCCGAGGAAAAAATCCGGCTCGTTATTGAGGCTGTCAGAGTGCATGATAATACAAAGCCATGGGCAAT
>JAZDME010000058.1:0-14345 GCA_043801255.1 archaeon
ATTTCAGATTTTTCTTCTTTATTTCAGCTGCCTTAAGGATGTGGTCAACATGGCAGTGAGTCAGAATTAAAATATCAACAGGCTCTTCAAGCACGACGCCGGCATCTATCTGGATTTTTTTGGTGTCATCAATATAATAGACATTTGCATTAAACGTGCCTTTGAATAAGGGTTCAGATATCTTGAATATTTTAGGGGCAATTTGTTCCATTTTTACTTTTATTATGCAGTTATTTATAGAGTTTTCTGCAGGAAAAAGTATGTTATGCACTCCGCAGGATTATAAACGGGTTTTCTGGCGTAAGTCAGCTGCATCTTGTTTAAGACCGACTTATTCAGTTTTTGCCTGAATATACCTCCGCTTTTTTGCAGTGTTGTTGCGCCGTCTGTAATCATCACGCCGCCGGGCTTCAGGCTTCTTGCCATGTTAAGTATGGCGAGAATCACTTCATCACGCCACTTTTGAGTATTGTGCATATCTCCTATGTGATAAAGCACATTTATGCAGTGCACAATGTCAAAGGGCCCATAGGGCTTCAAATCTGCTGTAACAATATCGTCTAGAACAAATCTTACTTCGCCGCTTTTTTTCTTGCGCATAAAACTTTTTGATTCAATATATTCCATTACCGTTTCATCTAACATGCCATCAATTTTTGCAGCATCATGCAATGCTAGCGTATCATTGTCCAAAATAGTCATGCTGTAATCCTTATCGCGCAGTATCTCTGCAAGCTCGATATGATGTACTGGCGATGCGGGGCCTTCATCACGTCCGATGCCAACAAGCAAGACATTTACATCATGTCTGATAGTCTTCATGTAGCTGAGCAGATATTCATTTACCTGCAAGTGCCTGTTATATTTAGTATAATGTGCAACAAGTTTCGTGGCTCTTGGCTTGTAATTTGCCCTTACCTTTTCTTCCCATTTACTAGTCAAGACTGGCATGAAAAATCTGTTAATAGTATATTTTTAAGATAAACCTATGCTTTTGCTTTACTTAACTTTCTTCAGCGAGTAGGAGTTTTTCTTTTCCGGACTATCAGGCCTGCCGACAAAGTATGGAATAAAAATAATTGCTGCTATTGCAAATACAAAAACCGCTGCAGCGTATAGCATGTTAAAAACGAAAAAGAATATCCCCGCTAATAGTACTAAAATTCCAATTATTATCAGCTTTCCAACGCCTTTGAAATAATCAGCGATTATCATATGTTTCCTTTCCCAATATTCCTGCCTATGCCCTGCAGGACATCTCCTATTAGGTTGCCTGTGCCACCACTACCACCGCCGCCCACTTGTACTTTAGTGCCGCCCCCCTGCTTTGGCATCAGCATCTGCTTTGTCATGCTCTGCAATATCACGCGTCCTGGCCCTGTCATCTGCGCCAAAAACAGCCCTTCCCCGCCGAAAACCATTGTCTTTATGCTGCCTACGCGCCTTATGTCATAGTCAACAGTCGGGTCAAAAGCAACCAGGTGTGCCGTGTCTATATCTATTCTTTCGCCTTTTTTTAGGTCATACTCAACTAAATCTCCTGCTGCGTGCAAAAGAACTGTTCCGGGGCCCTTAATTTCCTCAAGTAAAAATCCTTCCCCGCCGAAAAATATCGGGCCTAACTTCCGGACTGTTGTCAAGTCAAGAGTTACAGTTGAATCAGAACAAAGATAAGCGCCTTTCTCGGCAATTATAGACTGCCCTTTCTTTAACTCGATGGGCTTTATTTTTCCCGGGAACTTTCCTGCAAATCCTGCTATGCCGGAGCCGCCGACAGACTTGAACTTCATTAAAAATAATGACTCGCCAACAAGAACTCTCTTGATAGCTTTTCCAACGCCCTTGGTTTCCGTATCAATCTCAACATTTCCGGTTTTGTAAACCATTGAGCCTGCTTCAGCATTAACATAAGAGTTAGGCTCAATGCTTACGCTTGCTATCTGCAGGTTGCTTCCGAGAATTTTGTATTTCATGGTATTAGTCTGCAACTAATTACGTATTTAAAATTATTTATTGGGATTTTTATCTTTTTTATACGAGCTTACTAAATTCCCTGCGGAATTTATCAATTCCTTTCTGATTCAGGACCTTTTTGTAATAAATCCTGTAGAGATGGGGCAGAAAATCAACTTCTCCTACTTTAGCGAATCCAAATTTTTCGTAAAACTTTATTGATTCGGTATTAAGGGCTTCTGTAAACAAAATCATCTGAACAAATCCCTTTGATTTCAGAAGGTCTTCCATGTAATTCATGACTTTTGTCCCGATTCCCTTCCTATGATATGCAGGGTTAACAACAATCAGAGTAATCCATGCAACAATGTCATTTTCATCGTCAGTGTGCGCGACAATTGCCGCAACAATCTTATCATCATCGACAAGAACAGACGACAGCCCTAACTTGAACCATTCCGCAAGTTTCTCTGCAGGATAAATGCTGTTTGCAACATCCTGCGGGATTTCAAAGCCTTCAGAAACCATTTTCTGTATCTGCTTTATGTCTTTATGCTCTGCCTTTCTGAATTTCATATCTTCTTCTCAATCTCATCCTTGATTTGATATAAGAATGTGTCTAACTTAATTCCAAACTGGACTTTATGCGTTCCTCTCTTGCGGACTGCAAGCGTCTGTGCTGTTTCTTCCTTGTCTCCAATAACAATAACATAAGGAATCTTCTCAATCTCTGCATTTCTGACTTTATACTCAACTGTGTTGTTTGTGTAGTCAGTTTCTATCCTAAGTCCTGCTTCTTTTAATTGCGCTTCAATCTGTTCCGCATATTTCTGGTTCCTGTCTGTAAATGTCAGCAGCTTGACTTGCACTGGCGCGAGCCAGACTGGAAAAGCGCCCGCATAGTTTTCAATTAAAAACGCAATTGTCCTTTCTATGCAGCCTATTGACGAGCGGTGAACCATTACGGGCGTGTGAACTTTATTGTCTTCGCCAATATATTCGAGCTTAAATCGTTCAGGCAGCAGATAATCTACTTGGACAGTTAGAAGTGTATCTTCTTTTCCATAGATATTTTTCATCTGTATATCTATTTTCGGCCCATAGAATGCTGCATGCCCTTCTTCAGCAACATATTTAACTTTCATTTCCTCCAAGCACTCGCGGAGAAGCTTTGTGCTTGTTTCCCATAATTTTTCATTTTTTACATATTTTGCGTTGTCTTTATCGCGCATTGACAATCTTGCCCACCAGTTCTTGAAGCCAAGGGTTTTTGCACAGAAAATTACCAAGTCCAGAGCTCCTTTGACTTCCTGCTTTGCCTGCTTTTCAGTGCAGAATATATGCGAGTCAGCCAGAACAAAATGCGCAACTCTCTGCAGCCCCATTAACGCGCCTGATTTTTCCAGCCTGTACTGCTTGGCAAGCTCTGCAATTCTCAGCGGCAGCTCACGGTAGCTTCTTGGCGCGCTTTTGAAAACCATGCAGTGAAGCGGGCATGTTGTTGGCTTTAGCCTGAACTTATCCTCATCTATCTTCATTGCAGGATACATGCTGTCTGCATAGTAAGGCAGATGCCCTGAAGTTTCATACAATGCTTCTTTTGCAAAATCAGGAGTGTATACTCTTTGATATCCGCGCTTTATTTCCTCGTCTTCAATAAACCTTTCAAGTACCCTTCTGACAGTAGCGCCTTTTGGAAGAAATATAGGCAAACCAGAACCAATAATATCTGGAAATATCGAAAAGAGCCCCAGCTTCTTGCCTAAAACAAGATGATTATTTTTTTCAGCGTTCTCCTGCCTTTTAACAAATTCGTCAAGCTCTGCCTCTGTCGGGAAGCTGATACCATAGATTCTCTGCAAAACAGATTTATCTGAGTCTCCGCGCCAGTATGCTGCAGATATAGTCAGTAACTTGAAAGCGCCTATCTGCCCTGTTGATTGAATCATCGGGCTGTTGCACAAATCTGTGAAAGTTCCATGCCTGTGGAATGAAACCTTTGCATCTGGAATGCCTTTCAATAAGTCAAGTTTGTAGGGCTCGTCCTTCAGGAAGCGCTCAGCTTCCTTTCTCACCATCAGAACATCTTCAAACTTCTGGTTTGCACCGATAATTTTGTGCATCTCTCTTGTAATTTTTGTTAAATCATCTGCCGTGAAAGGCTCTTTCTTGTCAAAATCATAATAGAATCCCTCATCTATGGCTGGGCCTATGCCTAGCTTTACTTCCGGCCAAAGCTTCTTGACAGCATCTGCGAGTATATGCGATGTCGAATGCCAGAAAGCTTTCTTATCTGCCTCCGTTACAAAGGGAGCTTTCTCCATGTTTAAACTCTAAAGGCTGAATTTATAATGTTTTTGATACGCTACAGATTATCTTAGCATATTCTAAAAATCTTCAAGGTGGCGAGACCTTATGACATACGGCAGCTTTTTCAGCGGCGTTTTGTAATGTTCTGAGTTATATTCCTCAAGAGCTTTTCTAGTTTCGGCAGAGCTCATCCTGTACGAATAAAGGTAGTGAAAATTCAGTCCATCACTCTTTTGCGGACCGACAGTCCTGTCAAATATATGCATAATATCATTGACTTTTTTCAGCGAGTCCTCCATTTCTTTAATGCTGAGGTTAAACCTTGTTTTTGCATCTGTTGCAATCTGGTGCAGCGTATACTGGCTGACTGGATTAAGGCAGTCAAAGATTTCAGATATTGTTAAAACCCGCTCAAGGTCTGCCTTTGTTGGATATGGATTTCTTGACTCAAAAACTTTCATGAAACCTCAAGCAGCCTAAAAATTAAAAACCTTTTCCGTACTATTCTTAAAAAATCCTAGTGCTTTGTTATAACTATTTTAGATTGTTTTCCAGCATAGATATCTGCTTCCCCGCCCACTGGGAATGTAAACATTGGAGTAGTATGCCCGAAGTCAGCGTTTGCTATGACTGGAATGTCACCAAGTTCTTTTTTTGTTTTGATTATTTTTGTCAGCAGTTCGTTAGTTATTTCAGATGCTTTCTGAAATCTGCCAATTACAAGCCCTCTGACATATTTGAAGTCCGGCAGATGTATAAGCGATTGCAGGTCTCTGTCAAAGTGATGCGGTTTGGATTCTTCATCATCTTCCAAAAACAAAATGCTGTTCTTCAGCGAAGGCATGAATTCAGTTCCCTGCAGCAGATTTAAAGTGCAGAGATTTCCGCCAATAATCGTGCCTTTGGCTTCTCCAGGATTTATCACCACGTAGCCCGTATTTTTGTAGAACTTTCTTTTATTCTGGTCTTTATACCAAGCATCGTCACTCCACTTATCTGCAGGTTTGATTTCATATGAAGTGCCCTGCATCAGGCACTTTTTGAAATACCCCGTGGTGTAATCAAATCCCTTCAGCATGCCAAATGAAGAGAAATGCGGGCCATAATAGCTTACCAAACCGGTTTTTGCATAAATCGCGTTCTGCAGTGCAGTGATATCTGAAAAACCGCATAAGATTTTCGGATTTTTTCTTATTAGATTGTAATCAAGATATTTTAGAATCTGGTTTGAGTTAAATCCGCCTATTACTGTAAGTATAGCAGCCACGTTTTTGTCTGCAAATGCTTCATGCATGTCTGAAACCCTTGACTCTATCTTTGATGAATTGAATTCGTCGTTCTCTTCAATATGTCTGCCGAAAGTAACTTTAAGACCGATGTCCTTCAGCCTTTTCCGGGCTATATCGCGCGATTCTTTGCTGATTATGCCTATTCCGCGCGCAGGTGCAACCACTCGTATTTCATCGCCGTATCTCAGTTTTTGAGGTATCATAACTAAATCTGTTAATTTGTGTTAAAAAAGATTGCTGATGATTAGTGGACAACCTGCCAAAACCAATATATATTTCAGTAAAAATCTGTTTTCATGCCCCTAGGAAAAGCAGCCTATCTCAACCGCTTGACAGCAAACCTGAAATTGAAATCTCTTGATGTTGGCAAGAAGATGGACGGCTCATCGCCTCCGTCTGTTTTTATTGGCTCTTATGGCTATCCGAAAGTCTATATCGGCCCGATGATGGCTCCTGAACGTACTGATACCACTGTTCTTGACACGCCTGAAGCATGGATTCCCGCCGGGTTGAATACTGAACAGGTTGCCGAATTACGGCTGCAGTTAGTAAGGGGAAAGGAAATTGCCGGAATCAAGGATTTCGGGAACAAGCTTGTGCAGCAAATTCAGGAAATTGCCTTGGCTAAAAGGTATGTTTATTCAAGCGCAGAGTTTGTTTCAAAGCCACGCGGTGTGCAATTCAGCCTGGAAGACCATCACGCGCCCTTCGGCCCTTCTGCTGAACTTGTGCATTTTGAGAAAGACAATGTGAAATTTGAGCAGCATCTCGAAAAAGCGCATGACGACAGGGATTTGAAATCGTCCCCCGCAGTAATTGAATTATATAACAAAGGCATCGAGTTTACGCAGATACAGAAAGCTTTTTCGACTGGCGCCTTCGGTTTGGAAAAAAACCGCCGCTTAGTGCCAACAAAGTGGTCTATAACCGCAGTTGATGACACTCTTGGCAAATATCTGGTTAACAAAGTAAAGGAATTACCTGTGCTGGACTGCTATCAGGTGTATGAATTTTATGCCCTGAATAATTATTTTGCAATTCTTTTGATTCCGACTGTGTGGCAGTATGAGTGGATGGAAGCTTTCATCCATATAATGGGCTCAGAGGAGATGCTTTTTGCAGACTGGGAATCTAATTTCGGAAAGAAGGAATATTCATCAGTCGGCGGATGTTTTTACTCAGTAAGGCTCGGGGTTGCAGAACAGCTTGTTAAAATGGGAAAGCAGGCAGGCGCCATAGTCTTCAGGGAAGCATACCGCGGTTACGTGCCTTTAGGGGTGTGGGCGTGCAGAGAAATAACCCGTCAAGCGTTACAGCATCCTGCAAAGACTTTCAACACGATGCAGGATGCGCTGAATCATATAAACGCAAAACTAAAACTCGGGGTTGAGAAGTTCAAACGCGAGTCGACTTTGCTGAAGTCAGTTCAGGTGCAGAGAAACCTGTTTGCTTTTATGTAAAAAATAAAAAAATTAGAGGTTAATTACCATACCTTCTTTAGCAAATTCAACCTCTAAGTTGTAACCTTTCTCTTTTGCATACGCTTTCGCACTTTGTTCTATTTCGCGCATCATAGCATCATTGTGTGCGGTGTGGTGATGGAAAGGCATAACTTTCTTGACACCCGCTTTTGCTGCCAAATCTATAACCTGCTCAATGTACGCATGCCCGAAACCCTGCACGTTTGAGGGTTTTTTGCCAATGTACTCATCTTTTGTATATTGGGCATCTGCAATAAGCACGTCTGCGCCTTTTACAAAGCGTACATACTTTTCCTCGAAAGCTTCGGCGTCCTTGTTTGGCACGCCTCCGTTCAGGAAGTCAAATTCGTTGTCAACAGCATATACAAGAGATTTGCCGCCGTTTTCAATCCTGTAAAGCAGAGACTCGCCAGAAACTGGGTGGCTGCCTCTCATAACCTTCATGCTCGTCTTTTCATCAATTGTGCAAACTTCGTTTTCTAGTGGTTCCAGAGGTTTGCCAACATATCCTAATGTTATTCCTGGCATATTTGGCTTGACATCAGGGTTGTCTGTTGCTGCGACAGGCCAGTTTTCGTTTGCCATACATTTTGTATATTGATTTTTGTTTAGTTCCCCGTCGTAGAACCGCTGCAATCCGTGCACTACGCCTTCAGGACCAATCAGCTGCGCCTGTTTGTTTTTATATTCCGGCCTGAAAGTTACCCATGGCAGAGCGCTCATGCCAAGGCCCATCACGTGATCTGCGTGTGTGTGGCTAAGGCACAGGTATACTTTTTCCGCCAGCGTTTTCAGCTCTTCTTTGGCAGCGTACTGGATTCCGGTTCCGGCATCCAAAAATAACAAAGAATTTTCAGATGTTCTAACCGTAACGCTGCTTGTGTTACCTCCATATTCCATGTAGTCCCGATGCGGCTGTGCCATCGAGCCCCTTGTTCCCCATATTTTCGATTCCAAACTCATTTTTATCACCCCTAATATCTTTGCTGACATTTAACAGATTTGCTAATGAGGCTAAAGATTTTGTATTTTGCAGCAGCTAATTTGACATCAGTCAAGCTCATCGCTACCTCGGCAATTTTGCGCTCTTTTTCCCAATTGCCTATCGAACTGAAGACAGCCTCGCCATCTTCATAACTGCCTAAAAACTCTCGCTGTTCCGCTCTTTTTTTTCGTTCCATTCTATCAACATATTTTTGTAACCGAGGATTTTCCAATCGCTGCGGTTCAGCGGGCCTTTCTGCAGGATAATCGCGGTAATAAGATTCTTTTACAAAGCAGCTTATTCTTGATGCAAGACCTTCCTCTAATTTTGGGTCTAAGAATTTCGCAAATTCTTTGCTTAATTTTCGAATTTCTGGTTTGAGCGTTTCATATTCGTTAATTTGCCTTTCGTTTTGCAGGTAGTCAATTGTGAAGTGCAAACCGCGTATGTCTATTTCCGCAACTTTTTGCCCGCGTGCGTACGCTTTTGCAATGTCAAGCCTGCGCAGGGCTACCTCTAAACTTTTATCTTCGTTTAAGTAATTGTAGTCTGTTCTAAAAAGAGCGACGCTGAGCTCTTTTAGCCTGTTGCGCATTGCATTTAGTTTTTGCAAATAGTTTATTTTTTTCTGCCCATATTTAGTGTATTCTTGTTGCCAAACATGGCCTAATTCGTGCGCAATCATCCCGATAAGAGAGCTGTTATTTGTGCCATCCATGCACTTTACTTCATATGTTACGTTGCCAGAACTGTCAAATTTGGTTGTGGTGCGCCCTCGAATTTGAACTCCGGCATCACTTCGGACGATATTTTCAAAGTCAATCGCCAAAATACCTTCGAGTAGAGTTATGTCTTTTGTATCCTCTTGATAAGTAGCAGTGCTAAAATCAGATGGAGACAAAAATCTCAGATTTAATTTATCGGCAGGAATTTGAATATTCAGCTCCTGCGTTAAATATTTTGTAGCTAGGTCATATAAGTTTTGACATCTTGTGTTTATTTCAGTCATTTTTTATCACCTCATGTGTTTTTTCTGAATATTTGATAAATCATGCAACTATAAGTGAATGCAAAATCAACGCGCTACGGCAGTCTTAAAACTGCTGTAGGAAAATTCAGCAAAGGCTTTTATTTGGGTATTTTCACTTATTTTCATGGCAGACATAAGAAAAGTCGAGCAGGCTATAAGCAAGGCAGTGGCATTCCTTGTCAGCGCCCAGAACGAAGATGGCTCATGGACAGTTGTTCCGGGCAGGCATAGCGAGCCCCAGTATCTTGAAAAGTCGATTGCTATAACATCAGAACTTACCTTAGCAGTCATACTTAACGCGCACAAGGACAATATAAACCCGATTATCAAGGGGATTAATTTTTGCTTAACTTATCCGCTGGACCCGTATGAAAGCGTTGACCTGTGGGGCCTGCGGCTTCTTACACTGCGGTATGCAAATTCCGCACTGGCGCGGAAAATCTGCGAAAAGATTTACGGTTTTATCTCAATCAGACAGACAAAGGCGGGTTACTGGAGAAATTTCCCCAGCACATTTAACCTGACAAATTGGATTGCAGCCTGCGCGCTCACAATATACAATCCTGAAAAAAAGCTCTTAGGATTGGTTAATTGGTTTAAAAGAAATAAAGCGCAGGATGGTTTTGGCTGGGGCGTTGATGGCAAAGCCGCAAAGTCCGAGCCGAGCTTTACTTCCAACGTGGTTTTAGCATCGCTGTCCAGCGGCGCAGACCCGACTGAAGCCTATTTGCAGAAAGCGCGGGAGTTTTTGGCATCAAAACAATTCAAAAACGGCGGCTGGTATTCTTCCAGTTTTACGGTTGCAAACAAGCCTACGACTTACTCGACGGCATTATGCACGCAGGCTTTGATGCTCCTGTCTGAAAATATCTTTAATAAAAACGTGGAAAAGGGCATAGACTTTCTGCTTAAATCCCAGAATTCCAAAGGATACTGGTCTCTTCTTGCCGGCGAAAAACAGTTTATTCCATACACAAGTTATTATGTTCTGGAAACACTGTCATTTTACCTGTTTTTGAAAAAGATGTGGAAAGATGAAAAAATCGCCAAGCTGAGAGACTGCTTAAGCAAACCGCAGTACTTTGCCATTTATCTGCTTGGCATGTTCCGTGAACAGACGAAAAACCGGCTTTTCAGCGTGCTTCACTCGAACCTGCTCAGCTCCAAGCTTCTGGGGGCGACGCAGCAGGCTGTTGAGAGAAGAACAGACATACTGCGGTATCTAAACTCTGATGGCGAAATGGATGTTGCAGAGCTGATGGACTGCATGAAAAAAGAGGAAAGGTATGCATTTCTGAATAAAAGGAAATATTATACGCAAATCAAGGCAGACCTTGATTTTCTGAGCAGCCTGAACCTTGTCAAAAAGCGCGATGAAAGGTATTTTTCGGTGTTTGATTTATCATCCGATTAACAGGTACAGAAGAATTTGTTTGCGTTTATGTAAATTATGGCAAGGTTTAAATGTCTAATGCTGTTTAGAGAGGCATGCCTGAATATGAAACGTCATTTAACAAGTGTGCTGGCTTGCCGATGACAAGCCAAGCAGTTGACTGTTATGATATTTGTCCGGTAATGAATTTTTCAAAATATTTGGAAAAGAAAGGTTACAAAACCAGCGAAGGTGTCCAGAAAGAACCTGATGATGGCATTATTTGTGTATTTGATGTTCGCAAGGGCGGTAAAACTGCAAATATTATATTAGATTATGCAACAGGCTGCGATGATAAGAGTTTTTTCAAAATAAAGGCCAAGGGCGCTCTGGCTGATGAAATTATTAGTTTATTTAAAGACATGCGGGTTCGTATGCACAAGTTCAGCAAAGTTACAAAAGAACTGAAAATGGAAGATTTAATTCTTGAAGAAGATTAGGAACTTGAATATATAGAGGAATTTGTTTGCTTACTTCTGACGACTACTAGGGATATCTCCATTGATTAAGGGAACAAAAAGCAAGAGAGCCAAAACCGAAGCCATAACCAATAACCTTATCTCTCGTCCGTCGCAGTCGTCATCCGCAAGCTTCTAAAAACAAACTTTAGGGTTTATGGCATGTCTGCACAGCAAGATATTGAAGATGCGCTAAACGCGCTGAAATTGTGGCGCAAGGACACTTTTCCCGTGCGGGGTGCCCAGAAAAATGTCCTTGAGGCAATTCTGATTGATAACGAGACTGGCAAACCTGCAAGATTCTTTGACATTAAATGGTGCGTGCATTATAAACAAGAGTATATTCTCAAGCTTCTTGATGAGCTTTGCCATGCGCAGTATATCAAGCAGCATGGCACTTACCCCGAATATACATACACGCTTTGGCACACAGGCATGCAGGTTTTTGATTCTGAATATCAAATCAAGACAAACGTTGTGAGAACAATAGACCGAGTTACGAAAGAGAAACAGTTTGAATGGATTTACCCCAAGACTGTTGCCAAGGAATCCGGGCTTGGCCTGTACTCGCTTGCTGAATTTTACCTGAAAGGGCTTCGCAGCCAGAAGGTTGTTCTTTTTGAGGAAGACGCGCCAGGCTTTAAGGGCAGCGGGTTGGGAAACGGCGCAAAACTCACGCCAGTAGGGCTTGCAATTGCCGACTACTTAAACTCCCAAAAGAAGTAAGAGATAATTCTGTCCAATTGTCCAAAATTACTATGATTGTCCAAGATTACTATATTATAGTATATAATACCCCTATTTCGTGAAAAACTACCTATATATTGGACAATTGGTTATAATTTCAATATGATAATCCGCCCATTTGAGAAAAAAGATGCCGCGGGGATTGCAGACATGGATAACGCCATCTGGACTGAGGGAATACTTGACATTATATCGCCGCGCTCTGCAAAAGATATTCTCAGGTATTGGAATAATGGCAGAAACAGGATAATATATGTTGCCGAGGAAAATCACAGGATAGTTGGTTACATCACAGGCAACATAGAAAGAAAAGAAAACAACTGGGATGTTTTTATCAAGAAAGGGCAGAGATACCTTGAAATAATCTACTTTTATGTTTTGGAAAAATTCAGGAATAAAGGCGTTGGCGCAAAACTGATGCGCTCAATTCTGAAAGATGCAAAGGGCAGGAAGGTCAAGATTTTCAAGGTTATTGCTTCAACAAAGGAACTTACCCGAGCAGTAGGTTTCTATGAGCGGTTTGGATTCAAGCCCTATGCAACAAAGATGAGGTTTAGGATAAAATGAGCCGCTGTAAAAACAGATATGTGCTGCCAATAGATTTGAAGAAGGTGACACACTGGCATAAGCTGTCTTCTCCCGCCCATGTCGGCAAATTAAAACACTCGCTTGACTTTCTTGCCCCTGAAGGCACGCAGATTTATGCTGCTGCTGACGGCGAAGTGGTTTGGCTTAGAAACAACTCTAAAGTCGGGGGAGTTGCTAAAAAGTATTATTACATGGGCAACAGGGTAGTTTTGAAGCATAAGAATGGCGAGTATTCTGCTTACGAGCATAACAAATATCATAGCGCCCGAGTAAAGATAGGGCAAAAAGTGAAACGAGGCCAGGCTATTGCCCTTGTAGGCAGTACCGGCTGGAGCCGCGGCCCGCATCTGCACTTTGAAGTTTTCACAAATCCTGCCCCGGACTTAAGTGAAGGGGAAACCCTCCAGGTTGTTTTCAAGATACCCCGAAAAGGCAGATGCGGGAGACGCCATGTCTAGAAAGCCAGGCTACGACAAAGTCAAAGTCGAGACAATACTGTATGCCCTGCGGACCAGTCCGCACGGCTCATGGGTTCGGGACATTGCCAAGAAAACCGGCTTGAAGAAGTCAACGGTAGCGCATTATTTAAAAGAGCATCTGAGTGATAAGATTGAAGTGGTACACGACTCAAAGCACATCAAAATCATAAAGCTGAAGGAAAGCGCAAAAGAAAAGCCCAAGGAAAAACCAGAGAAGCCATCAGAAAAGAAAGCAAAGCCTGCGGCAAAGCAAAAAGAAGATATTTCTGAAGAAGACATTGAGGACATGGTAGGGGAAGGAGAGCAAGAGCCCGAGGAAGAAGTGGAAGAAATTCCAGATTATATTGGCTGACGACTACGACTAAGGTAAAGGTTATTGATTGTAGGACAGCAAACTATCTTGGCTAGGAAAATGTTCTGCGAAGCCTAACGTTGGGAGATTGCCATAGCAGTCGTAGAATTATTTTCTCTTCAGAATTCGCGTAATAGTATAAAATCTCTGTATAAATGAGACCACTGATAAAACCAGAATTATCAAAACAGCCCAGTAAAGCGCTTGCGGCAGCCATAAAGCCACTACCAATGCTGCGCCTATGAATAAAGTTCTATCGGCTCGGCCTAAAATTCCTGAATAAAGCCTTTTTGATGTCAGCGCCTGCGCCTGTGTGCCGAGATATGAAACTAAAAGCACAGTTATGATTGCTGCATATCCCAGGGTGTCTGGCACAAATAGCGTTAATGTCAGTGCCAGCAGGATAACAATATCTGCAATCCTGTCAAAAACATGGTCCAGGAAGTCGCCAAACTTGGTGTCGCGCTTGAACGCCTTTGCTATTTCCCCGTCAAGCATGTCAAAAAAGCCGTTCAGCAGCACAAGTATGCCGCCAAATAAATAGTCGCCCAGCACAATGAAATATGCCGCAACAAATGCAATGAATAATGCGAGAACCGTAATATAATTCGGATTAATATTAATCAGGAAAGGCTTCATTAACTTCTCGCGCAGCGACGGGTATTTTTTATGGACTTCCGGCAGCATAGTACCTTTTGTCACAGGTGGTATAAAAAAGTGATGACGACTAACGACGGACTGAGAAAAGGCCATTGATTGTGAGAAGCCAAAGCCCATAAGCCCCGAGAGTTTCCGAAGCCCTAATTCATATCCCCACAAGCCGAACGAAGTTCGGCTGTGCCCAGCCGAAATCTTATTTCGGCTAGGGTTTCCCCTCGTCAGTCGTCGTTCGTCGCAGCCAAACAAAACGCTTAAAAAGACTTAAAGAGCCCTAAAAATGTCAGCGGTCAAAGTACCGGGGTCACACCCGTTCCCATTTCGAACACGGAAGTTAAGCCCGGTAACGTTTTGTCCTGTACTATGCCATGCATGGGAACGACAGAGAGCTGCTGGCGTTCTTATATAACGCTGTAGGTTTAATGACATATCGAAATAATCTGAAATACGTGAATGCTGATACGGCTGTATGCAACCTTTTGACAAAGTCAAACAGTTTCTTGGCGATTTGGAACAAGGTGATATCTGCTTCAAAAAACATTTCTACGATAAGACAAAAGAAAGGCCAATTTCGGAAGGAATGA
>JAZDME010000018.1:0-3394 GCA_043801255.1 archaeon
GGCAGTGCGGAAAATCCTTATGCGATAATGTGGCAGGGCAGAATTAAGCTCGCAAAGGGCCAAACAAGTGAAGCAATTGTACAAATGTACACAGCATATCAGCAGCTTACACCTGCTGGCCGGACAGAAAACGATTTACAGCTCGGAATCCTTGCCTATGAACTTGCAAAGACTTTAGGGGATACATCTGAGATGGGCGCGGTTATGCAGTTTTATTGGACTGCCCTGAGAAACGGAATACACATCAATAGGCCCGAAATGCTTCTTGAATTTGCTTCGGTGCTTACGCGAGTGCAGGACTGGAAGTCTTCGCTTGAATCGATAGATTTCTTCGAGCAGAATTTCGGACAGACCGCCAAAAGCAGGGAACTTAGAATAAGCAATTATCTCGGCTCCAATATGCTGGACAAAGCGCAGGAAATGTTCGATGAACTTCCTGCAGATGACCCGAATATTTTGAGATTTAAAAATATGTTTTACAATACTCAGGTTGCAAGAGCCAACTGGGAACTAATACAAAAAAAACCGGATGACGAACAGCAGGCGCAACAGGATGAGCAATATCAAAAACTTAAAGCTAATTATGAACAGGCAAAGAACGAGAGCAGAAAGATAAGAGACAAACTTGTTGCAACCGGTGCAAAACAGATTACTGACGCTGAATTTGTTGATATGTTTAAAAGGTATATAGCCGACGAGGAACACAGCAAGGCATTATCGCTTATCAACAGTTATCAGGCAGTGCATCCGAACAGCGTAAATGCGGAGATATATAAACTCGTACTCGCAGAACCCTCGCCGGCCAATGTTCCGCCGGAACGTTATGAACAGATTACAGTACAGGCTCTCGAATCTATTCGGGACCCGATTCGAAGCAATCTGATGCTCGGTCAGTTTTATCAAGCAAAAGCTGAAAATGAACGGGCTGCCGAATACTATCAAAAAGTTCTGCAGCTTACGCCGGATAATTCTGATGCGATTACGGGTCTTTTCGAGGTCGCACTTGCCCTTAAAGATTTCAGCCAGGCACAAAAACTTGCCGAAATCGCCCGAAGAAATAATATAGATGCCTGCGGAGGAGATCTTTTTGTGGCGCGATTGGCTTATGTGAAGGAAGAATATCAAAACGCGGTGGAAAGAATCAATAGTTGTCTTGAACAAAGGCCTATATTTTCCCGTGCTTATCTTATAAGAAGCCAAGCTTATTCAGCGATTGAAAAGGAAAATGACGCGATTGATGATGCACAGAAAGCATATAATTTCAATCCATCTGACAGGTATATTACCAGAAACCTGGCTTATGTACTTTATAAACAAAATCAACGGCTGGGCAATGCGGCAACATCCTATCAGATTGCAGAAACACGCAAAGCGATTGAAGCGGCTGTTCGGGCAAATCCGGGAGATTTAAGCCTGCAGGACATTTATACTCAATTCATAAGCAGCACAGAACCCGACAGGGCAGTGGCAATAAGCCAGCAGAGGCAGAAAGCAAGGCCGACGGCTGAAAATTCACTTCATTTGGGTCGGATTGCTTCCATTGCGGCACAGGAGAGCAAAATCCAGGCGCAGAAAGACGCCTACAACGAAATTGCTCTCGATGCTTTCAAGACAGCTTATGAACTTGCACCGGACGATGTACGGATAGTTGAAACGTACGCAGAATTTCTAAGAAATAGCGGCAGGTCTGATGAGGCTGAAAAAATTCTTGCAAACCAGGATGCCTTATTGTGGCGATTCTATGTCCGAAGCGGAAAAACTGACGAGGCGCAAAAAATACTTGTTAAACTATATGAAGCGAATCCCAAAGATGCTAATGTAATAACAGGATTGGTTTTGGTGTCTCGCAGCAAAGATGACCAACCCGCCGTTTTGAAATATTCTGCTGAATTGCTGCAAATAGATAAATCTCTCGATAATCAAATTCTGCAAATCGAATCTTACCTTGAGGCAGGATTGGCTGACGAAGCAGAGACGCTGCTTGCGGCTTTACGCAGTAAATATCCGGATGAACCCAGGGCGTTGTTTTTGCAGACATGGCAAACTGCCAAACAGGGCAAACTTGCAGACGCCTTGAAACTCGCAAACAGTAATTTGGACGTTGATAAGGATAATCCCCGTGCCTGGCGGCTTCGGGGGCAAATTAATCTTGGCCTTAATAATTATAATGAAGCAGTTGATGATTTTCTGAAAAGCAAAACATTGCGGGACAGCGCGGAAGTGCGAATAGACCTTGCACGAGTTTATGCCCAAACCGGTCGATATGAACAGGCTATTGCCGAACTGAAAACTTCTGTCGAGGAACAAGAATCATCTGTTGCCAGAAACATGCTCGAAGAGATGTATTACAGGACGGGTAAAGTTGATCAGCTTGTAAAATTTTATCAAGAGTTAATAGCTAAATTCCCGGATAATGTTAATTGGTATAATCGGGCTGCAAATCTTATGCTTAACACCCAAAAGTACGATGATGCATACAAACTTTTTGATGCTGCTTATCAGAACAGTTTGAAAATCAACAGTGAAGCGCCTAATATAGAAGCATTTGACGGAAGATTAAGAGCCCTGCTTGGCGCCAAAAAATATGACCAGCTGCTGGCCGAAGCAACAAAACACCTTGACGAAGACTTTGCTCCGCTTGCTTATACGAGAATGGCCGATGCGAAAGCTTATATGGGGCAGAAAGACGAAGCTGTTCAGTATTTCAGAAGAGCCCTTGAAAAGGCGGGAACTAGCGAAGGCTACATTGTGCCGATACTCAGAGAAATGAACGCTATAGTAGGTTTTGAGGAAACCATCAAGTGGTGCAGCGAAAGACTTCAGAGCCAGCCCGATTCACTGGCTATCAATACCGTAATGTTTAATCTTTACAATATGAACCAGCAGTATAACAAGGCGATTGAATATGCTGATAATTGCATCAGACTCAAAGAAGGTGATGATGCAGGTCAAATAATGTATCAGTTTAATAAAGCTGGCACTCTCCTAACGGCGTTTAATAAGACGCAAGACAGGGCTTATTTGGAAAAGGCTATTCAAGAGTATGAAAGTATACTTCAGAAACAGCCGACTAATATATCGGTGCTCAATAACCTGGCTTATATACTGGTAGATAATGATTTGGCCGCAGATAAAGCACTTGAGTATGCTGAAAGGGCCTATAAAAACGCGCCGAATAATGCAAATGTCCTGGATACCTACGGTTACATCCTTTTGAAAACCGGCAAAACGAAGAAAGCTGACGAGATTATGCAAAGGGCTCTGCAGCAGTTTGAAAAGGACAAAATTAACGCCCCAACGGAAGTATATGAGCATGTAGCTATGGTTAAAGAGCAATTAGGGCAGAATGCCGAGGCATTGGAGGCCTATAGACGCGCTTTAGAATTTGCAGGCG
>JAZDME010000064.1:0-7372 GCA_043801255.1 archaeon
AGGTTTCCAAGCTCTATTGCAGACTTGTTTTCAACTTCAGCGTCTGGGAATTTGGAAAGATGTATGCTTTCTGACTTTTCATGACTTTTGAACAGTTCCTGATATATTTCTTCAGTTAAGTGAGGCATGATTGGAGCAAACATTTTCAAAACTGCACCAAAAACCGCGTAAAGTGTCTGCTTTGCCTGTTCTTTGAAGATTTCATCAGTTCCGTAAAGCCTGTGCTTTATCATTTCAAGATAATAATCACAGAATTCCCAGAAAAATTGTTCTAGCTCGCGCCTTGCTGTAACAGGGTCATAGTTATCAAAGTTTTCAGCATATTTTTTGATTACTTCGCATAAACGGGCTTTTATCCACATATCAACAGCATTAGTCTGCTTTACTTTCTTTGGTGTAATCTTCCACAACTCAACGAACCGTGCAACATTCCAAAGTTTGATAAGTAATTTTTGTGCGTGTGTTAATTCCTTTTCCTGATAACATGAATCTTCGCCGATTATTGAAGATGCTGCCCAATACCTGAAAGCATCTGCGCCAAACTTCTGGATTACTCCCTGAGGCGCAACAGTATTTCCTTTTGATTTGTGCATTGCCTCGCCATGCGGGTCAAATACCATGCCGCTAATCAGTGTGTTTGTCCATGGCAGGCTCTTGAAATGGTAAAATGATTTTACAATTGTGTAAAATTCCCATGTTCTGATTATATCTCGTCCTGACGCGCGCACGGTCATAGGGAATACTTTGCTGCCTAATTTTTTATTGTTCCATCCCAAGACTAATTGCGGCGTTAATGATGAAGTCATCCACGTGTCAAAAACGTCATGCTCAGGTTCAAAATCGCTGGAACCGCAGGCGCACTTCTTTTTCGGCTTGTCTTTTTCCGGATCAACTGGAAGGTCCTTCTCATCTGCTACTACGACGGACTGGCATTTCTTGCAGTACCATGCAGGTATCTGCGGACCGAAATGCCTTTGCCTGGATATCAGCCAGTCCATATTCAGGTTTTCAACCCAGTTTTCATATAATTTTATGTAGTGCTCAGGATGCCATTTTATTTTCCTGCCTAACTCAAGGAATTTTTTCTTGTTGTCAAGTACCTTTACAAACCACTGCTTTGTAACTACGTATTCTGTCGGCGTTGGGCACCGCCAGCAAACAGCAACAGACTGCTTCAGACTCTCCTGTCTTTTCAAAAGTCCCTGAGCTTGCATGTCCTCTATTATATTTTTTCTAGCCTCTTCGAGCTTCATCCCTGCATATTTGCCTGCAAGCTGATTCAGCCTGCCATCTTTTTCTAATATAATCCGCAGCGGAAGCTTGTGCTTTCGCCACCATTCAATATCTGTTTTATCTCCAAACGTGCAAATCATTACCGCGCCAGTTCCAAATTTCTGGTCAACTAGGCCGTCAGCCATAATCTTTACTTTCTGCCCGGATATCGGAACTACTGCGCTTTTACCAACAAACTTTTTGTATCGCTTGTCATCAGGATGCACGAAAACCCCGACGCATGCTGGCAGGAATTCTGGACGCGTGGTTGCAATCTGCAATACTTGATTGTCAACTTTGAAATCAATATAATTTAATTTAGTCTCGCGTTCTTTATCTTCCAGGTCTGCCTGAGCCAGAGCAGTCTGGCACTTCGTGCACCAGATTGTTGGCGCTTCGCTTCTGTAGGCAAATCCTTTTTTGTATAAATCCAGAAAAGATGTCTGAACAAGCTTTACGGACTCGGGGCTTACCGTCTTGTACGTTACATCCCAGTCATAACCCTGCCCGAGACTAATCAAGTCCTTCTTGTATATCTCCTCGAGTTTCGGAATTTCTTTTCTTACAAGCGTATTGAATTCTAATTTGCCCATTCTCTTTGAATCAATTTTATGAAGAGTCTCAACATACCTTTCTGTAGGATGCCCGTTATCATCAAAGCCAATCGGCTGCAGAACATTGAATCCTTTCTGGCGCATGTAATGCCCCATAACATCAAAATGTGTGTAACTTGTGGCATGCCCTATATGCAAATCCCCTGAGATTGTCGGCGGCGGAGTGTCAATCGAGAACACAGGCTTTTTTGACTTTTTATCAAACGCAAATACTTTTTTATCTAGCCAGAACTTCTGCCATTTGGATTCTATGGACTTAAAGTCAGGCTTTGGGTCAAGAGCCATGTTATTACTCGGGAAGTTTGATTTTTAAGTTTAGCGAATTGAACGACGACTAACGACGAGGGATATGTCCATTGATTGTAGGCAGAAAATCTATCTTGGGATGGGTAGCTAAAACCATCTTGCTGGAAAACGCTCAGTGAAACCCAAATACATGGAGATTGCCCCAGTAGTTACGATAAATTCCAAATACTGGGCAATTATGCTGATTCGCTCTATTAAAATAAAATAAAAAAATAAAATAATACATTACCTTTTGCTTGCTAGTTTCCAGACTGCTATCAGGGATACAATCAAGGCTGCAGGCTCTACGAAATACACTATGTATTTCAGCATGTTTATTATTGTGGTGCCTGCCAGCGGCACAGCCTGCATGAACTGCGCTGAAATAATCAGCGCAACTGCTGCAAGCAAGAAGCTGTTAACTTCATCAGATGTTATGTTCAGGAATCCAACCAAAATGCCCAGCAGCACCAGAATAGATGCGACTCTGAGGTTTTCTGGCAGGAAAATCCCGAGCACAACAGAAACGGCTATGCCTGCGAGGAATAACCAGTGCCCGATTTTGCCTCCAATAGCCCAGTCAGTTACTTTTAAATTCTTTATTTTTATGGCCATGGTACCAAAAATTACTGTCTATGGTATTTAAAGATGTTTTATTAGCGGGAAGTAAAAATACAACTGACGACGACTGACGGCTACGACGAACGAGGATATTTCCGTGTATTTGGGCTTCGCAATCGAGATTGCAACATCCCGCTCCCACAATCAATGGCCTTTCCCCTCGTAGTCCGTCGTTAAAAATCATGGACCGGTCGCGATTTGAACGCGAGGCCTCCCCGTGTTTCTCGCGAGAAACTCCCCAAGTCAGGGAGTTCGGCGCATGCGAACGGGGCGATCTTTCCTGCAAAGGAAACTAGCGATAGCTTCGCTTTGTACCGGGCTGATCTACCGGCCCATATGTTCTCTCGCATAGAAAACGATTTATAGTATTCTTAAATGTTAGCAAACAAGATGGGGGAAGGTGCAGGTTTGTTTTACTTAGTGCAGAATGTTATACCGCACCTAATCAAATATGATAGACAAAGTGATATTTCTCGGCACGGGTGGAGGCCGAGTTGTTATCGCAAACCAGCTGGTTGCAACGGGCGGGTTTGTGATACAGACAGAGGGCTACCAGATATGGGTGGACCCTGGGCCCGGGGCTCTGGTTAGGGCAAAGCAGTACGGTGTGAGGCCGCAGAGAACTGACATAATATATGTCTCGCATCATCATCTTGACCATTCCAACGATGTTAATGTGCTGATTGATGCGATGACAATCGGAGGCATCAGGCAGAAAGGCATTCTTATTGCAACGCCAACGGTGATTTCAGGCTCCGGCGAGGAAAGCCCTGTTCTGTCAAACTTTTACAAAAAAGCGCTTAAGGAAATTTTTTCCGTAACGACAGGGGACAAGGTAAAAATCGGGAATCTTGTTTTTAACGCGACGCCGACAAAGCATGATGTTGAGTTTAACAACGGGCTGCGCCTTGAAACGCCGAAGTTTGTTTTAGGCTACACTGGGAATACAGCTCCGGCGCCGGAGCTTGCAGGCGCATTCAAAGGCTGCAATCTGCTCATAATAGATGTTCTGAAGCCGGGCTCAGAAGGCTGGAAAACCCATTTCTGCATTGATGATGCCGCGAATCTTATAAAAGAAGTAAAACCCGAACTTGCGGTAATAACTCACTTCGGCGCAAAACTTCTCAGAACAAAGCCGATTTATGAAGCGCGGGACATCCAGCAGAAAACCGGGATAAGAACGATTGCGGCGCATGATGGTTTGAGAATAGACCTGGCAGGCACAGTCAAGCAGGACTTGAAAAAAGATGTTGCTGTTGTTTAGCCGTCATTTGCCGCAGCATATTTTCAAGCTTTTCGAGCACACCGTCTGACTTAGGATGCGCATTCGTTGGTAATTCTATGATGCCATCGCCAATCCTATAGTAGAGAGTTGCTCTTTCTATTTTATCCATGCTCCCGCCTCTGACTGAAAGTGCCCAACGAACGCTTTCCAATGAGCAATGTTCTATCGCCTTTTCCAAATCAGGTTCTTCAGCTATAATAACTGAGTCATACCATCGTTTATGAAGCCATACAAATATACGTTCTACAATTACGTGATGAGTTCCGAACCTGAATAAATCATATCTATAGATATCGCCGTCTCCAAATTTATAATTTTCATCAAAAACATTGACTTCGTGCATAAATAATGGGGACTTGCCAAACATATAAATTATTATTTGCTGGAAAGAACAAGGGATGTTGCTGTTGTGTGATTAAACAGAAGAATATCTTTGGCATCCAATTCGAATATGTTGTCCGCCCTTAAGTTTTTTTCCTTTCCTTATTAAATAACACCTTAATTCTGGATATTGTGCATTTACAATTAATTCCAGGTCTGAACCGCTTGCAATCAGTTCTTTATCACTAAGTTTTTTTGGTTTGCCTAAAGGAGCAGATTGCTCATATAGCATATATATCGCTCTGCCAAAAAAACGCCCATTAGGTTCCCTTGGCGGATTACATTTAACTAACGTATACAAAAAGTAAGCTCCACCCATATGCCAAAACCCAAAATGTTAGTCTAAAAAACCTTGCGATACGCTGCTGACGACGAACGACTAGGGCAATCTCCATTGATTGTGAGAAGCCAAAAACCCAGAGAGAGCAGAAACCAAACCCGAATCTGCGGATTCGGCTAGTTCAGCTTCGCTGAACGAAGCCTCAAATACAAATCCATATCCCTCGTAGTCGTCGTCATCTAAATGCTTCATCAAAAACCTTTTTGCTTTCATCCAGAAACCTTGGGTTAATTTTATCCTGCACTGCTTTCCATGCAGACTCTTTCTTCAGCGGAAGAAGTTTTTTCCTTATGGCATACGCGACCAGGAAAACATTGACTGCTGTAATATCGCCAGTCAACTTATCAGATATTGCGTCTGCATCGATAATCTGAAGTTTTGCAAACTTTCTTATTCTGCTGTAAAGTTCATTTAATTTTAAGTCAGACCTGAATGCCTTTGCATTAACTATGATGGTTGTTTTCTTGTTTGCCCAGTAGCACGCGCGCAATGCTTCAAGAGCATCAAAAGCAATTATCAGGTCTGCGCAGCCCCGGGTAACAACAGGCGAGTAGATTTTTTTCCCGAAGCGGATGTGACAATCAAGGCTTCCGCCTCTCTGTGCAAGCCCGTGCAATTCGGCTTCCTTTGCCTCAAGTCCGGACTTCATCGCTGCACTGCTTACTATTTCAGCGGCAGTAATAATTCCCTGCCCGCCGTAGCCAACCATTACAAGATTAAAGTCATTCGTCATGTCTCACCCTTATGCAGTCTGGAAAAAGCTGCATGCATACTGAACATCCCCAGCACAATCTCTTGTCTATAGTCCATTTTCCGTTACTCTTGCTGATTGCCGGACAACTAAACTCCTTTAACTCATCAAGTTTCGGACTTTGAGCATCAATTTCAAATTTCATCAACTGCTTTCCTTCCCTTGCCATCTTTCTTACAGTAAGAAGCCTGCATTCGCCTTTGGCAACGAGAACTGAAACGCCTTTCTTTTCATATGACTCGCGAACGTCTTTGCATAACTGCTTGTAATTCCAGACATTGGTTACTTTGACAAAATCTGACTTACACGCCCGGGCAATATCTTCAATTGCAATTGCCTTTGTTGCTTCGCCCATTCCTGTAAGCCCCATTCCAGGATTCGGCTGTTGCCCGGTCATCGCAGTAATCCTGTTATCTAGAACTACTACGAGTGCATCAGCTTTGTTGTAAACCATGTTAATCAAAGCCGGAATTCCTGCGTGAAAGAACGTGCTGTCCCCGATAAATACAACGGGTTTTTTGCCTGTTGCCTTGGCAATCCCGTGGGAAACGCCAACTGATGCGCCCATTGATAAAATAAAATCATACATTGCGTAGGGTTTGTAAGCGCCCAGCAGATAGCAGCCTATATCGCCGCCGAAAATCTTGTCTGTCCCTATATTTGTTTTAATTGCGTAAAAAGTTGCCCTGTGCGGGCAGCCTGCGCACCATAACGGAGTTCTTTCAGGAACTTTGCCTGCATTAAAGCTTTTCATGCCATCCTGCAAGTTTTTCGGAATCTGCTTGTTCAGCACTTTTGCAATCCCTATAATGGCTTCCTCTGGCTTTATCTCGCCATACTCTGGAAAAATATCCTTTCCGTAAACTTTCAAGTGTGTATTCTCTCTAACTTCATCTTCCAGGAACGGCTCAAGCTCCTCAATAACTATGACTTGTTTCAAATTCCTTACAAAAGATTTCAGAATCTTGCAGGGAAACGGCCATGTAAATCCTAATTTCAGAATTGGCAGGTTGGTGCCAAGTTCATTTAAGGCTTCCTTTGCATAAAGATACGAAACTCCTGATGTTACGATGCCAATATCGCTTTTTCCGCTGTCAGCAAAATTAAATTCGGATTTTTCTGCGAGCAGTTTTATTTTTTCAATTTTATCCAGAAGCTTCCTGTGCCGCGCAACCGTTACAGCGCTTCCGGTTTCAAACCCCCTTTTGAAATTTGCCTCCCAAGCCGAAATCTTATTTCGGCTGGGCACATCCAAAATTCGCTGTGAATTTTGGAGCTGAAAAATCCATGATTTTTCACCAGCCGAACTCTGTTCGGCTTGTGTTGCTCTTGTTTTTGGAATTGTTCCCAAAATGACTGCAGATTTTGAGTAACTAACGCGGGTTGTCATTCGTATAAAAACCGGAAGTTTAAACTTCCATGCAATCTCAAAAGCCTTGACAGTCATGGCTTTTGCCTCAGAGGCGTCAGCTGGCTCGAACATCGGAATTTTTCCCATCAGCGCAAACCATCTTGAATCCTGTTCTGTTTGTATTGATGACCAGGAGCCGGGGTCGTCTGCAAAAACAACAACAAGTGGGCACTCCAGATAAGTAAGAGGCAGAAGGCTGTCCAGTGCAACATTAAGCCCGTAATGCTTGAATGATACCATTGATTTAATTCCGGAAAATGCTGCGCCTGCCGCAGCTTCAAGAGCTGTTTTCTCATTCGTAGACCACTCAAAATAAATGCCATTTTCTTTTGCGGTTTTTGCAAACGTATCTCCTATCTCGCTAGCCGGAGTTCCCGGATAGCTTGTAGAAAATCCAACTCCTGCTTCTAAC
>JAZDME010000065.1:0-4413 GCA_043801255.1 archaeon
AGGGGCATATGCGGGCAGCGTCGGCTACAATACTGTTGACATAGTTGACGACTATGTCAAAAACCAAGAAGAGGTGCACCAAACAAACATATTAGATTTCACTGCGGGAAGCCTCGGGCTTTAGCCCGAGGAGGACGTCACTGTCGTCTGGATTGCCGCCTGCAGCAAGTGCGCGCGCAGTCTGCAGGGCCGCAAGCCCGCAAATACCCCATTCGGGGCGCGCCATCCAGATGTCTTTAACAAGGTTTGATTTTACATCCTTTGCTATCTTCTCAAATTTTTCGCGCGTTTCCGCAATATCTTCAAGCCCCATTTTACCTCCAGTTTTGCATCAGGTTTTCCAGGTTTTTTTGCCTGAGGTGTTTGCGGTATGACTGCCCCCACCGCTTGCTGTGCCAAATCCGGACAGCTTCTGCATATGGAATTTCGTCTATCAGCTTAATTTTTGCAGGCGGAATTGCCTGCTTGTTTTCATAGCAGACACCATCCCCTTGTTCGGCAGCACGTGCGGCGCAACCGCCACCCATTGTCATAAAATGGTTTGCTGGAGCGCAGACTTTCAAAATAACTGCATCGTCAGATTCAAGCTCTGCCCTTCTGCATGCGAAAGTAACAGGCAGGTAAAGAGTGTCTGCCAACGGCGACTTTTCATTCAGACATCCATTTTGAATAGCTTGCCATCTTCGCACCGTAGTTCCATGCCAATAAGAGTTGGTTATCATTTTACAGTCCCTTTTGAATCCGTTTTTATCCAAACAGATAATTCCATATCACGCTGCCGTCTGTTCCTGCCAGCGGAAGCATGTTTGAAAATGCTGACACTACAGCCGGAACTATCAGCACCAGGAAAATCAGATTAAGCCTAAAAGTTTTTTTGTTTTTCGGGAGCGCAATATATACTCCTATTAGGCAGGCGGCAATTAATGCATTTGTCATGGGCCCGGCTAATGCAATTTCAGCGTCTTGTTTAGCTGAACTGTGAGGTTCGTAAAGAGTGAAGAAATTTGGCGTAAATAAGCTGACTTTATACGGCTGCTTATAGTCTGCAAAAAAGTGCATTTGCGGCTTAAGGTTTAAATCCGAGGCAGCAGCGTAATGCCCTGACTCGTGGACCACTATGTTAAAGAATAGGCCTGCGAATAGCAATACGCCTAGAAATGCTCCAAACAATAAAGATTTCACTCGTTTAGTTGCCATATAGATATGTATATATTGCAAAGTATATAAGGCTTTCTATATTGTAACTCATATAAAACAAGCTTGCATCGCCCATAAATAACTTAAAAAACTTCTAAAAAGCTGGCTTTCTGGGCTTTAACTTAAAGAGGAACTTTCTCGCCTCTTCCGCTATCACAACAGACAGCCCGAACGCCCCGAGCAGGACCCAGTCTTTAAGTGCCAGCGCCTCGACGCCGAATAATGTCTGCAGGAAAGGCACATAAAGAATTAATGCCTGCATGCCAAGGGAGCTTGCAACAGCCGCCAATAACCACGGATTTGAAAAAAATCCTTTTGTGAACGAGTCTGTTGGTGAGCGGGTTGCAAAAACAACGAACATTTCTGTCACTATAATGCCTGTAAATACCATTGCCCTCGCTCTGCTTAAATCGGCGCCTGCCCCGAGTTCGTGCCAGAAAATCAGGAGCGAGCCGGCTGTAATAACTGTTACAATAACAGCTATTGTTGAAAGCATCTGCCCGTCGATGACTTTTTCTTTTGTGCTGCGGGGGCCGCTTTTCATAACTCCCTTGTCAACAGGGTCAACAGCCAATGCCACTGCCGGAAGTCCGTCTCCAAGCAGATTAATCCAGAGAATCTGCACCGCAAGCAATGGCAGCGGCAGGCTCACCATGGTAGCAAAAAACACAGTCATTACTTCGCTGGCATTTGATGTAATCATGAAGCGCACAAATTTTTTGATATTATCATAAATCCCGCGCCCCTCGCGAATAGCATTAACAATTGTTGCAAAATTGTCATCCTCCAGAATCATGGCCGAAGCTTCTTTTGCAACATCTGTGCCTGTTCCCATTGCAATGCCGATGTCAGCATCCTTCAGCGCAGGTGCGTCATTTGCGCCGTCGCCAGTCATTGCTATCACGTGCCCTCTTTTTTGGAGGGCTTCAACGATTCTTGTCTTGTGCTCGGGACTAGCTCTTGCATAAATAGCAACATTCTCGCAGACAAGCTCTAACAACTCCGGAGGCATGCTGTCAAGCTCGTCGCCGTCTATGATTCGGGAATCAGGTTTTATCAATCCCAACTCGCTGCCTATTGCAACAGCAGTGTTCCTGTGGTCACCGGTTATTATCGAAACCCTGATTCCCGCGGATTCGCACAGCTTTAATGCATGTTTGACTTCCGGACGCGGAGGGTCAATCATTCCCACAAGCCCTACAAAAACCAGATTTTTTTCAATTATCTCGTGATGGACTCTTTTAGGGTCAAATTCTTTTATCTCATTGAATGCAAGCCCCAGAACGCGCAACGCTGAACTCGCTAATTCGTTATTCACCTTCAGCAGCTCTGCTTTTTTTGCGTCAGTCAGCTTGGCAATTTTGCCACCTTCAAAAATATGCGTGCAGTGTTTCAGCAGAACATCAGGAGCGCCTTTTGTGAAAACCCAGTAGCCGTGCGGTCCGCGGTGTATGGTGCTCATTCTCTTTCGCGCAGAATCAAATGATATTTCGGAAACAGGAGGGTAAAGGTTGAGCAGGGCCTGTTTTGGCAGCCCCGCCTTTTCTGCCAAGACGATTAAAGCGCCTTCGGTAGGGTCGCCTATAATGCCCCACGAGCCGCTGTCCTTGTGCAGCGTAGCAGAGTTGCACAAAGCGCCTATTTTCAAAGCCATGAGCATATGGCTGTCCTTTACTGCAAAATCCAAGTTGTTATGCGTGAACTTGCCTTTCGGCTCATAGCCGCTTCCGGCAACGTCAACGGTCTTGCCGTTGACATAGACTTTTGTCACAGCCATTTCATTTTTTGTCAAAGTTCCTGTCTTGTCGCAGCATATGAAACTGCAGCTGCCCAGTGTTTCAACAGAATGCAGTTTCCTTACGATGGCTTTTGATTTCGCAAGCCTTTTTGCGCCCAGCGCAAGAGCTATTGTCACAACAGCAGGAAGCCCTTCAGGCACTGCTGAGACCCCGAGGCTTATTGCAGACAAAGACAGCAGCAGGGGCTCGGCGCCCTTGAAAAAGCCGACCCCGAACATCACAATACAGATTGCAACAACTCCCCACGCAAGTTTCTTCCCGATTTCCGCAATGCCTTTTTCCAGCGGCGTGGCTTTTTCCTCAACTTTGCCCAGAAGCGCGGCAATCTTGCCAACTTCAGAGGACATGCCAGTCCCGAATACAACGCCGACAGCATGCCCGTTTACAACAATAGTGTCCATGAAGGCGCAGTTTTTCCTGTCAACAACAGGGGATTTTTTGTTAATTGTGCTGACGCTTTTATTTACGGGAACCGACTCGCCTGTCAGCAATGATTCACTTACCCTGAAGTTTACAACTTCCAGAAGCCGGACGTCCGCAGGAACTTTATCCCCTGTCGCAAGAAAAACAATATCTCCGGGAACCAATTCAAAAGCTGAAATAACAGCGGGCTTGCCGTCCCTTAGGACAGTGGCTTTGGGCGCTGACAGGGCTTTCAGCGCATCTACAGCTTTTTCAGACCTGTACTCCTGTATAAAACCTAGAATTGCATTAATTATCACAATTGAAATTATTACTGAAGCATCAACCCAGAACCTGATTGCTGCAGATATTAGCGCGGCAACAATAAGAATTGCTATGAGCCAGCTTTTGAACTGCCCGAAAAACATAATCAGAGCAGTGCGTTTTTTAAACTCAACCAGCTTGTTATGCCCGTATTTCTGCTGCCTCGATTTAGACTCGCGGGAACTGAGCCCCGAGCGCGATGAGCGCAGCTTCTGCATCGCCTCATCAGGTGTTAATTCATAATAGTCCAAATCTGTGGCCATCTGCATATATCTGAATTGGATTATATTTAAAATTAAGTGAATGACTGACGAGTTCAAATGTCATTGGTTGTGGGAAGCAAATGTTTCTCATGCAGCAGAAACAAGCAAAACATTTCAGCGAAGCTCAAATACATGGAGATATCTCTCGTCGTTAGTCGTCGTAGAAAGAGTATGAAATGGAGTTGGCCGGATTTGCATCGAACCCGTTCGATGAAAAGCGAACGGAGTTCGCTTTGAACCAGCGATCCCTCGATCTTCAGTCGAGTGCTCTATCCCGCAGAAGCTAGCGAAATTCGCTAATTTCGCTCTGTCCCAGGCTAAGCTACAACTCCACATAGTTAAGCAGTAAAATTCTCTTTTAATTCTTTTGGAACGCTGAAAAAGCCCAATTTGAGCCCAGCGTCAATATATGCCCATGCTATTACAGC
>JAZDME010000077.1:0-3599 GCA_043801255.1 archaeon
TACTCGAGTATACAAATGCCCTGTTGTTTGGTTTTTCCATGCGATTTGCAAATGAAATCCATATGAAGTGCAGGGGAAATTGTTTGCACCAAATCGCCCGTGTCCTGTTTTCACCGTTGCACAATCTGGTGGCAAAAATTCGCATTTCTTTAGAATAAAATGATATTAGAGTATTGCAATGAACTGGGCTGGCGTGAAACAGTGTTACTAATTGCAGAACAACAGCATTATTGCAATTGATTATTTGCTGATAAACTTATCTGGCTAATCCAGCACTATTCCGCCAGTTGTATGCCTGTAACCTGGGCCCGCGGCTACTATCTTGGTGTACTTTGGCTTTTTTATACTGCACAAAGGGTTCATAGAAGGTACGTCATTCTGCGTAAATTCGACAATCACATTTTTCTGGTATGATTTTGCAAGAATAACATCAAGCATATCTTTACCTGAAGGTATAGCACAATAGACGCTGCCAAGCGTTTCGAAAACCTGTTTGAAGCCAGCGTGATAAAAGACAGCACCATTATCCCTGAAATATTCTCCGGCCCATGAAGGCATTCCTTCGTATTTTACGCTTCGCTTTTCCTTTTCTTCATCTACGGTAATTATTCCGCTTAAACTGCCGCGATATATCGGGGGCGTATCAACTTTCTCTATATGTGTTATAGCAAAACTATCAAAAACTACGAACCCCCTGGTTTCTAAATTTTGCGCACGGGCAAGAATATGCTGGTCTTTTAGATTGTCAGGCGAACCGTAAGCTCTTACGGTCTCCCATATATAATGTGCGCCGGCAACAGGGAGTTTTTTCTTAGACTGGAAAACTGCACCTTCTGTATGGAGCGCTGCCCATTCTGCGTCCCAACGAATATCCTGCTCTTTAAGTTTTAGCCTGATGTATTCGCCTAATTTCTCATCATCTTTAATTCCGGTTCTTGCTTTTAACTCGCTGGCTGCCTGTTGAACTTGTTTCATTAGGCTTTTTATGCTCCCATCAACATTGTCTTCAATCCTGCCGTCTGCAGCATCGTGATTCAGCCTCCAAGCAAAGCCTTCGAGCTGGTTTATTGTATTAACTAAGGTCATCTCAGAAGCTGCTTTGATTTCCTTTTCAAAACTAGGCATGCTTTTGTGTATTTGAAAAGTCTTTAAAATCTTGCTACTATTCGCTGCTTTCGCTGACATCTGCTGTTTCTTTAACTTCCTGTTTTCTCTCAACAAAAGAGCTCAGACGTCTTCCAAGCCAGTCCTCATACTGCGGATTTGTGTAGCCTGGCTGTTTTTCTTTAAGCCTGCAGTTAATCTCATTAAGCACTTCAACTCTGGACCATATGCCAAACTTTCTGCCATTTAACACGTGCTTCATGTCCTTTAGAATAAGATTTTGTGCTGCGTTAAGCACATACCGCTTATCGCGCACACTTTTATCGCGCACGTATATTACTGGCTCATCATTCAGGCGCATCGAAAGAGAGTTATCTTGCGTGTATAGTTCATCGTCCTTATGTTTGCACACGATTGTGCCCAAAGTTTCAAGCTCTTCTACAGACTTAAGGCAACCTACAAGATCCTTATACTTGCCCTGTTCGAGAGCACTCCTGCTGTAATTGTTAATATTTAACATATTACCAATTACGAATCATGATTTAAAAACCTGACGTGATATCACAAATCGTATTTCGTGATACGACTACGACGACGAACTGGGGGAAATCCTCATTGATTGGACTTCGGTTTCTGCTCTCCAATGGGACTTTTGCTTCTCTCAACCAATAGAGATTGCCCTAGTAGTCGTCTGTCGTTAAATATATAATCTCAGTTTAATTCTAGTTTGATATGAACTTGTTCAATATTGGGGATAGAATAGAAGTCAAGACAAAAACGCAGACTTATACTGGACTTGTAATGCCTTCTCCTGAACATGAAAAGGACTTGCTTATCATCAAATTATCTTCTGGCTATAATCTTCCGATAAAGCTTACAAAAGAAATCAATGTCAAAAAGATCGGCTCGGAGTCGTTCGAAGGCCTGCCTGCTTACAAGCCTCCAATAAACAAAAATCTGCCTTCAATTTCCATAATTACAACAGGAGGCACAATAACTTCAAGAGTTGATTACAAGACCGGAGCAGTTTCCCCGCTGAAATCTGCTGAAGAATTGCTTTTGACAATTCCAGAACTTGCAGATATCGTTAATATAAGAAAAATCATTCAGCCATTCTCATTATTATCTGAAGATATGACTTTCAGAGAATGGCAGGCAATTGCGAAAGCAGTTGCTGATGAAATAAATACGCACGATTGCGGCGTAATTGTAACACACGGAACTGACATTTTACATTATACTGCCGCAGCACTTTCATTTATGCTTCGTAATTTATCAAAGCCGGTTGCTGTAGTCGGTGGGCAGAGAAGCTCAGACCGCGGCTCTTTTGACGGCGCAATGAATCTCATATGTGCAGCGCATTACTGTAAGTCTGATATTGCTGAAGTCGCTGTTGTAATGCATGCAAACAGCTCAGATGATATTTGTTTAGCAAACCGCGGAGTAAATGTAAGAAAGATGCATACGAGCAGGAGAGATACCTTCCGCCCGATAAATGAGCTCCCGCTTGCGAAGATTCATCCTAATGGAGAGATTGAACTCGTTAATTCAAATCACAAAAAGCGCAAAAATGAGGAAACTGTTGCTGATACAAGGTTTGAAGAAAAAGTCGTGTTGCTGAAATATTTTCCCGGCGCAGACCCTGAACTTCTGTATCATATGATTGAGAAAGGCTACCGCGGCATCGTTATTGAAGCAACAGGACTTGGGCATGTTTCTGTAAATCCATTAAATAAAAAGACATCATGGCTGCCTGCAATTCAGGAGGCTGTCCAAAAAGGAATTGTTGTTTGTTTTGCGCCTCAAACTATTTACGGAAAGCTTGACCCTTACGTTTACACAAACGCGCGCATATTGTTAGATGCAGGAGTTGTATTTTTAGAAAATATGCTAGCCGAAACGGCTTACGTAAAACTAGGTTGGATACTTGGTCATACTCAGGATATTGATGAAGCAAAAAAACTGATGAAAGAAAATCTCGCTGGCGAGATTATTGACAGAATCCTGCCGGAGACTTTCCTCTACTAAAATGAAAACAAAAACTTACGTAAAAGATTCGCCAATTGAAGGAAAAGGTATTTTTGCCAAAAATAATATCAAAAAAGCCGAAATAATTGGTTGTTGCAGGGGTAAAATTTACAGCGAAGCAGAAGCTGAAAAACTAAACTTGCCTGATCATCATTTGATGACCGTCGGCAAAGATAAAATAATGCTTGTCGAAGCACCTGAGCGTTATACAAACCATTCCTGCGACCCGAATGTTGGAATAAACAAACTAAACCTTGTTGCCATCAGAAATATCAAGAAAGATGAAGAAATTTTCATCGATTATGATACTTTGGAATTTAATTGGAAAATGAATTGTTTCTGCAAAAGCAAAAATTGCAGAAAGGTAATAAGAGGTTACAAATATCTGCCGCAGGAGCTGAAGGATAAATACAAAGATTTCACTGCAGAATATTTGCTAAATTCAAAATAAAATGGCGCTTGACTAT
>JAZDME010000012.1:0-11626 GCA_043801255.1 archaeon
GCGGTATTTTGTATTGCTCAGATGCAGAGTAAACGTCAGCCCTGTGGGTTGTTGGCCCTGATTTCTCCCTGCTTACAAAAATATTGTTTGCCGCAAGGTCTTCAAGCAAAATCAGGGTTCGTTCAGTTCCGTTAATAATAAAATATCCGCCGGTGTCGTAAGGGTCTTCGCCCTTGACAATCCGCTCTTCTCGGGGCATGCCGTACAGATAGCACAATTTTGACTTCAGCATTACAGGCAGCTCGCAAATCTGAACCTCCTGACGTTCGCGCTCCTTGCCGTCTATTACAAGTGAGACTTCCAGAAGCACCGGCGCAGCATATGTCAGCAGCCTGGTCCTTGCTTCGACGGGCATGATTGGCCTCCTTGCGCCGTCAGCTTCAATAATTACGGGCTTCTCAACCCTTACTTTTCCGAAAACAAGTTTCACTTCCTCAGCTTCCGGCGGTATAACTGCCGGCGTAGCCGTACCGATTTCATCAATTAATTTCTGAAGCCTCCATTCAACAAAAGTATCAAAAGACTCTATGTTTGACTGGACAAAATTATATTCCTCAAAATATCTCTGAACTAGGGCTATTCTGTCTGCTTTGGACAATTTGGGTTCTGGCATTTTACTCCGTTACAAACCTGTAATAATCTGCCTTGCCGGATTGCGTTTTCCTTTCAATCTTGATAACGTTTCCAGGTTTTGCGCCGATTGCCTTTGCCACAGGGTCTGATGCCTGCATGTTCGGCAGCTGGACCGTTGAAATGTTGAATTTAGCAAGAACTTCCTTGGTTTCAGCTTCAGATAAGATAGAATGAGCGGGCACTAGAGAATGTTGAGTAACGTCGAATTTTTTTGCCGGTTCGGCCATACCCTACCACGAACACATTGCCAGAGTGCGATTTTAATTCCCAAGTTGCCTGTTGAATAAGGTCTGGGAAGGCATAGAAAAAAGCTCGGATTTGAGTTTATAAAGATTACTATCTGCCTTGTGATATTACGTATCGCTATAAATACTGACGACTACGGGGAAATCGCTTTGCGACTGACGATTACTAGGGCAATCTCCCATTATCAAGAGTAGAGTTTCTCAGGAGTTTTGGCTTCTGCAATTTCTTTTCCCAGCAAGATGATTTCCTGCCGCCCACAATCAATAGACATATCTCCGTTCGTCGTCGGTCGTAGTCTGTCGTGGCAGTAGTCAGTCGTTAGTCATAGCCGCCGTCAGTAGATTTTTATATGCGCAAATTCATCCTACTAATATGGCCCTTACCAAAGAACATCTCAGAATAAGTTATGCCTTGGCAACTGTTACTGTTGCTGTTGTTGTCTTTAGCTCATTCCTTGTTTTTGCAAAGCACTATCCTGCGCCGCCACTTTTTGCATCTGCCCCTAGCGGCGCTGCAACAGCTGTTGCTGTTCCGGAAGATGTTCAGACCGGCGAGGCTCCTGCTGCGCCTGCACCAAAGCCAAGAGGCGGCTTTTTCGGAGGGGGCGGAGGAGGCGGCGGTGGCGCGCTGTCACTTCAGGATATTGGCGTAACTTATGGCGACGTATCTGTCGGTGATGTTATCTGGGAAGTAAAAAATCCTATTTTCTCGGGGTGCAAGCTTTCCGTTACCGGAACTGTAAACAACACCGGCGAGAGCGCACTTGACGGCAATGTTGTCTGCACAGTGTATGACAGCACAGACAAGATTGTTGCAACACTGAAGAATCTCCTGCTGGGCTTGCCGCCGGAAAGTGTAAGCTCATTTGAGATGCAAGTTGAGGTCGACTGCGCCTTAAATGCAACAAAATACAAGTGCGATTTCCTGACTCCGCCGTGCGATTACTGATAAGGCTTTTAAATTCGTTACTGAAGATTTAACCACAAAATATGAAAAAGCCAAATATAGCCCTCGTCTGCGATGCGATAAACTCTGTTGGCGGGGTTTATGTTGAAACCATGCGCCTATCCGAGCTTTTATCAAAAAACGGGTACAAAGTCATAATAATTTCTTCAAAATACCCTAAAGACACTGACTTTGAAACCAATCATAACGGAATAAAGACTTACAAATTTGATGCGTTTCCTTTGGTGCCTATCAGCCGCAAAACTCTCTTTCTCGCATACCCTAATAACAAGAAACTGGAAAAAATCTTCCGAAAAGAAGACATAAATGTGGTGCATATCATGCATCCTCCCACGCCATTGTCATGGTCTGCAATAAGTTCCGCAAAAAAAATGGGCGTGAAAATAATAATTTATTCCACTTTCCAGCCGGAATCGTGGATGGTTTATCTTCCGAAGTTTTTTTCCAGACGCTGGCTGAGCAGAAAACTTGTGGACATACTTTATTTCTTTGTGATGAGGCTATACAACAGGGCAGATGTTATACTCTGCCTTACAAAGTTCGGCAGGGACGTTCTCGAAGCCAGGGGATTAAAAAAGAAGATGTATGTTATCAGCTGCGGCGTTGACACTTCAGTATTCAGAAAATTTGACGCGTCCGGATGCTGCAAGGACTTCGGCCTGTCAGAAAAAACCATCAAGCTCTTGTATGTCGGCAGGCTGGACCACGAGAAAAATGTTTCCCTGCTTGTAAAAGCCGCAAAGATTATGCATAAAAACTTTGAAAATTTCGAAATTTGCATAGTTGGGGACGGATTAGAGAAAGTGCCGCTTGAGGAGATGGCAAAACAATCAAAATTAATGGATAAGATAAAGTTTCTTGGAAAAGTTTCGGACAGCGACCTTATAAAAATGTACAATATCTGCGATATATTTGTGCTGCCATCTTTCATAGAGCTTGAAGGCATAGTTGTTTTGGAAGCCATGGCCTGCGGAAAGCCTATTTTAATAGCGGATTCGCCGGACAGTGCAGCCAGATTTTTTGTAGATGGCAACGGCTTTTTATTCAATCCCGAAAATGCAAAAGACCTTGCAGACAAGGCTCTAATCCTGTTAAAGGATGATAAACTGCGCAGGAAAATGGCTGCGCAGAGTTACAAGCGCAGAAAAGAAATTGATATCCGCAATCACATAAAAAAACTTGAAAAGGTATATTCTGATTTAAACCTGAATTAAATTTTTTCTATCTTGTCTGAAATCTTTTTCTCAAGCGCCCCCAAACCGAGCCATAATCCCACTATTAGCACTATAGTTACTGCAATTAATATTTCTGCGTATTTGAAATATCTGGAAACTGTGTAAAATGCCATTCCGGAATAGAATCCCAGCGTAATCAGGCATGACGCATAGGCTGCGCTGATAATATATGAATAAAACAGGAATTTTTTTGAATGGGACATTTGCAGCCCCGCAAAGCATAAGCCCCGGCACCGGGAGAAACGGGGTAAATTTTATCACAAAAAGCGTTTTGCCTATGTGATTTTTAAGATGATTTTCTATGCTCTGCACTTTATGCGCGCCCACCTTATCTGCGAAAAATCTGTAGATAAACGTGCTGCGCCCGTATTTGCCTATCAGATAATAAACCGAATCTGCCAGAGTGTTTGCAAACGGCGCTAAAAACAGGAGGGCATAAACGTTGAAAAAACCCAGTGATGCCGCGAAGCCCGCAAGATATGTCACAAAAGAGCCTTCCAGTATTATTATCAGGAATAATACTGTATACCCGTGAACCTGAATGAACGCCAGCAGACTGGCAGGCATGCTTAAGTCCATGTTTTTAAGACCAAGGGCGCATTAATAAAATAAGCGATTAATAATTAAAATAAAAATAAAAAGAAACCCTAGCCGAACAAAGTTCGGCTGGGCCCAGAAAAATTAAAATTTTTCTCGGGAATCTACTTGCAGCCGCATGTTCCTCCGTTCAATGCTGCACAGCTGTTTTGGGCGCACTTTTCTGCACTGCAGCCTGCTTTACAAGTCAGAGTTGCGGGGGTGGTTGTACTACATCCGCACTTGCCTGTTGTTGCTGCCTGGCATCCCTGTGCCGCACACGACTCTGGTGCGCAAGCACTATTTACGCATGCTTTTCCCACAACTGCGCTTACATTTGTAGTGGCCGCTTTCGCGCCGATTACAAGCACTGAAATGACTGCTAATGCCAATATCAGCGCCACTGCCGTTTTTGTTTTTTCCATTTGTTCACCTAGAAATATGAAGAATGAAACAGCATATAACGGATTGTTTGAAACTAGTTTCAAACAAGTTTTTTGAAAATCCCCAATATTCAGTGTTTTATTATAACAACGTTGGTCATTCCGCGCCTTTTCCTCTCAATCACGCCTCGTCCTTCCAGCTTATCCAGTACCCTGCTTACTTTAACTTTCGTGAAACTAGTTTTTTCCACAAGGTCTGACTGGAAAATCGTGCCTTTTGACTCTATTACTTTTCTGAAGACTGTTTTTTCGCCCTCATCCATTTTTGCCAGAACATCAGCAAAGTTCTCCTCTTTCAGTTCTTTTACTTCAACCTGTGGTTTTATGATATTTATGGCTGCGGGCACCTCGCCTTTCCAGAATATAAAGAATAATCCTATCATAGCTATAACTGCAACTATCGCCAAGCTGAGATTTGTTTCAAAACCGATGGTTGCCCACATTGGGCAACTAGAGCCATGCGTGCACGACGCACTTACAATTGACGTCAACGCCTGGTTAAACAAGAACGTCACTAGGGCAATTATCCCGGCAAATCCTAAAATTATAAAGCCGACAACGCGGTTTTTCATATTCAACGCGTGGAATGAACTTATTTAAGCTATTTGTTACCGCTTTGCAAGCAAGAGTTTATATGGGAAATATGGCGCCCAAGCCGAGATTTTCTCGCACATCCGAGATTTTATGCGACTGTAAGTCGCATGCCTTTTCTTTAGGTTCCCGGGAGCCTTTCTTTTCGCGAAAAGAAAGGGTGCCGTTTGAACTCGGGTCTGAACCGTGACAGGGCTGTAGCAAGCAATTTCTGGCTTGTTCCTATCCTGGACCGCTAGACTACTATTACCGATTTGCAAAACTTCTTTGCAAACCTTGGGCATTACCTAGGCGCCATTAAATCGCTTGAAATTTGGGCTTAAAAAAGTTGCTAAGTCAGCTTGCTGGGAAATTGGGAGTTTTCAAAATGTGCTTTTGTCAGCAAAGTTTTCTTATCACAAGCAGTAAACAAATGATTTGACATGGAAAATTTTGATTTTCTTACACGATCGCTGAAATAATATAAAATAACCCTGATCCCATTTTTTCTCAATTCATTTAAAATCGGAACAAAATCTGTATCGCATGCGAGTAAAACCATTGTTTTTATTTTCTTTTCAGATAATATATTTAATAAATCCATAGTTATTAACGTATCAACACCTTTTTGGTGAAAACTTTCATTGATTTTTTGACACCTGCCCTCTCTTATTACGAAACCAGGAATTTTCTCAAGTTTTTTAATAAATTTGTCATAATTTGCTCTTTTTTGTTTTTCTTCAGGAGTTGGTATGGGGCACTGGAATGGCGGGGCCGTATAATAGAAAACTTTTTGGCACCACAAATCTTCGGATTTTGCTAGGGTTATAGCAAACTGGTTTAAATCATATCTGATATGTTTACCTCCACCAAAATATTTGGAAATCTCAGATAAATATGCGCCATCGAGAAAAACATATGCCTTTTCCATATGTATCTCGAAAATTAGGCAAAACATTTATAAAATGCACTTTACATTAAATAGTTAACATGAGCCCTGGTATTCCTACGGGGATGCCAGATGTTATATTTTCTATTTATTCTCCAAACATTTTTAAACACGCCTCGGGAAGTCGTACTAACCCGGCCTAACTCAACGGTAGAGTGCACGACTGTAGTTGGTTACCGGCGCATGAATATATGCTGCCGGCACAAAGCACTAATCGTGAAGTTCCTAGTTCGAATCTGGGGGTCGGGATATCTATAGCTCTTAAGGGCTAATAATAGAAACGCTTATAAATATAATTTTCTTACATATCTGCATGGAAGACAAATCTATATTCTTGGACGTGTTCGGCGATGCACCGATAAACAGAATTTTGGATTTTCTGGTTATACATGAAGAATTCGATTATTCGATGAAAGACATCGCGGGAAATGCTGGCGTCGGATACGCCACGCTGAAACTTTTCTGGCCCAAGCTTGAAAAATCCAAGATTGTCGTTTTGACAAGGACAATAGGCAATGCAAAGTTGTACAAGCTGAATGCCAAAAATAAAGCTGTCCAGAGATTCAAAGACTTTTACTGGGAAACAGCGAGAACCCAAACCGAAGAACTGCTGGCTAAAGAGACTGCACGCGGGCGCTGATAGCAAAGCTTTCGCCTGAAGACTACCTGAAAATAAGGCATACAATTCTAAGAAAATTATACGCAAAAGGCGCATGGGGCAAAAACCATACGTTATTTGAACGGTTTCAATCCGGAATGCCGTCGCATCTTTATGGCTTTGTTAAAGATGTTTTGAAAGACCTGGTAAATGAAGGTTCGGTTGCATTTTATGGCAAAACCCTGCATGGCGATGCATATCACTTAAATATTTCCAAAAAGGTACAGATAGAAAAAGAGCTTTTCGGAAGGTAATTGCAGATGTTGATGCGGAGGCGGGATTCATAGCAGTATTTTTATGGCTTTCGTAAAAATGGTGTAAAATGACAAAAATATACTCTGGAATTAGCGCTGAAGTTTTGACTGATGAATCTGGCGATAAGCAGGTCTATATCTATGACGAGAACGGCGGTAAATATAGTCCTAATTTGATTTTGCCCAATCCATTAGCAGCAAAAAAGATGAGAGATTTCCTAGACAAGTTTATTAGAAGATTTCCCGCTTATTTTGAGCGTGCTGGTGAACCGCTTGAAAAAAAGCTGGAATAGAAAGCCTAAGATTTAATATGATATCTTTCTTAGCAGGAATATGAAGCTAAACGAAGAGCTGCTTGAAAATCTTCTTGCCGGGCAGGTTTTGGGCGCATATGTGCCTGTCACTCTATATGCTACAACGGGAGGCGGTTTTCAGACCATGATTAAATATGCCGGACAGGGCGATGTGCCTGCGATGATTGGGCTTGGAATCACCCAATTGCCTGCAATAGTCTATGGCATTATAAGTTTAGCAGAATATATTTCAAAACATCTAAATCGAGGAGATTCCCCTCGCAGTTAGTTTTAAATAAACCGATTTAAACGTGCAATCATGGCACTTAGTCAGAAAACAGTTGGTTACGTGCAGATAGCAATCGGCATAATAGCAATCCTGTTCTGGATTGTGAACTTTGTTATGACAGGAATTATTATGAAAAGCTGGTGGATTAGCACAACAAACTCCACAGAGCTGCTGATAGGCATATTTGCGCTAGTAACCGGATTTCATACGCTGAAGAAATAACTACGAACTACTAGGGAAAACCCTTTGTTTTTAGAAATGCAGAACTATCTTGGCTGTGAGCTTTTGCTTTCCCTTAATCATGGAAGATATCCATCGTAGTCGTAGTAGTTAGTCGAGCAATTTATCAGTAGTTTTAAAAAAATCAAAACCGAGTTTATTCAATCTGCACAGGCTCGTCTACCTTTACGCCTCGGCCGCTGAACGTAACGCGGTTTGACAGGTACAGCTTTGGCTTGTTGTTCATTCTCACTCGGACTTTTGCTGCAGGCAGCACCAAGTTGCCAAACATCGGCAATGTAGACTTGAGGTTGTATGATAGCACTCTTTCTTCACCAGGATATACCTTGTCAAACTTCCATACAACTTTCATTGCGCCTGCCTGTCTCCTTATAGCAGTCGGTTCCGCGGTTGCAAACTCCTTTACCAACTTCAGCGGAGTTGGTACAGCATCCTCCACAATAACAGAATTTTGAACTAACGGCGCTCTGCTTTTTATTGTAAGGCGGACTTTCATTGCCTTCGAGCCGGGCTCGTCAAATACTTCCTTTAATACCGTGAATTCCTGCCTGTAATACCAGCCAGCCGAGAACATCAGCACAAGGGCAGCTATCAGTGCTGCAAGCAGCGGCACATATGATATTTTATATATTATCTGTGTGCTCTCGGATGTCTGCAGGCTGTACGGCCATGCAAACTGCGCTGCGCCTTCTAGTTTTGTTACATATGCTTTTGGCGTGCTGTGCACAAAAATCCTCTGCCATTTCGGAACGTCAACAAGATATGAATTAACTGCAGGAATGTTGCCTACATTCTCCAGGGTTACGATGTGAGTCTCTGACAAAAATCCTTTGGCAATGCTCTCGTACGCGCTCACTTTGACCTGCCCAAGGATTTCAACAATCTTGTTCAAATCGCCGACATGAATGCCGTCTTTGAAAAGCTCCAGTGAAACGTCATACTTTCCGGGCGCGGTGTTTGATGGTATTTCATAAAGCCTGTCAAATACCAGGGATGCCTGCCCCGCATCCAGATAATTCAATTTTATGTCTGAATAAGGCAGCAGGTTTGACTGCAGGTTTGCTGTCAGTCCTGTAAGAGCTGCTGTTCCGGTATTTTTCAGGATTATGTTAAATTTGTCGCTTGCCGGCGCCATTGCGTCAGGCATCCCGAAATCTGCAGCCAGATGCGGCTCCTCTGTATTGATATAAACTCTCAGAATATCCTTGCTTTGTTCCGTTGGGTCTTGGTTTGAAATGCCAATAATCTCAATATCATATGTCCCGCGCAAAATGCCTTTTGGCGGCGTTATTTTAACTACGGCGGGCTGCGTCTCGCCTGAAAAAACTGTGACAACCGGCGGGTCTATAACAACATCGCCCCAAAGGAATGTTGATGGCCTCAATCTGTAGCTCTCGCCGATACCGCCGTCGTTTTTGACGTACAAATTAAATACAGCTGTGCCGTCCCAGCCAATCTCATCCTGGACGATTTTATGGCTTAATTCCAGCGCTGCTGCACCGCTTATGGTGATAAGGAACGCTAGAATTGAAACAATTAATCTCTGTGGCCTCATTTTATACCTCGTATAATACTATTCTCTTATATTATTATATATAAAGGTTGCGAAAATACGCTAAAGCAGGCAGTTTGCAGCTTTTGTAATGAAATTTGGAACATTTTATATCACTTTTGCAATTATGTGTTGAAAATCTGCCACATTTGTTCCTTTTTGAGTGGGGAACAAATTTGGCCAAGCAATTCCTTCCCCAAATTAAATGGGAAGGAATTGGGATTTTCAACAAAACAGGATGAATTGAAAAATGAGAGAATTAGTTGACCCGACAAAGCAGGCTTTTGAAAAAAGGAAGCTTGCAGTAAGAAATGTTGATGGAAAAACGCAGGTTTTATGCGTTGATTTTGCAGGGACGATGCAGGAAGTTGACATAAAAAGAAGAACTGACCTGCCGGTTGATGCTGCAACAGGAACCCATCCTTACAGATTCAAAATAGACAACAAGGCACTTGACCCTGAAGAGCGGAAAAACAAGGGACTTCCTCCTTTTGATTTTTCAGATACTGAGGCAATAATCAAGGCGCTTGGCGAGCCCAGAACTTTTGACATGCCACTCTGGTTTGTAAATTTGGCTGGCGATGATATTTCAAGAATTCTGCAATACGATTTGGCGCTTATATTTCAGAGCAAGGGCTGCAACCTGCATGACTGGACTGAAACCGGCGGCTGCACCTACTGTTATGTTGATGACGTCAGCAACAATCCTTCAAATAAGAAAAATGCTGTCTGGCTGGGAATTGAAAATATAATTAATACTGCGGAAAAACTCAGGGAAGACGCATCTGTCAGAAAAGGGCGCGAGCTGCACAGAATCAGGCACAGCGGCGGCGAGACTACGACTGAGCTTGATTTTACTCTTGAACTGCAGAAAGAAATTGAAAAGAGAGACTTGGAAAAACTATTTGTTCAGTTGACACAAATCTCAGCACGGGCAATTTTATAGACAAGATGATTGCCAAGAAAAAATATCCAAAGGATATTCTTGAGCAGCTTGCAGACTACCGGACTTGTGTTTATGCAGCATTCAAGGGCACGAGCGACGAGAATATAAGAGAGAATACGCAGGCAAATCTGACTGTTGATAACCAAATTTACGCTTTTGGAAAGCTCGTTGATGCCGGGCTTAAAGTTTTTCCGTGCGTTTACAATCCAGATTGGAAAACCCTTCCGGAGTTTTTGGACAGGCTTGACAGAAATTTTGTGCACGCCTCAAAACTTCTGCGCGTTGAGCCGCTGGACTGGAAATACGGGCCAACAAGAAACAGAATTAAATGCATGGCTCAGGAAGGCGGCATACCGCCGGAGCAATTATTATCGAAATATATTAGTGGTGAAGAGGAAAATTTTAATGTCAGTGAAAAAATAATGTATTTTTATCTTAAAAAAATGGGACTTCCTTACAAGCAGTTTGACAGGACGAAATATTCCATTTCAAGAAAAAGGCCTTTTTCACAGAAATATGCGTGATATGAGGCAAAGCCAAACGATGTGTTTGGCTAGTCTCATTTTTAGCCAATTTAAGTATGAGGCCGCCCAGATTTTCGCGCGCGAAAGCCCTCGTGTTGGACTTTATGCGCTGTTTGAACTGAGGTTTTACCCACCCCAAGGATAAGTCCTACCAAGTTAGACTACGGCCCCAAAACCACTCTTTGAATTTATTTAATAAAGTTAATCTTTAGGGGATTTTTCCAAAAGACGTTCAAGAAAACTTTTTGCCTGGCTTGGCGAAGTATGAGGTTCGACCTCTATGAATATTCCATTGCTATAAGCCCAAAATTCCCTGTGCGTTTTTTCTACGTACTCTACTCTATCAAATTTATCTACTTTGCAGAAACCGAGGGTGCATCTGTAAATATTTATATCTCCGACCTGACCATAACCTAGTGTTGCACCGTGTTCGGGGCATAAAGGTCTGTTTGACCAGTCTAAACTTACAGCGGTATTTTTCATAAAATCTGCATTTGAAGTTAATTTTTAAGTATAACCTTTACAAAATTATATAAAGCAGCGATTTTGTGCTGTTAAAATGAGTGTTAAAATGATTATCGGGGTTACTGGAACAATTGGCGCAGGAAAAGACACTGTAACTGACTATTTACGAGATAAATACGGCTTTACAGTGGTTTCCATGGGAGATATTGTCCGCGAGGAATTAAAATCAACAGGGATGCAGGAAAACCGCGAGAACCTGCAGTTCATCGCAAAAAAAAGGACTGATGAATTCGGAAACGGCTACTGGGCGCGAAAGTGCGCTGCAAAAATCCAGCAATTGGGAAAAGAAAAAACTGCTGTTACCGGAGTCCGCCGTCCTATGGATGTTTCCATCCCGAAAAAAGTTTTCGGGAATATCTACAAACTGATTTTTGTTGACGCAGACGTGGAATTAAGATTCAAGAGATTGAAATCCCGCAAGCGAGTCGGCGACCCTAAAACGCTTGCTGAGTTCAAGAAGCAGGAGCTTGCTGAGTGGAAGCTTTTTGATTATGAAAAAACTGCAAAGATGGCAGACTTCACGGTAAAAAATGAAGGCGCTCTGGAAGAGCTGCAAAAACAGGTTGATGAAATCTTGAAAAAGTTTTAGCTCATGTAATGCTCGGGAGAGCTTTCTTTTTCTTCCTTTAGCCACCCTTCAGCAATCTTCTTTGTATAATGCTGCGCCTTTTTTTTGAGTTCGGGCCAGACTTTCAGGATTTCCTTGACTATTTCGGCTTCTTCTTTC
>JAZDME010000042.1:0-8220 GCA_043801255.1 archaeon
TTCTTTTTTGATAAAATTAACAAGCGATTCAATAGTTGGGCAGCTGTCTGCCATCACTTTGTCAGGATTTTCCCTGAAAGCATTTCTTGCTTCATGCGTATATATGAATTTATCAGGTGAGTTCATATTCTTCCCTCCAGAACTTCTTTGGTTGTAGTTCTTTTCGCACCTGCCGCAAGCATCTCTTGCCACGCTGCTTTTCCGCCTTCTTCTGTTATTGCTCTGGCAGTATCTTCCACAACATAGACATCCAGCCCGAGTTTTCTCATTCCGAGAACTGCATATTTTACACAATAATCTGTTGCAACTCCGTAGACAACGACTTTTTCAAATCCTTTTCTTTTGATTAACTCAGATGTATTTGGATTTGCAAAAACATCAAAATCTTGTTTTTCAAATATCAGCTCGCCTTCATGCGCAAGCATCTTCTCAAGGTCGCTCTCATCATGCACTCTGTTCTGAACATACAAAGGATATACCAAAGCAACTTCGGGAATATACTTCTGACCGCGTGTTCCGATCATGCAGTGAAACTCGAACATCCCGCCGTTTGCTTTCATCTCAGGGTCTTTCTTTGTGTGCGCGTCTGCGCTTCCCCACCTCGCATATTTGTTTCTGAATGCATATTGCGCAACTTCGCCGATTTTTGATTTTACGGACTCTGCATCAGGAACATACAGTGCTCCGTCTTTATTCATGAAGTCATTCTGCGTGTCAACGCTCCAGTATAATGTTGGTTTCATTTTGAACCTCCGAGTAATTTCAGTTCAACGCCGACGAAAACTTTTTTCGGCACTTCATTTGAAAATCTCTCTATTGTTGACTCCAGATCTGCTTCCGAACATCGAACTGCATCAAATGTCTCCATGGATTCTTCTTCGCCCATCGAACAACTTTTGTATTTTCCCAAGAACATTGCTGCAACAACATAGGGTTTGTAAGATTCTTTTATTTCTGGCTTGTCTTGTCCTGTTAAGGGCCATGCCTGTGCCAGAATTGCTGGTAAGTTACTCAGGAAGAATTTTCTGGCATTTTCCAGGCTTACATAAAATTTACAGCGGTCGTAAAGCATTTTATCGCCATAATTTTCTTCTTTTTCTGTTTTTGTGTCCCTTTTATACAATACAAAATACGGTTTCATTTTATCAAAACCTCCTCAAGCCTGTTAATCGGGCGGAAAAATCTGCCTGCCTTAGAAATTAACTTTCCGTTAACTTCGACAGTGTCTGCTTTTGTCTCAATTGACTTGAACAACCCGCCGACGCCAAGCCCGTCAAAAAGCTTGTGTCCCAATCTTTTTTCGGCTGCAACAAAAGCTTCAACTTTCCTGTAGTCTGCGAAGCCGCTTGACAGTACGATTTCCTTTTCAGGATAGCCCATCGTTTCCAGTTGTTTGTAAAAATTATTTGCGAGCTCTATTGTAACGCCCGGGCCAGTCTCATATTTTATCCCATTGAATTGGGTACCGCCCTCGCCGATGTTTTCCCCGCAGGTATCAAGCCTGAAACCGTTAATCTTGTCTGGTATTTGTTCCAAAATCATCTTCGAGTCGGATAATTCGCGGTTGAATGTGTCAATCAGCGTTATACGCTTGATTCTGGGATCAATGTGCTTGTCAAATGCCCTTGTAAACTCAAGCGATGCGTTCTCTATTCCATACTTCGCGGCAAATGCAATTATTGCAACATGAGGCGATGTCCCCTTGCCTCTGCCGCCGAAAGTTGCGGCTCCAATATCTGTTGCTGCCTTGTCTATTCCGCCTTCGTACGCTGCCCTGGCGATTTTTGCGTCCTCATCATACTTCCAGTGCCTTGCACCGAAGTACATTACCGGACGTCCGTCAGCTGCTTCGACGACTTTTCTTGCGTTTTCTTTTATGCTGCTTAAATCAAGCGTAATGCCTGCATGCTTGCTTGTTTCACCAGATATGGTACCAAGGTACATTGTTTCAAGCTCAATAACTTCCTGCAGAGGCGCTTCAATCTGCATCACAACATCAAGCGGATTGTGCTGCGAGCCTTCAGGCAGTGCAAGAATTCTTCCTTTTTCCCTGATGTTTGAATATTTATCAAGAATTGCTATGGCTTCTTCTATTCCATAAACCCTGCCAGGCCCTTTTCTAATAAAAACCTGCAGTTTTACATTTGGATTATAATCTTCGCCTTTCAGAATCTGGTTGCTTATGATAAAGTACTTGTCTGTGTACGGCCTGTGGTCTGCAGGTAAGTTAAACTCTTTTGAGTTTATTTTAATAGTCATTTTCCGCCTCCCAGCGTTAAGCTTAGTTTTTTAACCCTGCTTGTTTCCATTTTTTCATCCTGTTAGTGTTTTTCTCACACTAACATTAGTGTATAAAAAACACTATTATATAAACCTTTTGGTAGTCTGGAAAACACTAAAACTGACGACGAACTGCGACTACGACGAGGGGAATCTCCATTGGTTATTGCTTCGGGGGTGGAAAGCAATCTGGCTGGCACTTAATCATGAGACTTTGCCCTCGTCGTCAGTCATCGTCAGAACAAAATCAACAGAATCAAATATCCAGTACTACTCGGGCTGTCCACTCTTTTCCGTGCTGCTTTAACTCAAGCATGTGGTGCGTTGCGGCTTTGACATCTGCCCTCAGAAGATGCTTCTTATAGTCAAGATGTTCGCCTCCGATTTTTGCTGTCAGCAGGTAAATCTTGGTTTCCTTGTTCTGCTTTATATCAACTTCAAACTTGCATATAATCATCTGCTCAGCGTCTTTGTAATAGCATATTTCATTCAGGAAGTCAATCAGTAACGCGCTGAGGTCCTTATTCTGCAGCTTTATCATCTTCTGCAGTTTTGGGGATACTGTATCTGTATCTACCATTGTTTCGGCTGTAGCCAGAGCAGCGTTCTGGAAAACATCATTCAGGCTCTTGCCGAACGCCTCAAACGCTACATCTGCGGTTACTGCTTTCTCCAAGAATCGGAATTTGCTTGCAAATGCTTTCTTTGTGGTCATTATGAGCCTCGCGAATGGTGACTGGCCAAAACATGGGTTTGGCCTTGTCATAACTTTCCTCACAAACCGCAACTTACTAATTAACCTTCTGTAATCACTTACAAAAGGATATTGGATTTTGCTGTTTGCAATATAGTTGCCCTTTTAAAATATTCTATTTGCGGGCAGCTATGTTAATTATCGATGATTTCCTACAGTCGAAGAACATAGCTGCGCATTACCTGCAGAAAGAGATTGAAAAGAAAGCTAACAGCGCCGACGGCAGGATTTGAACCTGCAAGCCGCAAGCGGCATTCGCTGTCATGCAATGACATTAGCGGAAAGCTATCTTTCCGCTTTATCTCAGGGCGAACGGAATCTCCCGCAGGAGACTAGCTACTTGCTAGCTCTGTACCGGGTTATCCGACGTCGGCAATAAGCATAAGTTTAAAAATAGTCTTTTAAAAACACTACTATTACTATATATTAAAATGGTCAAGACAAAGAAAGTTGGCAGCACCGGAAGATGGGGTGCGCGTTATGGATTAATGCTCCGCAAGCGAGTCCTCGTTATTGAACAGATTCAGAGAGGCAAACACAAGTGCCCTTTCTGTTTAAAATTCACTGCCAAGCGAGTAGCTTCAGGAATATGGGTTTGCAAGCACTGCAAAGCAAGGTTTGCTGGAAAAGCTTATGAGCCCGGAATTACTGGAAAGCCAATGCTTGAGATTCCTGCAGCGCTGATTGCATCTTCAGAAGGGGAAGCAAAGGATAAAACCCAAGCTGAACAGAGTTCGGCTGGGCACAGCCGAAACAAAGTTTCGGCTAGTGAGGCAGTGGAGGTTAAGGAATAAAATGGCTTACAAATGCTTTGAGTGCCAACGCGAGTTAACTGACAAGGACATTGAAAAAAGAATAATCTGCCCTTACTGCGGAGCGCGAGTCGTTGTAAAAACAAGGCCTGAAACTGCAAAGAAAGTCAGGGCGCGCTAATAATTTTTATGGTATAAATTTCCGTGTTTTTTATACGTGCCACAGCCGTTCCTTATTGCTTCAACAGTATGCATGCTGAGGTTTGCTACTTTTGCAACAAGCGTATCTTTTTCTAACTTCGGCAGTTCTGAAAATCCTTTTTTGTTCATGCGCACAAGATAAATCTCGCGAACTCTTTCAAAAGTTATCTTTGAGTTGCCACATTTCCTTTCCCTGCATCTTTCATCAACACATCCGCGGAGTTTTCTGAAATCGCCTCCGCCCACACGCGCATTTCTCATATAACTCTCACCGTAACCAAGCCAGCCCGCTATTATTTTATCAAGCACATTTGACGGGCTGCTTTCAAACTCTTTTTCTTTGCGCAGATGGATATAGCAACACTGCACAATTTCCATGAGTTTATTGGCGCTCATTAAAGACGAATTTGCAATATACGGTTCTGCCTTATTTGAAAATTCTCTGAAATCGCCAATCCCCATTCTTGCACTTGCAACATAATCTTGCTCAAGGCGCATTTTTTTCCCGATAATTTTATCTCTCTCGTTAAAAGGGAGCGCGCTATATTTCTTATCATAGCACATTCCGCTATGTACTTGCTGGATAATCCAGAAAGTATCTTCCAAACTTCTAATTTCTTGTGCTGGCATGAAATTTCTGCAACAATTAGATTTTAAAACATAACCCTGCTTTTGGTGTTATGTTTTCATCAAAGATGCAAATAGAGGGTTCTGAAAACGAGATTGCAGCATATTTCAATGCCCTGCAGCCTGAGGAAGACTTTAAAAGCGAGAGGGCGGGCTACAAGCTTAAGAAAGAGAAAACCAAGTTGATAATTGAAATCACAGCTGAGGACGCAACTGCCTTCAGGGCAGTTACAAATACCCTTGTTGGTTTAATATCAATTGTTGAGAAAAATCTGAAGGTCGTGAAACATGGCTGAGCCAAAAATTACAAAGGAAACACAGGAAAAAATTCAGGAGCTGCAGATGATGCAGCAGAGATTACAATTATTTACAGCACAGAAACAGCAGTTCCAGATGCAGATGATTGAGGTTGAGAACGCCTTGGGCGAAGTTGAAAAAGCAAAGGGTTCTGTTTACCGCCTGGTCGGGGAAATTCTCGTTGAAAAGCCTGCTGAAGACATTAAAAAAGAGCTGAAAGAGAAAAAGGAAGAGCTTGATTTGAGAATCAAGACGCTGGACAAGCAGGAATCAAAGACTCGCGAGTCCGCTCTTGCAATCCAGAAAGATGTTGCTGCGGCACTGAAATAGACTTTCTACGACGACTGACTACGAGAGGAAAGGGATTTGTATTTAAGGCTTCGGTTATGCTCTCTTGAGCTATGTTGCTTTTGGCTGCGCTTAACGCCAAATCCAAGATTTGGCGGAAAGGAACCAAGGAAAATTCCGAGAATTTTCCTGGCCACGCAAAAATCGCGATTTTTGCTTGGAATTGCTTCGCAATTGTTCCTTAATCATGGAGATTGCCCTTCACAATTAATGCCGGAGGCAGTCATTGAAATGAAAAATATCTTAAAACCTCTGTTTAACATTATTTCATGAAACGATATAATAAGATATTCTGGATATTTGTAATTATTGTGAGCATAGTTATAGCGTACGGTTCCCTTGTACGCCCGGAAGCAGTTCCCGGTGCCAAGGCTGCTGGCGGAACTGAGATTCTGCACTTCGCATCTTATCTTGTGCTGTCATTGTTTTATTTCAATGCATTGAAAAACAAAAAGGCGGTTTATTCAGCATCATTCGCAATCAGTTACGGAATATTGCTTGAGGTTTTACAGTACTTTACAGGTTACAGAACTTTTTCGTTATGGGATATATCTATAAATAGCGTTGGTGCTATTATGGCATCCGTATCAATGAAAGGAATAGAATATGGAGCTAAAAAACTGGCTGAAAGGTAAAATAATAGTCTATGCGCAAGTCGGGGATATGGACGCCTGCAGCAGTTTCGTTGCGTTCAGCGAGTTAGTCGACCGCCTTACCGGAAAAAATCTGCCTGAGATGGAGTTTGCTGTCGGGACAATGAACAAGGATGGAAAAAAGATTCTTGACATGTTTAACTTCAAGGTAAAGCACTTTGAAATTATCGTTGAGCAGGATTTTGGCAAACTTGTTCTGATAGATACGCAGCCGAACCAGATGCCAAAGCAATTTGCAAAATGTGATATGCTTGTTATTGACCACCACCAGAAAACTTCGGAACTCGGACTTTTTAATTTCTGGAATACTGATGTTGCAAGCACCACTGAAATTATTTATGACTTGTTTCTGAAAAATTCTGTTGAGCCGTCAAAAGATGCTGCGAAAGCCATTTTGTACGGGATAGTTTCGGATACTGCGGGCCTGAGATTCGTGAAAACTGCCTCTCTCGGCACTATTTACCACCTGCTAAATGACCACAAGCTCGATTACCAAAGCATCCTCGGGGAAATTTTTGAGGAAAAAGACTATTCCGAAAAAACCGCGTGCCTGAAGGCTGCGCAAAGGATGAAAATAAAGCCCTTTGGCGACAAAAAAATCCTTGTTATTTCGGAAATCGGCGGCTTCGAGTCTTCAGTTGCGTCAAAAATGATTACCCTTGGCGCAGATATTTCATTAATTATTTCAAAAAAAGAAAATGAAACCCGCATAGTGGGTCGTGCTAAAAAAGACTGGAATCTTGCCGAGGTTTTTCATAAAGTTGCAATTGATATCAAAGATGCGAGCGCAGGCGGGCATCCCGGCGCTGCAGTAATAAACATGCCTGCTGACCGCGAAGCAGTGGCTTTAAGCAAGATTTTGAAAATACTGAAAATAGAGTAATCAGATTTCTCGCTCTGCGTAATCCACCAAATTTGTTATGTGCGCCATGCTCTGATATACTGGCGGAAGTTGAATTCCGCTTTCTTCCGCAAGGGACTTTGCCCAACCAAGAGAACCGCGCAAAATATTTACTTTTCCATAAGACCAATCGTTGTTGTCGTCCTCAAACATATTAGTGAGACTTTCTGCCAGAAACGCAGGCACAAGTTCTTTTGCGAGCGCTTTCTTAAAATCGTCTGTTATCGTGCGTGCGGGAGCTTTTTGCTGATACAAAGCAATTATGTTATCTGCTATAAGCGGCATATACTCCAGAGGCGTATTTCCCTCCCACATATTCGGGCACATACCGATTTTGTCTTTTACGTCGCGAATTAAACTGCCTGAATAAAATGCTGCATTTCTCGGCCCTGTAAGATTTTTGGTGACGCCTTCTTCAAATTGAACTTTTTTTCCGGGCGTCGTGGTTTCAAAAATAGGGTGCCACATTGCTGACGTTTCTAACGAGCAAAACTGTCGGCAAGCTTTTCTTAATTCGCCTGATTTTTTTAATTCCTTGTAAATGTCTTTAATTGTCTGGTCTGTCAGCGCCACTTCCCTAAATTCATATTTCTTTAACAAGCCGCATTCTTTTGCCTGATTTATTTCTCTTTCAGTCATATCCCATATATTTCTGTTGCCCGCCACCAGACCCAGCATAAAAACTTGGCGGATGCTCATATTGCCAAATCCGTCTTCAAATATGCCCTCGACTTTTTGTGCATCTTTAACTGATACCGCAAATACTTCTTCCAATTCGCTTATTGCCATATCACTACGAAATACATTAAAAATTTAAAATGTTCTGTAAACGGCAATTATTCATTTATTTGCATAGCAATTTGGCAATCATGGAAATTGTTGTCATTACAGCAATATTTATAACATGGGCGAAAATTCACGTTTATGAGCCCATGGAATAACAAAAATTCATTAGAATTTTTGGAATGGAAAAATCGCGAAAATGCGATTTTTTCATAAGAATTTCGCATATATTTACAATACGAAATTCTTATAAGTTTATCAGCAGGTTTTCAGCAACGGAGTGTTGGATTTGAGACTGATAGGCGCAAATGGCAGATTTAAGGGAAATAAACGAAATCTTGGATATGATGGCAAAAGACGGAGCCATTTCTAAAAACATCCGTGATGTTCTTGCAGCTATTTTGGAAGAGCTTAAGGATGAAAAAAATGTTCCTGTGAAGATTGATGCCGCCCTGCAGAAGATTGAAGACCTGAGCCTTGACCCTAACCTGAGTCCGTACGTAAGGACTCAAATCTGGAACCTCACGTCGCTATTGGAAACTGCGCAGAACGCATGACGACTACGACTATGGCAAAGGTTATTGATTAAGAGCAGCCAAAAATATCTTGCTGTGAGACTTGCAG
>JAZDME010000054.1:0-16138 GCA_043801255.1 archaeon
TACAAATTAAATGACAAGCAGATGATACAGCACGGCTGTATCAAAACTCATAAAGAGCATATTCACAAAGAGGAAATAAAGAGATTTTTAGACACCATGAAATATCCGCTATACTTTCTGGATTTCGAGACGTTCAGCGCCTCGATACCTATCCATGATGGAACAAGGCCTTACCAGCAGATACCTTTCCAGTTTTCCCTGCATGTTATAACTAAGAAAGGGGCTAAACCTAAGCAGTATTCCTATCTTGCCGAAACTTCCGCTGACCCGAGAAAAGAGTTTGCCGAAAAACTGATAGAAGTTTTGGGGGATAAAGGAAGCATTATTGCATATAACAGCGGATTTGAAGAGCGGGTTTTGAAAGAGCTGGCAGAGTTTTTGCCAAAACATCATGCTAAGATAATGTCATATATTGAAAGGCTGGTTGACTTGCTTCAGCCTTTCAGGGATTTTTATTACTACAGCCCTAAGCAGAAAGGCAGCGCATCCCTAAAGGTTGTCCTGCCAGCGCTTACGGGCAAGAGCTATGACGACTTGGAAATAGGTGAGGGAACATCTGCAGCATTAAAATTCCTGCATATAACGCAGGGTTCTCCAGGAGAAACAATCACTCAGGCAGAAATAAAGAAAGTCAGGGCAGATCTTCTGGATTATTGCGCATTGGACACAGAAGGCATGATTTGGATTGTTGAGAAGCTGAGAAAGATTAGCGGATAACTAACTGGCTTCCCGCCGAAGGCGGGAAGGGGAATTGTCATTGGTTGGGGGAAGCCAAAATCCCCCCTCCGATGCCTTAATCATAAGAGATTGCCCTAGTTAGTTGTTGTCAGTATTGAAAGCAGTGAGTAGTGGACACTGGACAACCGGGCGTAAACGTATTATAATATGTTATGTTAAATTACACTACAAATGGCTGAAAAATTAGAAGGCATGGACTGGCTAAAGAAACAAATCAAGCAGTTAGAGGTTAGCAATTCTAAATTTAAAGATACGATTGAAGAATTAAAGGTTATACATCCTGGTGTTTATAATGAATTTGGATATTGGACACCATTAAAACTTATCTTATTACATTATGTTTTTGATGTATGTTCTATGATAATAAACAAACAACCATTTTTTAAAAAAATGTATTATGTTGATTTATTTGCAGGCGCAGGTATAAATAAAATACGCGAAACCTCTGATTTTTTAATAGGCTCGCCATTAATAACTGAACTGACGCATGGCGATAAATACGATAAGATGTTTTTTTGTGAAAATGATGATAAATCCTTTCTTGCGCTTAAAGCACGAATGGATTATCTCAGAAAAGACAACTTAGATTGTTTGTATGGAGATTGTAATATTATTTTAGATAAAATTTTAAAAACATTAAATGAGGAAAGAAACACATATTCTTTCTTTTTTATAGACCCATACACAATGGAATTTTCATGGGATTCGATGAAAAAAGTATTAGGTTTGCGTAGCGATATAGTTTTTACTCTCATGAATAGAGAAATTATTCGAAACATAGGTTATGCGAACCGTACTAAAAGCAAATCTATGATTAACGAATTAAACAGGTTTTTCGGAGATGATTCGTGGAAAAAAATCGAAACGTGCGATGAGATAAATGACTTATATATAAATAATATAAAAAGGGAACGAAAAGATGCCATAGTACTAACCGTTAAGATAATGTCTTCAAAATACGGCTTTTCTTACGATGTTATTTTTATCACCAACAAAACAAAAGGTGATTGTCCTTGGATTAAGGCTATTGAAACTGCTAAAAAAGAGATTGAAAATCATTCGGACGAAGCGGTAGAATTAGCTATGGATATAATTAAGCAAAGACAACAAACTTTAGCTTAAAAGATAAATATTAAAACCATGCTTCCCTACGTTGTAAATATGACAAAGGAGGTAAGATACATTAATCGGAATTCTCTCATGTATAAAAGTAAAGTAGAGTATGCTGACTTTTGCATAAATCATGTTGAAGGTTGCTCACATGGCTGCACCTTTCCGTGTTATGCTTTTATGATGGCAAAGCGTTTCGGAAAAGTTAAGTCTTATGCAGAATGGTGCAAACCCAAGATTGTTAAAAACGCTTTAGAGCTCCTAGACAAAGAAATCCCAAAATACAAAGATGAAATTAAGTTTGTCCATCTTTGTTTTACAACAGATCCTTTCATGTACAAGCAACGCGAGGTTTCTGATATGACTTTAAAGATAATTAACAAGCTGAATTCAAATGGCATACGCTGTACAGTTTTAACAAAAGGTATTTACCCGCGAGATTTGGCGAACACAAAAATTTACGGCAACATAAATGAATACGGCATAACTCTGGTATCTTTAGACGAAAATTTCAAAAAAAGATTTGAACCGTACAGCGCACCTTATGCTGAAAGGATCAAATCGCTTAAACAACTGCATGCTGCAGGCCTTAAAACATGGGTTAGCATGGAGCCATATCCTACGCCTAATTTAGTCGAACAGGATTTAATTAAGATTTTGGAAAGCATATCCTTCGTTGATAATATTATTTTCGGGAAGCTTAACTATAATTGCGAATCCAGCGATTTCCCGGAAAATAAGGAATTTTATGAAGATTGCGCGGAAACTGTTGAAAACTTTTGTAAAGAAAGGGGAATTAAATATCATATCAAGTTTGGTACTAAAATTAAAGATAATATTTCAACTGTCAAGATATTCAAAAAAGAGATTGTTCCAGTTAATGTTATTAATAAACGCGAAGAATTAGCGATTGCTTAGAGCTGTGACGAACGAGTTCAAAGCTTATTGATTATAGCTTCGGTTCATCTCCCGCTCAGACTTTTGCTGCCATTAATCAATGTACATTCCCCTAGTCGTTAGCAAATCGCTGTGCTTTAGGAAATAACAGTATCTAATTTTTTTGAAAGCCAGTATATAAAAATAGTTAGAACTATGACAGCCATCACAATCATAAACACCACAAACAGCAGATGCGCTATGTTATGCCACGCATTTTGAACACCGACTATTGCATTCTGAATTGCACCAGCCACCTGATGCCGAGCATAGAACCCTATTGCTGTAAGTATAACGGCAGAAATAACACACGCAAACAGCCTTCCCCTGTCAAACTTCAAACTCTTTTTCATTTCTTACCCCGTTTCTTGCCATAAATCCTGACAACTACTCTGCCATCCATGAACTCAAGAAGTTTCTTGTATCCCAAACGGCGATTGGATTGCAAATCTTCTCGCAGGGCGTCTTTTATACAGTCAGAATAACCTGCATCATCACCGCAGGGCGAGATGTAACTTGCACCAAAATCATACCCTAATTTCCTGCCAAGCGAGAGTAACATTTTCACTGCAAACTCTGTTTTGTCGCTAACCTTATGCCTGTGAAATTCTTTTTCTCTCTCACAAGCCCTTGCCAATACTTCCCGCCTGTGTTCTGCTTCCCGCCGTCTTTCTCGCCAATCTACCTTTGGTTTCATTTCTTCCTTCTCCTCCTTCCAGACACTTTCTTCCTAACCCGTTTGTTCTGTTCGGGGTTCAAACTACTGGGCGTGTAATCCAGACCCATCGTTTTTCTCTCACAAAATGTCCCGCTTCCGATTACCACTGCGTTATTTGGCATTCTCGGAAGTATCTTACTCACAACTACATCGACCTTTTTCTTTTCCTGTTTGGTGTTCGTCTTGTTACTCACTGACCAGAATTCTTTGGTTTTCATTTCTTCCTTCCTTTCCTGCCGGACTTCTTCCTTAACAAGTCAATCTCGTCCATAGTTATTTCTCCAGTGTAAAGCTTTAGTGATGTTGGGGTACCAAACTTTGCTTCGAGCCTTTTTTCCGCTAGGCGTATGACTGCCAGGAAATCATCAGGCGTTAGTCCAATCATGCCTTTACGTTGCATCTTGCCTTTGCTATTATGATTGTATATTGCAATCCAGAAACTTTTGTAGCCATTCTCATCCCGCATCAGAACTTTCCTGCCGCCAGACCTGTAATAGATTTTTGGCTTCATCTTACCACCTCCAAAAATGGGATTAGGCAAATTCAGCGCTCTTTATTAAAAATTATTATTCTGGAATATACGGTGAGGGGAAAAGTATTTGGATTGTGGCTTCGGTTGCTCTCCACACATGCTTGATGCTACCCTTAATCATGGGAGATTGCCCTGCCGCCAAAGGCGGCAGCAGTCGCAGTAGTGGACACTGGACATCTTGGGGAAAACCTTATATCTCATGGTCTGATTTAAATAAACATGGAAAAAGCGAATGGAAAAGGTAAAGGTGAATGTAAAGGTAAAGTGGATTTTACCATATCCATAAAGAGAGAGGGCAAATGGTATGTTGCCCACTGCGTTGAGCTTGACGTGGCGAGCCAGGGCAGGACTGTTGATGAAGCCCACAAGAACATAAAAGAGGCCGTCCAGCTGTATCTGGAGGAAAATCCCGAACAGGTGTGCCTTCTAAAAGAGCCGGTAAGAATAGAGTCAATTTCTACGTATGTCAGGCCTTCCCACACTGTCTGCTAATGAGATAATTAAGGCACTGGTAAGAACAGGATTTGAAGTTAAGAGGCAATCAGGCTCGCATATTATTTTAGTGCGGCAAAATCCGCTGCCAAAGAGAACAGTTGTAATTCCAAGCTATTCTGAAATAGCAAAGGGCACATTGCTGTCTATTATACGGCAGACTGGAATAAACAGGGATGATTTCTTTAAGATGTTTGAATAGGCTATTAAAAGCTCCTTAGCGAACGGCGACGAGGGGAAAGGGATTTGGATTATGGCTTCGGACCTGCTCCCTTGCTTTTCCTAACAATAAGAGACACAAGCCGAACGAAGTTCGGCTGTGCTAGCCGAATCAGTGGATTCGGCTTTGTTGCCCTAGTTAGTCGTAGGAAGAACAGTTTCTAAATATCCTACCTTATTCGCAGGGTCAAAATATAGTGCCAGGTTATTCTTTTCCAGAAAGTCAACACCTAAGATGGTTATGTTTTCTGTCTTTGCATTGCCCTGATTTATTGCTACTAACAAAGGAAATCTTATATCAATTAACTTATTTTGGTCGTCAAACATTTTCAATATCATTTCTTTGTCAATGGAGCATAAAGTAACGTGATTGCCCGCAACGTACGTACTCCTGACTGCCGTCAATTGAGATTGTGGAATTTGCATAAGTTTAGCATCAGCGTCATTTATGAGGCTGGATGGGCTGCCGGTATCAACTAATGCTTTAACGGGCCTGTTAACTCTTAATTGCGGTATTCTAACTGTAAATATTAAAATTGGTCTTATGGCGCCACCCAGATTTTCAATCGATAATGGTATTCGCATATTAGAAAAAGATTATAACGTCTTTAGGGTAGACAAACTCCACAAAAGTCTCGGATAAATTAACTTTTTTATTTTCTATGTCTTTAATCAGTTCGTCTATTTTTTTTGCGCTGGCTATTACCTGTTTATCTTTGACAGCTACAAACTTATTTTTAAATTCGTCCTGAAATTTTTCGTTTTCAAGCTGTTTATGCAGCCAAGCGTCGTCTTCTTCAAATGCCATTAAAGTTTTTGTGATGCTCATATCTGTACTCCTGTTTATACCCCCTAAACTTTCCATGGCCTCTAAAGGATTTGCATAAAATACTATTTAAAACCTTTCCAGACTTGTCCAGTGTCCAGTAATCTTTAAAAACCTCGTTCTGTGAGGAATTAATAGACTGCCTCGGCAGAAGCTCACTGATTTGATGAGCTAAATAACATATTACAATGGACAAGACTCAGATACTAGATGCTGTAAAGAAAGTCAAAGCAGATGTTGATAATAAGAGAAACTTTTCTCAGGCGATTGACCTTGCTGTTAATTTGAAAGATATTGACACAAATAAGGTGCCGCTTGAGGAATATGTGGTTCTTCCGCATGGACGCGGACGTGTTGCTAAGATATGTGCTCTTGTTGGTGCGGAGTTGAAGACTCAGGCTGAGAAACTATGCGATTTGACTATTTCATCTGATGATTTTGAGAAGTGGGCTGACAAACGGAAATGCCGCAAGCTTGCTAGGAGTTATGATTTCTTTATAGGACAGGCGAACATAATGCCATTGGTTGCAAGGTCACTTGGACGTTACTTGGGCCCTGTTGGAAAGATGCCATCGCCTAAAGCAGGGCATCTGCTCCCGCCAAAAGCTAACATAGAGCCTCTGGTTAAAAGTTTGAGGAATTCTGTTAAAATAATGATAAAGAAAGCGCCTGTTATTCACTGCTCTGTCGGCAATGAGAAAATGTCTGATGAGCATATTGCTGAGAACATTCTTGCTGTTGTTGAACGGGTGAAAAGCAAAATGCCCATGGCGCAGCATAACATAAAAAATATTGTGATCAAAAAAACGATGTCATCGGGAGTGAAGGTAGCATAAAATGGGAGTCAAACTGAGGCGAAGGCTGTCACATGAACGCGGATATGCAAGAAAGAAAGGCCCGCAGCAGCAGCATGTAAAGAAAGTTGTATCTGGCAAGAAATTAATTCCGCACACTCTCAAAGTTCCTGACTGGAAGAAAAAACAGGTTGATGAGATAAAGAAGCTAACTACTACGTACAGCACTATTGCTATAATTAACTTGGACCTGCTGCCTAATCGTCAGTTACAGAAAGTAAAGAAGAAACTGAAAAAAGATGTCATATTCAAGCCAGTCAAAAAGTGGCTTGCGACCATGGCTTTTGAAGCATCTGCAAACCCCGCTGTCAAGCAGCTGGTAAAGCACTTCGGAAGATATCCGCTATTGATATTCACAAACTTGGGGGCATTTGAATTGTTCAAATCCCTGAAGGAATCGCGCCAGATGGTGTTTGCAAAAGCAGGCCAGCTGGCTCCTGAAGACATCTGGGTGTCTGCAGGCCCTACGCCTTTCACTCCGGGCCCAATAATTTCTGAACTTGCATCTTTGAAAATAAAAGCCGGCGTAGTTAGCGGCAAGATAGAAATCAAGGCAGATACGCTGGTGGTAAAGAAAGGCGAGAAAGTATCTCCGCTTGCAGCAGGAATGCTTGCAAAATTAGGGGTAACGCCTGTAAAAATCGGAGTTAACCTGATGGCTGCAGTGGAAAAAGGCGACTTATACCTAAGCAATGTGCTGGACATTGACCAGGACAAGTTCATGGCTGACTTGGGACTGGCTGCTGCTGAAGCCATGGCTTTAACCATGGGATTAGGAATAATTAATTCAGATAACGCTCATCTGCTTATTGAAAAGGCTGAACGAGACGCTATAGCGGTCTCTGACGCTGTTGCATTGAAAGCAGCTGAAACTAAGACTCAATAGGAGAAAAACACATGGAATACATATACGCAGCATTGTTGTTGCACAAGGCTAAGAAAGAGATAACTGAAGCAGCTTTAGACGCGACTTTACATGCGGCTGGCGTAGCAGTTGACCACGGAAAGGTCAAGGCTACTGTAGCGGCATTGAAAGGCGTTGACATAGACAAGGCAATAAAAGACGCATCAGTTGTGTCTGCAGCCCCAGCAGCAGCGGCACCTGCAAAAGCAGCAGAGAAGAAACCCGCAGAAGAGGAACACAAGGTTTCTGAGGAAGAAGCTGCAGCAGGCCTTGGTGCTCTGTTCGGTTAATAAAAACGCATGTGCCGGGTTTCGTGAAAACGTCGGCACTCTAGTATGATAAATGGAGAACTCCGAGGCGCAACAGGCAAAGGTAGAAACATTGAACAAAGAGATAGCGCTCTTGAGTTCCCAGCTAAAAGAGTTTAGTTCTAAGAAAGAATCCAAATACAAGGAAAAAGAAACTAAGGACCTCGAGTTGAATGGCTTAATCAAGACTGCTCAAGAGCTGAGGGATAAGAAACTAAAGATTGATTCTGAAGTAAAGGCCCTGAAGCAAGTCCGCGACGCTGACAATAAAGGGCTGAAAGAATACTACAACAAGCTTGCTGAGCAGAAAGTCCAGCAGACTGCGGTTACTGACAAGATAAAGGTAAGGCCTAATCCTGCTGCCTTGAAGAAGCAGATTGAATCAATGTCATACTCAATTGAAACAGAATGCCTGTCATTTGAAAAGGAAAAGACATACATGGATAAAATCAAGAGATTGAAAGTCATGTTAGTGGAAATTGATAAAGAAGACGCCAAATATGCTGAAGTCCGCAAGCTTCGGACTGAAATCACAGGAAAAAAACGCGAGGCTGACGACGCTCACGATAAAATACAGACTTTGGCTGCAGAAAGCTCAGGAATCTTCGCGCAATTAAAGGAAAAGTCAGATGCAATAACAAAGGCAAAGAAAGCACGGGCTGCAATCCAGATTGAAATAAAGTCGTTAAAGGCACAACTCGAGGAAATAGACTCGAAATTAGTTTCTACGCTTGCTGAGTGGTCTGAGCTGACAAAGCAGGCTCCGAAGATGCACGAAGGGCTGCCTGCAGGAGTCTCGGAGATGGAGCAGCTGAAGACAAAGAAGAAGTTCACAAAAGATGATATTCTTGCGATGCAGAAGAGTGCGATGAGACGAAGATAGTTTTTAGAAAGAAATAAATAGCACAATCTTAGTTATTAGCCATGCGCAGGGAAGGTAAGAAAGGCCAGGTTGAAGCAGCTCCTGTTGTTGCTGCAGCAGGGATATCTGGCAAGGCTATTGCTGCTATTGTTATAGTGATTGCCGTTGTTGGTGGCGTGGCTGCAGGATATTACTTTGGTGCTTTTGACAAGCTGATGAGCGCAACGGGCGGAAATAAGGAAAGCCCTCCGTTAGGAGCTGTACCAAATTCCGGAAATGAAGCAACACCGCCAGGTGCGCAGGCATCTGGCGCTGCAAAGTTCAAACTGACGGAGATAAAAAGCTGGGATCTGGGGGGCGGTGCGACATTTGCGTGGAGCCCTGATAGCACGAAAATAGTTACGGGCACTTTCAGCAACGGCGATATCCAAATCTGGGATGCCGCAACCGGCACAGAGCTGAAAAAGATGAAACAATACGATTCTGAGCATGTTGAACACCAAACAACGGCATATATTTGGGGTGTTGACTGGAGCCCTGATGGGAAGAAGCTTGCGGTTGCCGGCAATTACCTAGTTTACATCTGGGACGTGCAGACGAGCACCCAGGTTAGCGTGCTGAATGGACCTGCTGATAGTGGCTCGACGACAAGTACTACGGCCGTCGCCTGGAACCCCGTCAACAGTGACAGATTGGCTTCCGCAACATGGAATAGAATGGCGGTATGGGATGTGCCGGGTAATAACATATTAGCAAAAATAAGTGAGGACGGAGGCGGCGACAAAGCATTCGCATGGAGTCCGGACGGGAGCATGATAGCGAGGGGGCTGCGTTCAGCCAACATAGAAAGTCCAGACAATTACGAACATACGTTAACATGGAATGTTGAAATATTGGACGCGTCGACATTGACCTTATCAAGAAAGCTGACAGCGAGGATAACGTTTATGGGGGAAGCCGTGTCGTGCCTGGCGTGGAGCCCCGACGGGTCAAAACTCGCATCCGGCAACCAAATGGGTTACTATCCCTCAGCCATAGCGATCTGGGACATGAGCACAGGAAAGGTGCTGCACGAGTTGAGCGCGGATACCAAGAGAGACATCGGCTCGGTCAGCTGGAGTCCGGACGGCACAAAACTGGCAGCAGTTATGGATGATGCGCTCCGTGTCTGGGACACTTCAGACTGGACGGAGATAGCTAGATTGAATGAGACGGAGGTCCGCACGGCCAAGTGGAGCCCTGACGGAAAAAAACTGGCTATGGTTCGCGACACAACTCTTTACGTATATAACGCCCAATGATATTCTGGCGATGCAGAAGTCAGCTATGCGCAGACGATAATTTCTGACGACGACTAACTGGGCAAAGGTTGTTGATTAAGGGACAGTCAACATGCTCCCCTGAGAAACCCTAACACAATCACGGGAGATATCCCTCGTTCGCAGTCAGTCGTAGTAGTGGACACTGGACAACCGCGCACAGGAGTTTTAAATATAAGTTTATATTTGCGGGCATGAGTGATAATCACAATTATGCGGAACATGTTGCTGAAAGACTGAAACGCTATAAGAAGGAAGATATTGTTTTTACATATCATGCGCAAATACAGGCAACATTCAGGCAGATTGACCTGAATGAAGTGACGGATAACCTTGCCAATCCAAAACGGCTTGTTTTGGCAGTTAAGGGGGAATCTGCCAGAGAAGGTACGGAAAAATTTGACTGCCTTTTTGACTATGGCAAAAACAAGGCACACAGATATATAATAACCATAAACGCAAAGCTTATTGTTGTTACAGTAATAAATATAAACCGAAAATGGCAGCATAGGGTGGATAAGTATGCGAAAGTTTAAGTTTGACTATGATTCGGGGAATGACGACCTTTTCTTATTCAGATCTGACTCAAAGTCAAAGGGCGGGGTGGAAATAGGCGGAAAAATAGTTCTCGATTTTAACGGCAATCGCGAGCTGGTTGGCATAGAAATACTTGACGCCTCGGAAATGCTTTCCGAGCTTGCAAATGTCAGGCAGGAATTTGCACCGGTACTGAAAAGTCTTAAAGAATGCAGAGTAGACGTGCACGAAAAAGCAGGGGTCACAATCATCAAGATGCTCTTTGTAAGCGGCAAGTCGGAAGAAGTCCCGACGATGCTGACAATCCCGTCAATATCAAAGCACAAGTAAGCAAACTATCTTGGCTGGGAAAAGAAATTGCGAAGCCAAAAAACAAAGAGATTGCCTAGTCGTAAGTCGCACTATTTCTTCTTGGGATTGGGCCAGTTTTTAATTACTGCCTTAACAATCAAGTTTGTTAATTCATCGGTGTTCATTACCATTTCTTGCCCAGGCACGAATTTTACGGATGTTTTTTCTTCCAGAATTTTCTCTATTTTATCTTTTAGTTCTCCAGTATATTTGCATACTGGGCATGGTTTGTAATGCACATATGAAAAATGTGAATCCGGAACTGTTCTTACTTCGCTTCCCACATATTTTTTCCCGCAGACATCACATTCGTCCATTTTTAACCCCATGACTTAACCAAGTAGTACTTTGCCTTTTGGTTTATACCTATGTTCCTGAGCTTGGTTTCTATTCCTGCAGCAACTGAAGGCGCCGCGCTGAAGGGATATGCGCCTGAGCGGAAATCAAAGTCATCATTTTTTACCAAAGACTTGCCAAGTATAACAAAATTAATATCACTATTATCACTGTCACTATCAACATATACTTCCAAACCTGACTTTTTTACAGAGCTTAAATATTCCAGGTCAACCAGGTCTTCAATGCCGTCTCTTACTTTTTCCTGATATTCTGCATTTGATCCGCAAAGGCCGCAGAATTTATTGCCTGGGGCAATTGGCATACTGTCGTGCTCGCACTCGGAGCGAACCTTAGTCACATATTTGGCGCCAAACAATTCCTTTGCTTTCTTTTCTGTAAGAAGAACTCCAACATATACGTAAGCGCTCGGATCTGTACTCATATTTTTTCTCAGCACAAAAGTCATAAAAAACTAACTACGAACTGCTGGGGGAAAAGGATGTTGATTATTGGCAGCAAATGCTATCTTGCTTGCGGACTTTGGCTTCTCACAATCAATGGAGATTCCCCTCGCAGTTCGTAGTTATAGCAATGAGACTGCGCAGCAGTTTACCTGCCGGGGATGGCGTAATACTTTTTCTTTAGAAATCTGGATACTATGCGCTCGGTTTTATGCATGTCTATCACAGGCAAGCCAAATACTGGCCTGCCGCTTTTCCTCAGGTTTATTAATTTGCCAATCGTTGTATAGGCATCAAAACCATTCCACGGGCGGAATACAGAGCCTGTCTGTATTCCTTTGGTTGTGATTGTATATTTCAGCCCTATCGCAAAAGCCAGCGAAAGAAAGACGCCGTCCAAAACCACTAAAAATATCCAGAGTATATCCGACAAAGTCATGACAACCGCTAAAATCAGCATGCTTAGCGGGATATAAAGCCTGGCCTTATCATCTCTCCAGGTTACTTCCCATCTGAGCAAAACTCTTCCTGGCGGTGGTGTGGCCATTTTATTTACAGTAAGATTGCTGTATTTAAGATTTCTGACGGCGACTACGACTACTGGGAAAGCCTCATTGATTAGGGGACGAAGTCAGCATGCTGCTGAGAAAAACCCTTGCACAATCATAGGAGATTGCCCTCGTCGTCAGTAAAAAATCAGAACAGGGATGATGATGAAAATGAAGATGAAGATGTTCCCATGCTTGACATCTGGTTCGGCGACATTTCATCTATCGTAAATATAATAAAGTCGCTTTTTTCCTTCCTGTCATATTTGATTGCGCTTCTCATCAGCCCGCTCTCAATTGAATTTGCCGCGGACAGGTAGTCTCCAACTTTTTCCACAGCAATCTGCGCGGAAAGCACATACGGGCTTTTAACCTTAAATGATATGACTGCATTTCCCTGCGAGGTTGTAACCAGCAGGTAAATGTCCTTTGGCGGCACAGCCCCAGAGTACCGTGAAAACTTGGATTCAAATGTCCCCACTCCTGTCTTGTAATTTATTACCGCTTTCTTAATGTCTGCAACAGAGCCTGAAAGCAGATATGTGGAGTCAACAACAGCATAGCCGTCAAGTGTTTCGTCAATGGTTTCAGCCTGGGCTGCCTGGTCTGCCGCGCCCTGGTAGGCGTCAACCTCAACCACGCGGAACTCGTCGTCTAAAGTGCTGCCCCTGCCAACGTAGCGTATATAGCGCGCATCAGTTTTTGTGAATGTGTCTGTCTGCGTCCCGGAAACGCGCGTGTTCAGCTTGTCTACTACTCTGGTCCATGTGCTCCCGTCTGCTGACAATTCAATTGCATACCCGTAGAAATCCCTGTAATCATTGTCCCATAGATCTGTGTCTATTTCGTTAATGCGCTCCCTTACTGTCCCGAGGTCAATTGTTATTTTGCAGGAGCCGCTGCCTGCCAAGCAAAAAGTGTATCCGCTGCTGCCATAGGCATAATGCGAGTTGTCAACTGCAGCGTCTTCATAATACGAGCCGCCGGCATCACATGAATCGCCAACGTCTATGCCTTCAATAGCATAGCACGTCCTTGCAGTTGTTGTTGCGCCGGATGTTGTTGAAGCAACATCCTGGCGGTAGTTCGAATCATAGTAATTATAAACCGGGCGCGTCTTCTGCCCGTGAATCAAAACTCCATGCTGGCTTGTTGTGAGAGTCATTTCATCAAAGTTATAGCTATCGGTAAGACTTTCAATAATAGGCAATGAAGGCGCGGTGCTGAGCTTAATGAGCTTAATATCTTCGTTGGTTGAAATCCACTGGACTTCTATGGGTATCGGCGTAGTAGAACCCTGCGCCAGCATGAACTGCCTCACCTGGTCATTGATATTTATGAACATAAACGCCTGCGTATCGTAAGAATAGAACTTCGCCGCTTCGCCTGCGCCGCTGCCGAAACTTAAGCCGCCAAAACTCGGAAAAGATATGTTTGTAAACAGAAAAAGCGCTGCAATAACGCATGTGACTGCAACTGCTGTCGAGGCAACTGCAATAAATATCACATGACTGTTGCTGACTGGCATGCTTGCGGCGGTTAAAACAGGCTCAGCCTCGCTTAGAAGCGCTATAATAAACACCAGTGCTGCGCCTAAAATCAGGATATTCAGCGGGGAAACACCCTGCGAACCTGCGCTTACTCCTGCAAAGCCTGTCATCTGCAGCATCCCGAGAAGCGGCAGGACAACAAGAACGAGAATCATGATAAGCAGCTGATGAGGCAAAACCCTTTTTTTCGATTTCATTGTGGCCGTTATCCATTATATATCAAGCGTATAAAAAACTTGTCTTGCGAGACGACTACGACGAAGGGAAATTGATATGAATTATGGGAAACAAAATCTATCTTGGTTGGCAGGAACAAGCAAGACATTTCCGCGAAGCCAAAATGCAAATCCCTTTGCCCTAGTCAGTCGTCGTCACTAAAATCTATTATTTCTTTTTAAATTTGTTTTTCTATGATTCTTACTGCCACTAACTATAATCAGGTCTGGCGGCGTTTGTGTTTGCGTACTTGCCTTATTACGAATAAAGCAATCACACAGACTGTACCTAAAACCAAAATCAGCTTGATGACTTCTGTAATCTGCGCTGGAACTTTTCCAGCACCAGATGATGGTGCGGGCAGGTTGTTAGATGCTGTGGCAGACGTTATATTATTAGAAGCAGCTCCGCTAGCTGCAGCAGCCTTTGTTATTTCAGACAGGGGCTTGAACCTGATTTTTGCGAAAGTTGAATTCATCTCGAGCAGTGTCAACTCAAGGTCATTTATGCTGTTCCGGTTTACATCAACCTGTTTGGTTTCCCCGACGTTAAGAATAACTTTGAGCGGGCTTGATGCAATTGTGAGTTCTATGGAATTTGTAAGAAGCCCAGAAAGTCTTATCGTGTGATTCTCGTTGCTGACACTATATGCAATAGAGCCCATGCCCATTTTCAGCTCTGTTTCTGCCGGCTGCCCTGGCGCAAGAATAAAAGTCTTTAGTATTGTTGCACCGCCGCCTCCTCCTCCACCGCCGCCTCCGCCACCCCCGCCGGAACTTGGGGTTGGCGTGGAAACTGCATTTATTATCAAACTGCGAGAGCTCGAATTTCCAATATTGCCGGCTTCGTCAGTGCAGTTTATGCTCCAAGAATAAGTTGATGCTGCCATTTCCTTTGAAATCGTGTTTGTTCCATTTGTTATAGGACTCGTGTTTGATGCGACTGCAGCAGAATCAATAATCAGGCTGCAGCTGGAAATGTTCAAAGCGTCCGTAACATTAAACTGGAAATTTACGGTTGTTGTGCCTGTTGCAGAATAGCCATCGTCAGGGCTGATTAAATCCACATTCGGGGCAACTTTATGCACCCCGAAAAATATCAAAGCAGACGTGCTCAGATTTCCGGCAGTGTTGTTGCAGTAAATTGTGGCATTATAATTTCTGTTTGTAGTCGTCTCTGAAATGCTTGAATTCACAAAATAATAGCTTGTTGAACTCAGATTTGTCATACTTGCATTTGCTTGATTGTTCAGCGAAAAGAAGCAGAACCCTGCTTGGTTCAGGGTAACATTGAACTTGACGGCATTATACCATGTTTTATTTACCGGAGAAATTATATTCAAAACCGGCGCATTATTATTTATAGCAACATTTCTCGTTTCGGTGCTGTTTGAATTGCCAGCCCTATCGTAAGCAGTTGCGTTAAAATAGTATGTTCCATCGGGTAAGTTTGCAAAATTCAGGCGGTTATTTGTCTGGTTAGTTGTTGTGCTATTTACCAAAGATGTTGAATTGTATAAAAATATAGTCTGATTTGCAAAATTTGTGTCATCGACTGTAACATTTACAACAATGTTTCTCCTTGTTGTAAGTAATGATGAGGAATTTTCGGTTTGTGATAAAAATTGAATTGCAGGTAAAATGTCATCCAGTATAACCTGTTGTTTTTGCGTGTTATTTACATTTCCAACGCCATCTGTAGCTACTACAGTCAAATTACATGCCGAATTAGGTAAACAGCCAAGATTTGTCATATTAGTTGTTATTGTATAAAGTCCGCTTGACAAACTTAATGAACTGCTATTTATTTTAACGCTGGAAATATTGATATCAGAGACGCTAACATCAACTTTAACAGATTGTGAACTTTGCACATAACTAGAGGAACTTAATGATATATTATTGACTCTTGGTACGATATCATCAACTGTGATGTTAAACTTTTCACTGGAATTCTCTTTGCCAGAATCATCGCTCGCATTTATTGAAAGGATGCAGTTTCCCTCAAAACCTTGACACCCGAAGTTTGCAGTAGTATTAATTGTACTAAATATTCCGCCCGCTAAAAGCGGGCCGCCGATAGATGTTCCATTAATCTTTAAGCTGGTTAAGTTCTTGATAGAATTTGCCTTTGCATAAACTGTAAGATTAATTAGTGTTGTGCTCTTTACATACGTGGCATTTGCATTGACGTTGCTAACTGTCGGCACAGCATTTATATCTGAACCAGTTACGTAATAACTGTCGTCTAAGAAAAAAGTTCTGACATCAGATACGTTGTAATACCAAGCAGTGTAGTTTAAAACATTTTCAGAGTAG
>JAZDME010000057.1:0-5923 GCA_043801255.1 archaeon
CGTCTACCATTTTTATAAATTCACCTCAGTTTTTTTTACTATGTAGTAACAATTAAACAATAGTCTTATAAACCTTCTGTGTGGTCTCTGAATCGTAGTTATACCATACTTTAAGCAGAAACTCAGGGTTTTCAGTGTTTCCAAGATAAAAAAAGCGCTTTCCGAAAGGAAATATCAGCAAGTCTGGAGATGTATTCTTGCAATATGCCCCAAATTGTTTGTAAATATCAACAGCAGCGCTATTGGCATATTGTTTGCATGCGCCGTTAATTGCATCAAGCATTGTCCTTGCATACTCTGGCTGGATGCTTGCGACACTGCCAGCATCAAAGCAGTACTTTACGTCAAAATAAGGATAATCCTTTTCTCTTATGCTCTGGAGCGCTTTAAGCCTGCTGAAAACCGTATTCACAAATCCAAGCTTTACCTGCAAGCCGGTTTTCTTTTCGCGGTTTAACCCGTCTGAATTTTCAAGCACTTTCTCAATGCCTGATTTATAACCATTTAAAATCGAAATATATCCGTTTAATCTCTCGGGCTCAGGGTCTTCACACGCGTCAACGAATTTTTTGTAAAGCCTGTCCCCGTCGGCATCCATTTCCCGGATTTCATTCTTCAGCTGCGCCAAAAATTTTACTGCGCTGTCTGATTCGCTGACTTTCATCCTGTCCAGCAAATCCAACAGCTCAAAATAACTCCGTTTTCTGAACTCGTCCCTTAACGGCGCCAAATACTTTGCTGCGCAGTCAGATTCGCCGGCTTTTATGCAGTCCAGCAAATTTACCATATCATCATGCGTAAGGCCCATGCGCAATCCGTACATCGAGTTGTTGTGCGCAGCTGCAAGAAACATTACATACTCTTTTTTTGCACCCAGGCTTTTGTCAAGCATGGCCCGCAAGTCAGGGCTGGCTTTTATTTTTCCCAGAACGTCTTTTCCGCTTGTGTTTTCCGGGATTACCAGCTCCTGGGGGAACAGCTCTTTTATCTGCAGGATATATGCCTCTGCCAGGTCCCGGCTCAGCATTCCCAACTCAGACTGCAGGGTTCCGCTTACCAAATCCTCAAGCGTTTGCCTGAAACTTGAAATGTCTGTTGTGAAAAGAACTTTGCCTGATTTTGTGTCGGCAATGGCTTCCTGCTTGTTCGAGAAGCTTGGGAAAGCCCCTTCAACGCAATGGTAAAAGCTTTTGACAGGATTGTAGGCATCCACTAGTTTAATTTCTCCTAACTCAGAAAGAACTTCTCCAGCCTTCACATATTCATACGCTTCCATATTGCACATATTATACTATAGTATATACTGTAGTAAACAGATAGTAAAAAAATTAAGCCTTTCCCCCAAAATGGCTTGTTTCCAGCAATTTCTCTCGCATATGCTGCGAATACGAAGCGTCATAGTCTTTGTGCATCTGCTCCCATACTTTCATGCCGCCGACGTCTTCCGCATAAAGCGCCTTGCCGTCAACGCGGAAAATTGCCCTTGCCAGCCCTATGAAGTATCTTACTTCCTTGCCGTCAAGTTTTCCGGTTACATAACCCTTTTTATATTCCATTGGAACAAATCCTTTCTCTGCAGGAACTTCAGGTTTTTCCGGAATCTCAATGTCTTCCCCGAGCAAATGCTCTTCCAGCGTTTGCTCAGCTGGTGCAGGTGTCTGCACCCGGAGAATATTTTTACCTTTAAGTTTTTTCAGCACTTTTTTTGGAGTTTCTTGAGCAGGAACTTGCGCAGTTTTTGCTGCGTCCGTCAGCGCTTTAAGCATATTTTCGGGCAGTTCCACAGGCTGTTTTGTTTCTGCATCGTATGGCTTGCCATCCTGACCCAGATAGTACGGTTTGGTCCCGTTTTTTTCGCCAGATTTCGTGATAACATAAGTATTGTAAGTATCAATTTTTGTTTCTGTCCGCGTAGCGACAAATATTTCCGTAGTTCTTTCTTCCAGCGTTTGAGTTTTATCTTGAGAATTTTGTTCGTCTGCCATTTTAACCGCATTATTGTTTGATGATAAATTTTTAAGGGTTGCTGACTGCATGTTGCTGTTATGATAATTTTTCATTGCAATTCTGTCATTTTTGCTGAGCTTTCTGGACGGTATTGGCTTGAGCTTGCCATCCTGAGTGTATAATGATACTTCCAAAGAGCGGATATTGCGCTCCTCATATTGTAATGCATAGTGGTTTTCGCCAATCTGGCCAGATGAAATTCCGTTTTTAAAACCGGTTCCAACAAACTGCGACTGTTCAGGGCTGTTTTGTTTTTCTGCCCGCGCTTTTCTTGTTTCAGCATTGCAGATTCTAGAAATTTTTTCGAGAGCTTCCAGTTTAGTTTCAGAAGGTGCGGCTGGCGCATCAGCAACCGGTGCTGTAGCAGCAGGCTGCTGTGCGGGTACAGGCGCCGTGGGCAGCTGTTCAGGCACAACTGCAGGTATGGGCTGCGGCGTTTGAATAGTTTGCGTTGTTCGTTCCTGCGACCGCTCAACTTCAATAATTCTGATTTTTTCACTTTGCGTTTCAGTGATTTGTTTTTCAAGTTCGTCTGCCATTTTTATTGCAGATGCACAATGGTTGCAGGTTTTTTAAGGCTTATCTATGATTTTTGCACCTGTATGCTGCAGCATATACTATATTATTTAGTATTATATACTGGCGCATACATCTGCGCTGATGACGACTACGAGGGAAAAGGGATTTGTATTTGAGGCTTCGGTTTCTGTTTGCTTGGAAGTCATGCGGCTGCTTTGGCTGCTCACAATCAATAGCGATTTCCCTAGTAGTCAGTCGTCGTAGTCGTCAGGAATTAAATTCAAAAATATAAAAAAAGGAAAAAAGAAAAAGTCTACTCTGCAGCCCTTCTGCCCCTTTTTGCTCTTGGCTCGCCGTAGACCCTTATTCCTCCGCCCCTGTGTTTATACGCCTTGTAGCCGATTCCGCCAACAATAAATGCAATTATAACTATAATTGCAACGGTCGCTTCCGGTGTCAGCGTTGGCGTCTCTGTTGCAACAGTTGTTGACGATGTTTTTGGAGTTACTGTAGTTGACGTTGTTGTCGATTTTTGCGGCAGGCTTACCGTAAGCGTTTTTGTTGCAAGTACCGTACTCGAGGACTTTATTGAAACAGTTGCTGTCTGGTCGCCGTACGCCGAGGCCTTTGGCGTCAGGTAAATGTAAACAGGCGTGTTTGCATCAGCTGCCAAAACAACTGACGAAGGCTCGATATTCGAGGTTGCCCAGTCTGTTACTCCCGAAATTGAAATGTCATATGTTTGCGGCGTTGCTTCGGTGTTTGTTATTGTAGCAGTAAATTTCACGGATTGTCCGCTTTCGGCAGTTGCTGTAGTTACAGGTATTGAAATCGTTCCGGTTCCTGCTGTTGTTGTCGTTGTTGTAGTTGTCGTGGTTGTTGTCCCGCAGGTTACTGGCACCGTTACAGTTGCTGTCTTTGAGCTTGAACCGCTGTTGTAATATGCTATAACTTCAAGCAGGTAAGTTCCCTTGGCGGTTTTTGGTATTTCAAATGCCATCATCCTGTCTGTTTTAACAGATTTTTTCAGCGTAAACAATTCAGAATACGAATCTATGTTCAGCTCGGAATTCCTCAGGCGCAGCTTGACGTCTTCGCTGGAGTCATCGCCAATGTTGTAAAGCGCTGCAGTTATTTCGGCTTTGCTGCCGCAGACCGGCGCTTCAGGGCTTAATGTCGCAGTATCTATCAGCACATCATGCGATTTTCTTTCAACAGTTACCTTGGTTTTGTAAACATTCAGGCTGCACACATCAGTTCCGTCGTTGTCGCCCAATGCCTGAACAATTATGTAATATGTGCCTGATTTTGCAGTTGGTTCAACCCGGAGGTCAACTGCCTCGGTGCGCTCATCATCATCCAGGTCATCCTTTTGAGTTTCTAATTTTGAGCCGACTTTTGCTCCGTCAGGCTTTGCAAGCCAGACTTTTGCATAGACATCAGACAGGTCGCTGCTTGTTTTGATGTCAAAACTGATATCCAGATGGTCGCCAGGCACTGTTTCGTCTTCGTCGTCTGTGATATCATCCACTTCGATGTTATCAACTTTCAAAACGCCGTTGTCGCAATTAGCATCTATAACAAAAGCCATTACTGTTGCAGTAGGGCTTTCGCTGGTATTGGAATCCTTTGCTGTGAATGTTACAAACTCCACGCCGTCCCAATCTGCCGATGCGGCCCTTAAGGTTGCGATTCCGCCGGCGATGTTAACTATAACATTTGCATTTCCGCCGGATGTAAAACTTACAGTTCCGGTATTGCCGCTTACGCCTGCGGTCAAATTCACTGTAGCGATGCCGCTTTCAGGGATTTTAACAGGCGATGACAGGCTGAATGTCATTGTTGCACTAACGCTCGCAGCCATCAATGCCATAAAAACCACTGCCAATGGCAGCAACATGGTCTTTCTATTATATTTATACATATGTTCACCCTCCGAGGATAATACAGGTTTTAGTCCCTGCAAGTTATAAAAATATTTGTATAGCAGACAACAATATTTTTTTGACTGGCTACGACGAGGGCAATCTCTCAATTTTCAAGCTTCGCAGCACATTTCCCAGCCAAAAACCTCGCAAGATAGTTTGCTTCCCTTAATCAATGACATTTGCCCTAGTCGTTCGTCGAAGTCGTTATTTTCTCAGCCAAATCAAAATCTGAAGGCACTATAAACCGCGCAAGGGGATTTGCGGATGGTGTTTTATAGTGCGCAGCCTGCCTCTTGTATAACCAGTAATCCCTGGGCGGGATTGCCAGCAGGTAAGACATTTCAGGCTTGCCAGTTTCATGTACGTAATTTGCAAACAAAACAACCGATTCGGGCACTTCAAAATATTTCTTGCCGCTGTTAACAGTAACCATTTTCAAATTTACAATTGCACCAACATCCATGATAACGCTCATCAGCGGCTTTCCACCAATATCATACAATCTGCCCCTGATGCATCTTCGGCTGTTTAATAGGGTTGTATAATGTTCGTGCATCCTCGGCAAAAAACCTGCAACCCGTTTGTCATTTTTGAAGGCCGAACGAACTTTATCTTCGAGCAATTCAAGATCTGTGGTGCGCTTGATGCCTCTTTTGCACCCTCTGCATGACTCATCTTTCCTCAAAAGCGTGCCGCATTTCGGGCAAAATTCACCGTTCATACCAATGCTCGAAAACATAAGAATAAAAATACTATGAACGCCCGAGGGAGGATTAATACTGGACACTAGACAACTGCGCCCAGACTTTTTATATAAGATTACAATGTTTTATTTATGCGCCTAACGGAGAATTTAGCAGAATTTATTGGAATTTTATTAGGTGACGGTGGAATTTACAAAAATAAAAATCGTGGAAATAGCATCGAAATAAGTGGCGGATTAGACGATTTTTGCTATTTAAATGGATATGTGAGAAATTTAATTAAACAATTGTTTGGCATCGAATCTAAAGTTATTAGACGAAAAAATAGAAACGAAATATTACTTAGAATTTATTCTAATCGCTTATTTAGATTTTTAACGGAAGAATTATGCCTTTGGTATGGTAAAAAAGATAACATAGGTATTCCTGAAATAATAAAGAAATCATCTGATAAATATATTTTCGCATTTCTGCGAGGCCTAACTGATACAGATTTTGGTTATATGTTCAAACGTGGCGGCGAGTGGCCTTCTATAGAAACTGCTTTCAAAAGTAAGCAGTTAGTGCTAGATTTGAAGGAAATTTTGAGCGTGTATGGAATTACTTGTTGGACTAGAACGGACTATGTTGCGCACTATAAAAACAGGACTTGGATAACAAACGAGATAGAACTTACAGGCAAAGCCAATTTTATCAGGTGGATTAAACTCATTGGTTCTAGTCATCCTAAAAATCAAAAGAAAATTTCTAACTGGATGGATAAAT
>JAZDME010000063.1:0-3029 GCA_043801255.1 archaeon
GTGCAAATTAGTAACTGGCACACTATAAAATCTGATTCTCAATAAAGAAAAGAGTGATAAGCAACGGGTCAATTCACCTGTCTATCTTATCATTGTCAAGCTTTTTTTGAAAGTTCCATAAGCAGTTTTGCCGCTCCTTCCAGCACTTCCTTTTTGGGTATTGGTAGTTTCAGATGACGCTGGCCGGTAGTTTTATCCGTTTCAATCTTTAATCCAGAAAATATCTTTGAAATCGGCTCGCGTAATTTATTGTTCTGACCGAGCAGTGTCTGCCCAAGCTTATCTATGAATGACAAACCTGTTGAAACGATATCATTCCAGTTTTGTTGCTGTGCTGTCTGCAGTACTTCTTTGCTTTCTGTTTCAACTGCAATTTCCTGCTCTGTATCATCACCATTTCCATTTGTTTCAGATTGCTGCGGCATTGATTCAGGGATAGCATTAGTTGCTTTGTCAACAGAATCCATAAATCTCTTTAGTCTTGTCCCACCTAAGAACACCTCATCCTGACCTTTGTCAAGAACACCGGAAAAAAGAGATTGCTTGAAAGATAACAGTGAAAGCATTCCATGCTCAATTGTGCCCTGAGCGACAAAATTTACAACACGAACCGGACGATGCTGGCCAAGACGATGAATGCGTCCGATACGCTGTTCAAGTACCGCAGGATTCCAGGGCAGATCCATATTAATGACAGTTGAGGCGTTTTGCAGATTCAGCCCCACTCCGCCGGCATCCGTAGAGAGGAACACTCGGCAGTCAGGATCGGTTTTGAACTGACTTATCAAATCCTTCCTCTTTGTTCCTGGAATGCTGCCGTGAAACAGCACATAATTATATTTCGATAATTTGAGGCGATCCAACAATATTTCGTGAGTTCCTATCCATTGGCTAAATACCACTACCTTTGAATCCGGCTGTTCAAAAACTTCTTTAAGTACCGAAATCAATTCATCGGCTTTGACACCAAAATCTGTCTTTTTGTCAAGAAGATAGGTACTGTTGCAGCTCATCCGCATATTCTGCAGAGCAATCATAAGTATTCGCTGTTCGGTTTCAGACAAAAAGCCAAACCTTCGCCATTTGGCGACAATACGTGCAACAGTTTCCCCGTTTTCTTCGTGATATTTCATTTGCTCAGCAGTCATAGGGACAAAATAATTTTTATCTAAACGTTCCGGCAGTTCCTTTAAAACTTCATTCTTTGTACGCCTGATAAGTATTGACTCCAGTGATTTTGCGATTTTGGAGAGGTTACGATAACCTGTTACCCTGCCAACTTCGTCGGCATGCTGATGCTCGGCAAGGAAACGAAACAACGGTCCAAGATGGAATCGGTCAACAAATTCAACAATCGAATGCAATTCTTCCAGACGATTTTCTAGTGGTGTACCGGTAAGCACAATAGCATATTTGGAATTAAGTTTTTTTACAACTTGCGCCCTTCTGGTTTTCCAGTTTTTAATCCGTTGGGCTTCATCAAGGATAATCATTTCCGGCGACCATTTGCGGATAAGATCAACATCCCGGTTGATTACATCATAATTGGTAACTTTATAAAATGAATCAGATTTATAGAGCCCTGTACGTTTTGCCAGAAAACCTTCAACGACCTCGACCGAATGGTTGCAGAATTTTTCAATTTCCTGTTTCCATTGATGTTTTAGTGAAGTCGGGGATATAATCAGTACACGTTCAAGGCCAGCCGTTTTAGTTAATATCTCAACTGCTGCGATTGCCTGAATGGTTTTGCCAAGACCCATATCATCAGCAATTAGGCTTCGTCCTGCTTTAGCCGCGAACAAAGCCCCGCTGCGTTGATAAGAATACAATGGTACCTTTAGCAACTTTCTGAATGCAGGACTGCCGATGCCATTTGGAAACGCTTTTTCTACCTGCTGCTTTAAATGAGCCTGATCCCTTACTTGGGCAATAAAGTCTATCGCATCCTCATAGCATCGCAGATTATGTTTTAATGCTGCGACCTTTTTCATAAATGTATCAAATTGAGAGTAACTCTGCGGCTTCAAAAATCCATCTTTATCAAAATAATGCTGGGTAAGATGCAGCAAAGTTGCTGGACATTCAGTCCCGGGGCTGAAAACAACTTCCCGCTTTGCGCCATACCGCAGATAAATTTCTGAATAGTCGGATTGAAAACCTTCTGCAAAAGCTTTTTTGCCTCCCTGTTTCCGCTGCAGTTTGGAAAGTGTGAACTCAACATGTTTACAAGTTCCGAGTGTATTAACCGTAAAGTCCGGGCATGAGCAGTAATTATCACCGAGTCTCTGTCCGCGAATAGCAACACGATATTCGCCTCCTGTTTGCGGATTTGTAACAATAAATTCAGAGAAAATCGGTTCATCGCCAATATTTTTGAAACGAAAGTTTTGTTTGTCCGCGAACTGCTTACGTAAGACAATCTGCCATTGCTCCAAAGGCATATCTTCGGGTTTCCGCAGATGAGAAATTTTCGTTATCGTCCGACCCTTTTTTATCTTACGTTTGATTTTCAACTTTGCCATATCTATCCTTTGTCAGTGATTTACAGTCAATCCTTTATTATTTGGCACATTCATAGCCAATGGCTTTATAGCCTCTTAACCTGCGATCAAACATTTTAGCCAACATTGGCACTTTTATGTCCGCATAATCGTAAATTATCACCTCGCTTTTGCTGTGATGGTCACGATGAAGACGACCGGCGTATTGAGCAATTGTACCTTTCCATGAAACCGGCAAAGCTATGAAAAGAGTATCCAAGCGAGGGTTGTCGAAGCCTTCACCAAGATAACGACCTGTTGCTAAAATAAGATTGGATTTATCGTCTGAAAAATTGTTTAACTTTTTCTGAGCAGCATCCAATTGTTTCTTACCCATCCCTCCGTGAAAGACAATTAAATTGTCTATACGATTTTCAAATACCTCTTTGAAATATTCCAGATGCTCACGGCGTTCCGTAAGTAGTACAGGGAAACGGCCAGCATAAACGGTTTTCATCACATCTTCCACAATCATAGCATTTCGCG
>JAZDME010000020.1:0-2980 GCA_043801255.1 archaeon
ATTAAAACCGGCAAGTGCAACCTTTCTGAGGATGACGCTCATGCAGCCATTACATCCCTAAACATAGATATTGCTATCAGACGGGAAAAAGTTCTGGAAATAAAAAGAGTTCTGCGCAATTACCCGATTGGCCATCCGGAAGCAATAGAGATGCGGGCAAAAATTGAAGAGATAGGGGATGATATTAAATTATTAAATAAAAGAAAAACTGAGTTAAAGAAAAGGTTTTCTTATAACGCTTAAATCCAGCTAGGCAGCTGCGACAATATAAACCCGAGGGTTGAGAACACTGCGATTGCCGGCAGTGCCGGAATTGCCTGGAACTTTTTTGTCAGATAATAGTGATTTACCACAAGCCCAACCATTGCGCCCGCTATAATTGCTGCGGATACCGCGATATTATACTGCGCATATGCCGAGACTGCAAACACTGCCGGGAATGCCAGGTCGCCGGTGCCAAGCATCATAAACCTCGGTTTTTCAGACTTCTTTGCCTTTCCTCGCTTTTCCACCTGCGCTAATTTCTCTTTTGAAACTTTTCCTACATGTTCGCTGAAATGTTCCGCGGACTCTGGGACAATAATTGCAAACGGGGCTCCGCGCTCAAGCATCTGCCTGAACATTTTTACCATTGTCTTGAACTTGAAAACTGCCAGATAATCATAGACTGACAATGCAAGAATAATTATTATTACTGCCGGAACTGGCAGCATCATCCCCAGCTGTGCTGAGATTCCTGCAATCGTAAGGAAAATTGCTATGTTATGCGTAAGCACGTTTGGCTTCCAAACACGTACCATCACAACTATAATTGCGAGAGCTGCGGCAATTAAACTCGGCACAAAAGCTTCGAACACAATTTCCGTGCCTATGAAAATTATGAATGCGAAGAATATGCCAAAAGTCTTTGGCGTTTTGAGGAAATAAAGAACTGCCACCATCACAACCATCGCAATCGCAAATGCTATCAAAAATGACGGCAGCGCCTGCTGCACCGGCATCTGCTGGACAAGCCCTTTTTGCACAAATATCGCGCCCACAAATACCGCGAGTAGTTGAATTGCAAGAAACATTCCGGATTCCACTGCCAGGAGCTTATATCTGAAGTCAAATGCAGCCATAACTATAGTTAGTTTTAGGCATATATAAAGTTTTTAGCACGACTGCTGGGATATCGCCATTGATTAAGGCAGGTAACTGGCAGCTTGTGGCTGACAGCCGCAAACTGCATGCCACAATCAATTGCGAAGCTTAAATACAAAGCAATATCTTTAGTCGTGCGTAGAGGCAAAATACCGCCTGTTGCGATGCATTTAAATATCATCTTAAAAGCATATAATCATGGCATTTGCGATACCTGCGCCGGCTAATTTGAAAAGCTGGCTGTCAATAATCAAAATTGTTGTGACAATTTTCACGCTTGTGTATGCGTTTGATGTGCTTGTATTGCACCGCAAGTTTTCTGACCTGGGCAAGGCAATGGCATCAAACGTTACTGTGCTGACATTCGGAATTTTCATAACTGTCCTGAGCGTTGCAGTTGCCAGCTTTGGTTTATTTGAAAACTTTGTTATTATCTGCCAGATCATTGGAGTAGGAATTCTGGGGGTATATTTCAGAAGCTGCGTGCACTCTTACATCAAAAAGAGCGGCGGCGGTTTCTTGGAGAAATATAAATAGGAGAAAAAATGGTAAAGAATGATGAGGAGATTGGATTTCACAAAGGCGCGATAAGCACTTTGATAAAAGAAAGGCAGGAAGTTGCAAAAATGATTGGAATTGTTGATGCCCTGCTGAAGGCGCATATAGAAGCACTGAAAAAACTCGGGGTTGACATCACAAAGCCTGTCGAGGAAAAGAAATCAAAAAAGTAATTCTATGGTAAAAATACATTGCCTTGGCGGCTGCCAAGAAGTAGGAAGGAACGCGTTTCTGGTAGAGGGGAAATCAAAAGTAATGATTGACTACGGCACAAAAGTAGAGACTGGCGAGACGCCGATGCTGCCTAAAACCAAGGTTGACGCTTTATTTGTTACTCATGGACATCTGGACCATCTTGGCATGTCCCCGTTCTTGCACAAACAGACTGGCTGTCCGGTTTACGCAACATCACCAACTTATGACTTTTCAAACCTGCTGCTTAGGGATGCGCTGAAAATTGCGAGCATCAAGAAAAGGTCTGCATTTTACGCTCCGGCAGACATTTTCTCCATGAACAAGAGCTACAACAAAGTCCAGTATGCAGATGAGATAAAAATCGGCGACATAAAAGTTGATGTCTGGGATGCGGGGCATATTCCTGGAAGCGCGATTTTTGTTGCGAAAGTTGACGGCAAAAAGATACTGTATACTGGCGATTTCAACATGATTCCCACGCGCCTGGTGCACGGCGCTAAATTTGATTTTAAGGACATTGATATGGTCATAATGGAGAACACTTATTCCAGCAGGGACCATCCGCCCAGAGATGAACAGGAGAAAGCGCTTTTCAAGTCTGTAAAAGAGACTGTTGAAAGAGGCGGCATTGCCATGCTGCCGACTACTTCTGTAAGGGCGCCTGAATTAATAATGATTCTTGACCATTTTGGCTTTAACTTCCCGGTTTATGTTGACGGCATGGCCAAAGACGCGTTACAGATAACGCTTGACCATCCCGAATACCTGAAAGATGCTAAGGCGCTGCACAAAGCCGCTGAAAATGTAATCATGCTTTATGAAAATGACGAGCGCAATAACGCGATGAAAGAGCCCTGCGCCATCATAACAACCGGCGGTGCAATGGAAGGCGGGCCGATAGTTCATTACATGAAAACACTTTATGCCCGCGAGGACAGCTCGATATTGCTTACAGGATTCCAGATTCCGAAAACTGCTGGACGCTACCTGGAAGATACCGGCAGGTTTGTTCTCGGCCCGATTGACTTCAAGGTAAAAATGGAAATGAAGAAATATGACCTATCCGGGCACTCCGGCAGGACTG
>JAZDME010000033.1:0-7634 GCA_043801255.1 archaeon
TAAAAGCTTAACATTTAAATCTTGCGCTGTGAGGTGTAAGGTTTTCCGCCATAATGATGGCGCCAAATCTTGTGTCATGAACGAAGATACCATTTATTCTATGCGGCGGCGTAAAATTGACCCTGACAAACTAATATGCAATATTCACCCTATTCTAACGGAATACGGCCCGCTTGTGAGGGAAGACCTTTGTGCGAGACTTGAAGGTACTGATACTGTTCCTGATCCGAATACTCTGGTGCAAACAGTGCGCGGGCGCGGCTTATTTGCTGTTACCATTGACCCAAAAGGCGTTTCGCACCTGTTCGGCGAGCTCAGGAGCAAGACAATTATATATACTTCGAGCCAGGAGGTACCGCTTGGATTGGTGCTTGGCTATGCAATGCTTCACTCGGGATTTTATTACAGCCTGCGCAGCGCTCCGATGTGTACGCGAGTCACGCGCAGAATGCAGGACAAAGTCTCAAAAAAAACATTTGCAGTAGTAAGGCTGCATTACCCTGGAGCAATTGAGCAAATTTCCCCGGCAAATAAAAACTTTTACGGCAAGACTGTTAACCTGTGGGATACGCTGTCTGAGCCTGAAGTCGGCTTTGCATCAGGAATAAACGCCAGAGAGCGGTCTTTGAAGCCGCTTGGGCAAGCTGTGCGCGACTGCGTTAAAAAAAATATCAAGTATGACTATGAGACAACTTTAAAATATTGGAAAGGCATACAGAACAAATACAATGGCGCAATTTCAACGAGGTAAAATATGTTAATAGGTATAGTAGGCAAGCCAAACGTAGGAAAATCAACGTTCTTCAAAGCTGCAACGCTCGCGGAAGTTGAGATTGCAAACAGGCCATTTACAACTATCAAGCCAAACGAAGGCGTAGGCTTTGTCCGCGTGCCATGCGCTGAGAGTTTCTTCAAAGTCAAGTGCAATGCCCGCCTGGGCTTCTGCATTGACGGGCAGCGGTTCGTTCCTGTAAAAATGATTGATGTTGCAGGGCTTGTTCCCGGAGCGCATCTGGGAAAAGGGCTTGGAAATAAATTTTTGTCTGATTTAGTTCAGGCAGATGTGCTGATTCATATTGTAGATGCTTCCGGAAGCACCGACACTGAAGGAAAAGTCATTGAGCCAGGCTCCTACGATCCGGTGCAGGATGTTAAATTTGTTGAGGATGAGTTAGACAAGTGGTTCGCATCCATGCTGAAGGAAAACTGGAGCAAATTTGTCCGCCAGAGCCTGCAGAAAACTGCTGACAAGGCGCTTGCAGAGCAGTTCTACGGCTTTAAAGTAACTCTGGATATGGTGACAAAAGCTTTGCGCGCTTCAAAAGGGCTTTACGATAAAAAACTGTTTGAGTGGACTGATGCAGATATTCTGGAATTTGCATCCTCTGTGAGAGCAATGTCAAAACCTGTTGTGATAGCAGCAAATAAAATAGACCTGCACACTGCCAAGGCAAACGTTGAAAGATTAAAAAAAGAATTTCCGAATCACCTTATCGTGCCTTGTTCAGCAGAATCTGAACTGGCTTTGCGTGAGGCTGCAAAAACAGACTTGATAAAATATATTCCCGGAGATTCGAAGTTTGAAATTTTAAAGCCTGAAAAATTAAACTCTACGCAGAAAAAAGCCCTTGAGTTTGTAAAAGATAAAATTCTTGGAGTCTGGCACACCACGGGAGTACAAACATGCCTGAACTCAGCGGTTTTTGACTTTTTGAAGCACATTGTTGTATTTCCAGGCGGAGTCAGTAAATTGACTGATTCCCAAGGCAGAGTTCTTCCAGACGCATTTGTTCTTCCGCCTAACTCGACAGCCTATGATTTTGCTGCAAAAATCCACACGGATTTTGCAAAGAACTTTGTTGCTGCAATCGATGTAAAAACAAAAAGGAAAATCGGCCGAGACGCAGTACTGAAGCATCTTGATGTTGTAGAAATAATGACGAGCAAATAACTTTTAAGATTAACATTTAATTCATTGCTATGGCATATAACGCACGTTATTACATAAAACACAATAAGGAATTTGCGCACACGCTTCAGGACTTTTCGCTTGCAGAGGGCTTCCCGATTTTTAAATATCTTAACAGAATTGCAAAGCCATATTTCGGCTCTGCTGCGACAAACATACCAAATCCTGGCGAGTACATAATTAGCTGGCGCATTAACAACAGGGACACAATTAACTGGCTTCTTGACTGTCCGTACACGCAGACAATGACTCTCGAGGTTATACAGCCATCCGCTGGTTCGAATATGCCATCCCATCTTGAAAAATTTATCAAAAAGTTTGAGTTTGAAAAAGCCAGTTTAAGTTACATCTTAAAGGGCTGCGCGGTACGTGACAGGTCTCCAGAAGAGTTGCACAGGGAATTCATGAAAATTTTCAAACGCGGGCAGCGCTAGCCTTATATCCTTAAAGCACCTCTTTTATAGAATGGCCGAAGGCGGACTTGAGGAAAAGATTTCTGTTAATAATCCTAGAAAGCTTGAAGTTGATGATATAACAAAGTGCCCCGAGTGCAACTCCGCGCATCTGGAGCATGACTATAATCGGGGCGAGCTTGTCTGCGGGGAATGCGGGCTTGTTCTTGACCAGGATATACGCAGTGATTCTCCGCGGGCTTTCACTCCAGAGCAGAAAGAGAAGGTTGAGCACAGCGGCCCGCCTTCAACTCAGCTGCTTCATGACAAAGGGCTGACAACAGAAATTAGCTGGAAAGACAAAGATTCTTATGGGAGAAATATACCAACACGAAACAGGGCAGAGATGCACCGCCTGCGGAAATGGCAGCGGCGCATCAAAATAGCAAACTCTGCAGAGAAAAATCGTGTCATTGCGCTAAGTTATTTGGAGACCATTGCTTCGCAAATGCAAGTTCCGAGGAATGTGCGCGAAACTGCAGCATTTATTTATAAAAAGGCTGCTGACAAAAATCTCGTAAGAGGCAGGAGCATACAAGGCGTTGTTGCTGCCTCGCTTTATGGTGCGCACAGGCTTTGCAACACACCCCGCACGTTAGATGAGATTTCTGAAGGTACGGGAATTGGCAGGAAAGAAATAGGAAGAACTTATAGACATATAGCGCGCGAACTCAATTTTGGGCCTAACAAGTGCATGCCAAAAGATTATATTTCCAGATTTTGCTGCAAGCTGAAACTAAGCCACGAGGTGCAGGTAAAAGCCTTGGATATTATTGTGCGGGCTGAAGCAAAGGAGCTTATAAGCGGACGCGGATATACCGGAGTTGCTGCCGCAGCAATTTATATTGCAACTATTCTGGAAAACGAACGAAGGACGCAGAAAGAAGTCGCTGAGAAAGCAGGCGTTACTGAAGTGACAATAAGGAACCGCTATAAAGAACTCGCGGAAAAACTGGAAATCCCGTTAGGCACAATATAAACAATAACCCTTTTAAATGACTTCTTGATTGTCTTATAAAAATGGGAAGAATACGAACAGGCTTTGTAAAGAGGCAGGCAGAACAGCTGATGAAGCTCCACAAAGGCAGGTTTACTTCTAAATTCGTTGATAACAAGCTAAAAGTCTCTGAATACGCAGAAGTGCCAACAAAAAAGTTAAGAAACTTGATTGCAGGGTATATTACGAAAAAATTAAGATCTGCAGCACAAGACTGATTACATAGTCTCGCAGTACGCACAGGTAAAGCATTTTGGAGGTGCTTGGATGACTGAGGGAAAAATAGACGACTACAACGTTTTTGTTGGCGGCAAACCGCTGATGAATTATGCAACTGCTGTTGTCATGCAGTTTACAACAGAGAACGCATCCAAAGTAACAGTAAAGAGCCGCGGCAAATTTATTTCCCGCGCCGTAGACGTGGTAGAAATTGTGCGCAACAGATTTTTGAAGGACCAGATTAATCTCGGGGACATAAAAATAGGCTCAGAAGGCTTTACAAACCGCGAGGGAAGACCCGTAAGAGTCTCGACGATGGAAATATCGCTAGTCAAAAAATGATTAGCGGATGTTGCTGCTGCAACATATCTCTGGTAAAGAAATAAACTACTAACGACGAGGGCAAAGGGATTTGTATTTGAGTTTTACCATCGCGTTTACATGCAGAACGAAGCCATAACGCCAAATCAATGATTTGGCGGAAAGGAAAAATCGTTGCGATTGTTCCTTAAACAACAGAGATTGCCCTCGTCAGTAGTCGTTTAGTTATTCTAATATCTCTATATCATCAATCTTGCCATCGCCGTCTCTGTCCAAACCGTTAATTATGCGGTAAAAATCTTTTTTCTTGCTGTAATCCTTCAGGACTTTTTCGGCATGCTGCGTTACCGCAATTATGCACGCTTTTGTGCCATTATATCTGAGCCCCGAAAGCAAAATAATTGATTTGTTTTTATCCCAGGGATTTCTGACCTTTGCTATCAGCCCGCAGTTTTCCTGCGCGTATGATTTTTTTGTGATTAGTGATGATATTTGCCATGCGTTATTCCATACGAAGCGCACATCAAGCTTGTTATTTACTTCTGAAGATACTATGTTCGTAACAGGCCCTCCGATCAAAATCATGTTCCTGCCCTGCTTTTTTTCTGCTTTTATGTCAATATCAAGCGCAACTACAAAGCGGTTTTCAAGACTGCACAGACTTCCGAGCAGAAAACCGAGATGGACTGCGTAATGCCCGTCCCTTGCCTCTGTAAGATGCGGCCCGTGCGGTGTTGGCGCGCCTACTACGACTTTGCCGTCAAACACGCCTTTGCGGGTAAACTCAAAAAAGAAATCCTTTACTGCCGGGCTTGTCTCAATCCCTTTCTCGGACCTTTTCTGCGACAGCTCTATGCCAAATGCCTGCGCTGTCGGCACAAAATACTTGCAGACTGCGCCCCGCTTTTTCTCCTCGCTTATGCACTCTATCAATCCTGATTTCTGCATGTTTCTTATATGATAATAAATATTCTGCTCATTTATCCTGAGTTTTTTTGCAATCTCATTAGGGTAGTAAGGCCGCTCGTTAATCAGGTTGAGAATTTTCCATGCAAGCGGATTTAACGCCGCCCGGAGTATTTCAGGGTCGCGCACAAGTTCAATGCCTTTTGACTGCGGCAGTTTCATGATAAAAATAAATTTTTAGCGGTATAAATGCCTTTGTGATTAATTTTATAATGGTGTCGCATACGCTGCCGGCACCTAATAATATTTAAAAGACTAAGCTACGCCTCTTTTGCATGGTTTTGGATGTTGGCAGGATACGGGCAGACTTTCCTATTCTGTACAAGAAATTCGGCGGCAAGCCACTTATTTACTTCGATAACTCATGCATGACGCTCCGTCCGACACAGGTTATTTCTGCAATGAACAGCTATTATGAAAACTTTCCCGCGTGCGCTGGCAGAAGCGCGCATAAAATCGCATCTAAAGCCAGCGAAGAATACGCTGCTGCCAGGGAAAAAGTGGCAAGATTCATAGGCGCAGAACCTAGAGAAATTGTATTTACGAGAAACACAACAGAGTCAATTAATCTTATAGCAAACTGCCTTGATTTGAAATCCGGGGATGCTGTCTTAACAACAGACAAGGAGCACAACTCGAATCTGCTTCCGTGGCAGATGCTTGGCGAGAAAGGAATCAAGCATGTGATTGTGCGCTCAGATGAAGACGGCTCCTTTAATTTCGGCAGGTTTGTAAAAGGGCTGACAGCAGATGTTAAGCTTGTTTCGATGGTTCACACTTCAAATCTTGACGGCTCAACAATTCCTGCCAAAGAAGTGGTTGAAGCTGCGCACGAAAACGGCAGTCTCGTGCTGCTGGACGCTGCCCAGTCCGTGCCGCACAAGAAAATTGATGTTAAGCAGCTCGGTGCTGACTTTGTGGCATTTTCCGGGCACAAGATGTGCGGGCCTTCCGGAATAGGCGTGCTTTACGGGAGGTTTGATTTGCTGAAAAAACTGAGGCCATTCATGGTCGGCGGGGACACTGTAAAAAACAGCACTTACGAAACCGCTGAGTTTCTAGAGCCGCCCGAAAAATTTGAAGCCGGCCTGCAAAACTACGCTGGCGCAATTGGCTTAGGCGCAGCAGCAGACTATCTGGAAAAAATTGGCATGGAGAACATAGCGCAGCATGAACTCCAGCTAAACAGTTTTATTACAGGCGAGATTTTAAAAATTCCTGGCCTAAGAATTTTAGGTCCGCAAAATCCCGCGATGAGAAGCGGAATTGTTTCATTCACAGTCGAAGGCATGGATATTCACTATGTTGCAAAGATGCTTGATAATGTGGCAAATATTGCTGTCCGCTCGGGAATGCACTGTGTTCACTCGTGGTTCAACGGGCATAAAATGCCCGGCTCCGTCCGAGCTTCGATATATTTCTACAACACTATGGATGAGGCAAGGATCTTTGTTGAAACGCTGAAGAAGATTGCTGAACTGCGCTGACGACGACTAGGGCAATCTCTTTGTTTTTAGGCTTCGCAAAAGCAATTGCGAGGCACATTCATGTGCGGACTTGCTTTGCGCGCCCACAATCAATGGCCTTTGCCCAGTTCGTCGTCGTAGTCATTTCAAAAATTTTATAAGACATTGCTTATGCAGATAGGAGATGGTAGTCTGCATAATTGCTCTTGTTGCATTTGCGGTATTGGGAATATTTTCTGCAAGATACCGCAAGCTGGCAAAGGAAGCTGCTGACTGCACCTTCAGGAAATTAACCCTGAGGCCGTGCGATACAGGACTCGATATCAGGCTGAAAGCGCATGTAACTTCAAAGCTGATTAACCACCCGCGCACCGCGAGATTGGTGCACAAAAATTTTGATGCTTTTATGACTTTGATGTTCATTATAATGGTTGTAAGCATGATATTTACGGGCTACTACGGAATAAAAGGCGTTTATAATTATGCTGCATTCGGGAACTGCAACGGCCCTGACTCAAGCGACTTTTGCATTTTCAAGGCTGCGCTTACAGAACACCCTAGCAGAGTCGGCGCCCTGTTCTGTAATGCAACAGACTGCACATGTATAACCCCTACTGTAAATTGCACCGTAACAGGAAAAGATTACACGCCCTGCGATGGCACCACGTGCAGCTGCCCGGAATAATATATTCATAAAATTTTAAATAGCCCGTTTACGTTTCATGTTCATGGCCGCACATCTCAAACGCTCTCTCGGACTGCTTGAGGCAACTTTCTACGGCCTCGGTACGATAATTGGCGCGGGAATTTACGTGCTGATTGGCAAAGCTGCTGGGCTCGCGGGGAATGCAGTCTGGGCTGCTTTCGCAATAGGCGCTTTAATAGCAGCATTCACAGGGCTTAGCTACGCAGAACTCAGCGCAATGTTTTCCAAATCCAGCGGCGAATATATTTATGTTGAGAAGGCCTTTAACAAGCGGCTTGCGTTTCTTGTTGGCTGGCTTCTTATCATAGGCGGAATCGTCGGGGCCGCAACCGTGGCGCTGGGCTTCGCAGGATATTTCAACGCGATTTTCCATACGCCTCTGATTCCGGTTGCGATAATTCTCATTTGCCTTCTGTCTTTACTGAGCCTCTGGGGAATAAAACAGTCTGCAATGGTTGACATGGTTGGCACACTAATTGTAATTGGCGCACTGGGCGCGATTGTTGCATTTGGTTCGCAACACTTCGGAAGCGTAAAT
>JAZDME010000060.1:0-3282 GCA_043801255.1 archaeon
TTTAAGCGCATATTACTCGCCAAGAGTAAATAATATATAAAAGTTCATTTAATCAAGTAAATACAACTATAACACAAATTTGTTTTCAAATTTGTGGATTTCACTCACAGGAGTTCGCGAAATGGGATTGTTTTCAAAGAAGAAGAAAGAAGAGGATGTACTGCCTCCGCTGCCCGAGATACCGGAAATGCCTGAAATGGCAGACCTGCCTCCGCTGCCGCCATTGCCTAGCGATGAGCAGCCGGCGGCTGAGCCTATGCCAAGGCAGCCGAAATTCAGGCCGTATGAAACGCCGCAGATGCCCCAGCTAGCAGAAAGGCCAAGGCCATTTTTGCAGATGCCGCAGATGCCCCAGCTTCCGCAGATGTCTGAAGCGCGTTCCATGAATACAGGGCCGGCAACAGTCTTTGTAAGAATTGACAAGTACAAGGATGTAATGGAAACAATCAGCGCAATGGAATCAAAACTTGATGAGCTTAAGGTGACATTAAATACAATATCCGCAATCAAAACCAAAGAGTCGGAAATAATTGACGGCTGGAACGCAATGCTGCAGCAGGCAAGGACAAAGATTGACGAAGTTTCTACAAAGCTTGCAAGGCCGCAGGAGTGAAAATGTGCATAACTAAAAAAGGATGGATTTCAGGAATTGTTGCAGGTATTCTGCTAAATGTTTTCAATTTTATATTTGGCGCATTGGTGCCAGGCAGGAGCGCCTGGTACGCAACCGCTTTTCCAGGCATGTCAAACGCGCTGGGAATGATAGTGCTGATAATAGCATTCTTCATACCAGGACTTGTGATGGGTTTGGCTTATGATATTGTTCACAGCGCAATGCCCTGGAAGAAATGGAAGAAAGGGCTTGCATTAGGCATAGGCACCTGGTTGTTAGCAGGAACAATGTGGCCAATAATGATGATTAGCTATGCCCCGACAGCGTTATGGATAGCGGAATTCATAACTGGATTTGCAAACTACGTGATTGTAGGCATGGTAGTATATCTTGTTGACAGGCGATGATTTTTGTTAATTGACTTTACTGCTACAACGAACTACTAGGAAATCTCCATGTATTTTGGCTTCGCGAAAATGTCAATCAGGGAACTTTTGCGCTCCCTTTAACAATGACCTTTCCACTCGTCGTCAGAAGTTCGTAGTTTATCCTCAAACTCGTCATTAATCCACTTGCCAAAAAGCTGCTTGCCGTAGTTCTTGATTACCAAGCCTTCAATCTTTTCAGGGCCAAAGTGGCTTTTCAGACTTGCCAAAACTTCCAGAATTCCGTAAATCTGTCCTATGCGCCAGTTTTTGCAGTAAAGCGTTGCGTAGTCCAAGTCGTGAGTTGAATACGCGCCTTCCACTTCTTTTAATACTCTTAGGTTGTCAAGGCTGTCGCCAGCGATCAAATCCAGAAAAATCATTTTATTTGGCGGCAGGTTTGTGTAATTTAAAACATGTTCATGCACTGTATGCTTGCCAGTCATATCTTCTCGCATTTGCCAGCAATCTAATTTACCATCGCAGTGCTGCTTGCCGTCAACTTTTTCCTGAATTACAACGATGCCGCCAAATAACTCAAGAATGCCTTTGTCATTAAGATATCTTTTCTTAGGGTATTGTTTTCCGTGCGGAATTCTAAGAATTTTGCCGTGATACCAGGATGCGACTTGCCCGGACGTTAGTTCAACATCTTCGTTCATTTCTTCTCTTCAACCGGTTTTTGTTCTTTTGATTCTTCTTTTTCTGCTTTTGCCTCGTCTTTCGCAGGCTTCTCGTGCTCAAACTTGAATTCAAAGTCCTTTGCTTCAGGAACAAATTTGATTATCTGCTTTTTCAGCTCGTTTGAAAGCGGCTCGGGCATCTGGTTCTTTGTTTTGATTGTAATTGTTTTTTCATGCACCTTCAAATCTGCATCGGGAAGAAGAATCTGCACGACGGCTCGTGATTTCTCCCCGATGTCATCAACTTTCTTTACGATTTTGATTTTGTAATGCAGCGTCTTTCCGGAGAGAGGGTGATTGAAATCCAGAATGACTCGACCGCTGGAAACAGATTTGACTGTTGCCAGAACGCCATCAACATTAACCTGAATTCCCGGAACCGGCCTAAAGTCTTTGAATTTGTTCAGCGCAGTGACTTTCATCATGCTCGGGTTTCGCTGCCCGAATGCTTCCTCAGGCTTTAACTCGAGCTCAAATTCCTGCCCGATATCCTTTTCTAAAACTGCGCGGTCAATTCCTTCAAGAATCCACCTCTCGCCAACGCATACTACCTTTGGCTTTTCAGTCTTGTCAAAAACCTCGCCAGTTGCCTTTATCCTGCCTTCATATTCCAGCTCAATGAATTCGCCTTTTTTTAGTGTCATGAAATTTCCCCAGAACGCAGGTTTTTAACCCTTGCTTGTTAGGTTCTCTATGTATTTTGAAGCTACACCCTTCTGATAGTCGCTGCCATGCTCTTTTACGTATTCCAAAACACCTTTTACAGCAGCCGGATTTTTATCATACAACTTTAATTTAACAATTGCTACGCCTGCCCAGAGTCGTGCAGCAAGCCAGCTGTCATTTAACGTTTGATATAAAACTTGGGATAACGCCTCAGCATCTTTATCTGAAAGTTCTTTTGGATTAAGCATGGAGGCAAGCGTTCCCGCAAGATCGCGAATTTTCCCGTCTTCATGCTCGAATAACGGATAAATTTCCCTAAGAATATCGGGAGACCTGTATTTATTCACCAATTCTGGAGCTAATTTATTTTCTATTTCGTCCCAATTTTCTTTCAGGGCGTTCTGAACTATTTTTTCCAAATCATCCGTAGTTGTCATATTTTTTTAAGTTTGCCTATTGCCTACAGGGCAAAGTATTTGTTATCAGTTACATTTTTGGGCTTGTGCGTTTCCGCAAGCCCATACCTTTCCCCAGGCGCATAAACCTGCTGTTTTGAATTTGGGTGCGTATCTATTCTCCACAAGCCATTGAAATCGCTGCCTTTGCCGTATGCAGCAATCACGTGGTATTCGCCGTCAGCGCGGAAAAATGCAAATATTTTAACCGTTCCGAGCCAGAAATCCCCGTGCTTTAGCACGCGGGATGAATGGCGTTAGTTTTATTTTCTGAAAAAATCATAAATGCGTGGCGAGTGAATTTACGCCACGCACTACTCAGACATAAGTAGCGTGAGCTTTTCTCGCTGGGAGACGAGCAATGGAATTTCAATATTTTTCACACAAGGTTTGTGTGAACGTGCACCATTTCGAATGGTGCACAAAGTACAGGTATAGGA
>JAZDME010000024.1:0-6601 GCA_043801255.1 archaeon
CTCACCATAATCTATTTAAACAAACTTTCTCGGCTCTTTTCATACCTAAATAAAGATAGATGAGGAGGTTGTGCGATTTATGAACATGACTTCTGATTATCTTAAACAGGTTAAGGTGAAAAAAATGCAAAACGGATTTAAAAATGTAATAAGAAAGATAGCAGCTATTTCTGCGGGTGCATTGATGACAGGCGCGACAATGTTTGGCGCAGTCTCAGCAGTGACTCTGGCAGACTATCCAGCACCGTTTATTACGAGTGGAAAGTGGATTGGATTGATCGTAGTAGGTGCAAACGCACAAGCAGCTGATATCATTGGTGCAACAGACATAGCCGCAACACTGGCACAGGGCGCAGCAGTAGCTGCTGGCACTGCAGGAACAACAGTGACAGGCGGAAAGCAGCAGGATGTGACGTTGAACAGTACGCTGGCAAGAAGCTTTGGAACCGCATTAACATCAAGTGACTTGGCAGGATTCCAGGACACTTCAGTAACCATAGACCGAAGCACCGGCTCAACAAGCTACAACATAAAAGACGAGCTTGACCTTGGTGCAGGCGTAAAGCTTACAACTGGCCTGATAGAAGGCAGCACAGCAAAGGACTGGGGAAGCGACATATGGATGACGACAAGTAGCAGCGGACAAATAATCTACTACTACAAGTTTAAGACAAACTTGGCAGTAGCAGACTATATATCCAACGCGTCAGACACATACCCTGTAACAATAAACTTCCTGGGCAAGAACCTGAGAATAACGGGCGCAAGCGCAACAGGCATAACAGCAGATGTTGGTGAAGAGCACTTCATGAATGTTGACGACAGCGCTATTGTAAACGGCAAGACAGTAAAGCTGTTGAACGTAGGCTCGGCAACAAGCAACACGCCAGTAATCGTTGATGTAAACGGCGTGCAGCAGACTGTAACAGGAACACAGCTTGTAAACGGACTGAGGATAAAAGTCAAGAGTGCTTTTTACTCAGACACAAGAGCAGAGCGTTCAGCAACATTGATTATCGGAACTGATGCGACAAAGACGTACTCTGATAGCAGCGAGTATATTGGCGAAAGCATAACAGACCCTAACTGGACTTGGACAATAGCAGGTTTGAATACTGCAACACCAACACTTGGAGTGCAGAATGCAAAGTCCGCTATAAACCCAGCAGCAACAACCAAGCCGTTAAAGATTGGAGAATCTTTCAATGGGCCGAACGGGTACTTCGCGATAACTCCTTCAGTGACAACAACAACAGCCTACAAGGACTACACGTTCAATTACTTGGGCGTAGCAGACTTGTACAACAGCACAAACTCACTGAGTACATCGGCAGCATACGGACTTGAAATTACTGCATCAGGCGGCGGGAAAAATGCCTTTTCGATTGCCGGCGGCACAGGAAACACAGGCACAAAGTACACAGACAAGATATTTGTCTATGCAACAGCAAACTCAACTGCAACATACTGGGCAAACCCAGACCAGGGAAACCACTACCAGCTGAGCGGCGACACAGTGCTTTTCGGCGGCGGCGCGCAAACTATTGCGACAATTGTAACACCTGACGACACAAACAACCTGGCATATAAAGGCACAATGAACCTAGCTGGAACGATTGTGAACTTATACATTGACGGCGCACAAGACATAAACATGTCAACCACCCTATCAGGAAACAACATTAAATTCCTGGGTGCGGCGCAAGGAACATCAGCTGCAAATGAAATAACTGTACAAAGCTACCAGGGCTCAACAGCAACAGATGTTTCAACCTTGGACGCAAGTGGCAGGACAGTAGATGGTATAATTTTGAGCAGCATTAAAGCAAATGCTGACGGCGACCAAGTAAAAATATCAGTACCATCCAAAGTCGGAACAAACTTTGCAGTGAAGACAACCATAACGTCAACTGGTTCAACTGTAACAGCAGCAAAAGGCGGAAATGTAGTTATACAGTCGGTCTCAGGCTTGCCAGTGGCAAAGCTTGACACAGAAGTAGCTGACAAGACAGCATACAACATGATAATTGTCGGCGGACCAGCTGTAAACACATTGACAAAAGAATTGATGCCAGCACCAACAATTGCATCTGGCGAAGCAACTCTCAAGATAGTTGAGAATGCATTCAGCGGAACAAAAGTTGCTCTGTTAGTGGTTGGTTATGACGCATCTGACACAAGAAACGCTGCAAGCGTACTGAAGGACTACACATCGTACAGCGCAAAATTGACTGGAAAAGAAGTGATTGTGAAGTCAACAGGCGGAGTAATCAGCGTAGCAGCGCCAGCTGTAGCAGCACCAGCAACAGTGTAAGGCTGAAGTAAACCAAAGTAAAGCCCGAAAGGGCTTTTTCTTTTTTTCTTTTTTCTATATTTTTTTGATGATTTAAAAAAAGCCCTTGCTATATCCCTCTAACGACTGACTACTACGACGAACTAGGGAAAAGGTCATTGATTGAGGGAAAGCAAAATCATCTTGGCAGGGAAAGAAATCCTTGCATAATCATGGGAGATTTCCCTAGTCGTCGTAGTCGCAGTCACTTCTTAAATTTCATCTTCAATTTCAGATAGTATTCCACAACAAAGTAAATTGCTATGACTAAAACTATCGTAAGTACTAATGATATCCAGTTACCCAATTTATCTGCCAAGCCCAGCAATCGTAACGGCTTTATTATGAAAAGATAATGCCCGATGTAAATTGCAAACGATGCCTGCCCCAGCGCTATGGCTGGGCGCCAGTTAATGTTCCTGAAGCGTTTCCATAAAGCGTAAACTGCAAGCACAACGAGTGCGGCAAGCCCGACTGCAAAGATGCTGAACGCTAGCGAGCGTTCATAATAGTCTATTTTTAGCCCTGCTAGGTGCAGGACGATTCCGAGCAAAGTAAATGCTACAGCCATTGCCCAAGCTGCTTTTATCTTGCCAGACTTAATCAGCTTGAAAAATAAAACTCCGCCGAGCATCAGCGGCAGGAGATTTGCAACAGAAAACCATCCCCTAGCCAGTGCATTCAGAATAGTGTCAGCTGCCAATCCATAAGAGATTCCCCTCGTCAAGTAGAAGAGAGCAGCCTGTAATCCCGAAAAAATCAGAGTCATTGCCAGCAGATTCCTAACTCGGGGCTTTACCATTAATATCAACGATAAGAAAATCGCAGTCAGCCCGATGCCCTGTATGGCTTCATTCCAGCCCAGGTAAGTAGCCAGATTCCACATAAACCAAGTGAAAGGCAGGCTGATTAAAACGTAGAAGCCGTATCTTTTTACAACTTTGAACGGTATGCTTTTTTCCTTATTCTGCAGCAGTTTTTCTGTCAAAAGAAAGACTGACATGCCCGCAACAAATGTGAATAACAGCGGTGGAGGAAATGCAGTCCAGTTCAGCGGCGCGTAATAAAACGGCGGGTCTGAATAAATACTGAGCTTTGAAAGCACGTCAAAAATCTGCAGGATAATCATATCAAGAATAGCGACACCGCGGAAGACGTCAATGTATTCAAGCCTTTCCATCAACGACCTCCGCAACAGTTTTTACTTTTATACCGGAGCTTTTTATCTGCTCAAGAATCGAGGCGAACTGCTCTTTTGTTAAATCGACATCAGGCCTGGGATTTTCGCTTACATCATGAATGACGATAACAAGCCATCCGCCGTTTTTCTTTAAATCGGACAGGAACGGCTGCAGAATATTTTCGTTGTCGTAAGAATTAACCAAAGCAATTCCGCATAACTCAGTGTCTGTAATGTTATTGATGCACCATTCCGTACCGCGGGCAGTCACAAAATTCTTTCCAGCCTGCTTGTATAAGTCATCCCCATAGGGATAAGCAAAGTTTTCAACACTAATGCTCCGATCCAGCAAAACCTTCTTGCAGTCAAAAGATTCAACATCATAATTTATTTCAGAAGTGCTGCTAGCTCGGGTGTGGTTTAGAGTATGGCAGCCAATCTCATGCCCGTTGTCCTGCAGTGCTTTCAGCTGGTACCAGTTCATCAGCTGCCTGCCTTCAAACTGCCCGCCTACCATGCCCGCAGGAATGTAAAAAGTCCCGCGCCAGCCGTAACTCGCGAGGGTTTTTGAAGCCTCATACTGGGAAACATAGCCATCATCAAATGTGATTGAGATGTATGCCTGCTTCTGGTTTTGGAAGTGGTTAAGCAGAAAAAATATGCTAAATAAAACAACGGCGATAAGAGCAATTCTAAGAGCTTTCATCAAGGTAATTAGGTGCCATAACATTTTTATCTCTTGCTTATTTGTTGCGTGGAGTATGGACGAGCAAAAGCCAAATGAAAATCCGCAGCCAGCGCCAAAAATAGAACAAAAGCCGGAAACCAAGGCACAGCAAACCCAGTTACAGCCGCAAAGGCTTTCAAATGCGCAGCGCAGGGAAAGAAGAAAAAGCTTTTTCGGCAAGATAGCGTCAATTGCAATCCTGATATTCATGGTAGGGTGGGTTTTTGCAGCATATTATGGAATAACTAACGAGGGGGATCAAACCAATCAGGATGAGATTTCAGTCAAAGACATTTCCGGCACGGATTACAAGTTTTATATTTTGACTGACGGCACTTTCGGCACATACATAAATATCGGGAACGAGAAAGTGCCTGTTGCATTCAGGATGGACCCGAGAAATGCGAGCCTGATAAATCTGGAAGAGTCTGCAGTGCAGCAAATCCTCTCGGCAAAGAAATTGTACATAACATTTAATCCAAATGGTATCGAGGATGAGGGAAGGATGGCAGTTGCAACAGCAGAGCTTTCAAGGATAACAAGCCTGTACGGTATTGAAACCGTCGGAGCATATACAAAAGACTCGAATCCGCCAAATCCAAGTATTCCAATAAGAACCTGTGATGACTCCCGTGATTTAACAACAGTCATAGAAATGGGAGTTTCAAATACAACAGCTCCGGGAATCACAAACGACAGGGGCTGCATAAATGTTTTTGCAGAAACCCCTGATGCGCTGATAGACGCAGCAGATAAACTTGGGATGAACCTGCTCGGAATAAAATTGTAGGAATAAACGACGACTGATACTAACGACGAGGGAAACAAAGCCGAAATATTATTTCGGCTAGCACAGCCGAACGAAGTTCGGCTTGTGTCCCCATCGATTATGGGACAGCAAGAGTGTTGCCCGAATTAACGCAATGGCCATGCCCAAATACATGGCGATTGCCCATTATTAGCAGAGCAACTTGGCAATAGTCGTCAGTAGTCGTATAACAATAACATGGTAACAGCAATTAACGTGCTTTCGTATCTGGGAGTTTATATATCCCTTTTCGCAAGCATTTTTTTCTTTTACACGTTTTTTGAAAACAGGAGAAAGGAGCAGGTTTCGGAACCTAAGGAATGGCCTTCTGTAACAATAGCAATTCCAGCCTGGAACGCAGAGAAGGGGCTTGCAAAGACAGTAGAGTCTTTGTTGCAATTGGATTATCCCCGGGAGAAGCTGCAGATAATGGTTGTTGAAAACTCAAACTCGACGGACAAAACCCTGGAAATTGCAAGAAGCTTTGAATCAAAAGGCGTCGAGGTTTATTCAACGCCTGAAAAGGGCAAAGGGCCCGCAATGAATTTTGCGCTTACAAAAACAACCGGCGAGTTATTCGGGGCGCTTGATGCAGACTCCGTGGCAAGCCCCGAGTCGTTAAAAAGGCTTGTCAGTTATTTCACTGCAGATGACATAGTTGCGGTAACCCCGACATTAAAAGTGCAAAACGCCAAAACATTGCTGCAGAGAATACAGCAGATTGAGTATCTTACAGGCGTTTTTCTGAGGAAGGTTTTTGACTACCTCGGGAGCATCCATGTCACGCCGGGGCCAATGACCCTCTACAAGAAGGCATTTTTTGACAGGTACGGAAATTACGATCCGCATAATCTGACTGAAGACATGGAAGTCGCACTGCGCATACAATCAAATAACCTGCGCATAAGAAACGTGATTGATGCGAATATCTATACATCAAGCCCGAAAGGTTTTTTTGTATTAATGAGGCAGCGAGTCCGGTGGTATCTCGGCTTCATAGAAAATATGCACAGATACAGGCACCTGTTCAGCTCGAAGTTTGGAATCCTGGCACGGTTTATCCTGCCCATGGCATTCATATCAATAATACTTGCAGTATTTTTTTCAGTCTACGCATCATACAGGCTGCTGCTGCGCCTGATTAATTATGTCCCGACACTGAACGCGATTAATTTTGACGTGGTAACTTCAATCAAAAGCTTTACTTTTAATATTATGAACTATATACCAAGTTTCCAAACCCTTCTGGCAATCCCGCTTTTTTTTGTGGCATTTGGTATGATATTTTTAGCCAGAAGGTATTCGCATGATAAAAGCAAAATAAATTTTTTTTATATTGTGTACTTCATTTTTTATATCTATCTTTTTTCATTTTGGTGGATAGCAACAGTATTGTATAAATTATTTGCGCCGGAATTCCGGTGGGGTGGTTTGATTTGGAAGAACAGCCTGCTGAACCAGCTGCTGCACAAAGTGTGAAAAGCGACCGAGACGTTGACAAATTTAAGGTTCTCATAGTATTTGGCATCAGCACGTTATTGTTCGCATCCGGAT
>JAZDME010000034.1:0-4543 GCA_043801255.1 archaeon
GCAATCGTTTATTCAAAGTGAATTGGATTTTCTCGGCAGAAAATATAATCCCGAAAAAATTTATCAGACAATCCAATCGGCAAAAAATTGCGGCTTTCAAAACATTAGCATCGACTTGATTTTTGCAATACCAAATTCAAATTTAAAAGCCTGGCGGAAAAATTTGCAAACGGCAATCGGTCTCGGTGTTCAGCATATCAGCGCGTACAGTCTTACTTATGAAAAAAACACGCCTTTAGAACGCTGCAAATTGGCCGGCAAGGTTAAAATAATGGACGAGAACGCCGACAGAGAAATGTACGAAACAGCCATTGAAACGCTTTTGGCAAATGGTTTTGAGCATTACGAAATTTCCAATTTCGCAAGGGCGGGATTCAAATGCAGGCACAATCTTGCGTATTGGAAAAACGAACAGTATCTCGGAATAGGCCCGGCGGCGGCAAGCTCGGTCGGCAATTTCAGATTTGAAAATATCAGCGATATTGAAACATACATTGAACACATCAAACGAAGCGAAGATGCCGCTGATGAAAAAATAATTATAACCGCTCTCGAAAAGGCGGCGCAGACGGCGGTTTTGAATCTTCGACTTATAGAGGGAATAGAGCTGGCAGAATATAAACAAAAAACAGGTTTTGCTCTTTATGAATTGTTTAAAAAAACAATTGAAAAAAATCTCAAATCAAATTTGCTTCAGCTAAAAGACAATCGTCTGAGCCTTATCAAAAACGCCCTGCCGATAGCTGATTTTGTGCTGTGCGATTTTGCCGAGCCGGACAGGTTTTTTCTTGATTTTCAATAGAGAATGTCGTATAATACCGCGATTGCCTATGGAGCGGGAAAAAGAATGAGATCATTGAGGATTTCCTGTGTATTCACAATTCAGCGATGTTTCTACGCATATTATTTAGGAAGAAAGAAAAAGTGAAATCGTATATCGCAATTCTGGCTGCTGCTCTTTTTATAAGCGGTTTTGCTCTGTCCTGTTTTGCGGCGTGTCCTTCTGCGGATTTAACAGATGACTGTTTTGTTGATTTTGAGGACATTGATGCATTAGCCGCGGACTGGCTGAATGATTGCAATGCGTCCAATGACTGGTGCGACGGGGCAGATATTACCCAGAATGAGATTGTAAATCTATCTGATTTTGCCGAGTTCGCTGGGCAATGGCTGATTGAGGGAAGCTATACGCTCAATGTAAATTCTTCCGACGCTTTGGGAGTGAGTATCAGCAGCGGCACAGGCCACAATGGAATAACAAACTACACACAGGCGATAACACCAGGAACCAGCGTTAGTCTAACCGCTCCGGCCGCAATCAGCGATGCAACTTTCACAGGCTGGACCGGCAATGTCAACAGCGGTAATCAGACGATTTCGTTCTCAATGGATGGAAACAAAACAGTTACGGCCAACTATATGGTAGGAATGACCTGGCTGTCTATCAGTGACCCAGGCTTTAGCGGACAGATAAGCAAATACGAAACAACAAATGCCCAGTTTTGCCAATTCCTCAACGCTGCCCTTGTTACCGGCGATATAACCGTCAGCGGCAGTACTGTCTATGGTGCAAATGGGACTAACGGCGGAGCTGATTTTGCCGGCCAGATATATTATGACCTCGCAGGTGCCGGCTATACTTATAACGGAGCCACTGACGGCGGAGCTGCAAGAATTAATTACACCGGCAGTTCGTTCACCGTTGATGGCGGCTTTGATAATCATCCTGTTACACACATAAGCTGGTATGGAGCAACGGCATTCTGTAACTATTACGGCTGTAAATTGCCGACCGAGGCCGAATGGCAGGCGGCGGCGGACTACACCGGAAGCTTTAGTTATGGCTGCGGAACTACAATTAATAACAGTATTGCAAACTATTTAGATTCAAGCCATCCCAATGGTACAACGGCTGTGGGTGCTTTCGGAACATATGGATACGGAATGGCAGATATGGCAGGCAACGTTCGGGAATGGACAAGTACTGTTAATGGCAGCGATCGCGTTTCACGCGGCGGAAGTTGGGACAGCAGCTACAGCTCCTGTTCTGTGTCGAACAGGGCTTTTCTTTACCCGGACGGCACATGCAACTTCATTGGGTTTCGATGTCGGAACATTGAACCAAGCGGAATGCTCTGGGGCTCTATTAATGATTCAGGCTTTAGCGGGCAGATGAATAAATACGAAACAACAAACGCTCAGTATTGTGAATTTCTCAACGCTGCCCTTGTTACCGGCGATATAACCGTCAATGGCAACACTGTCTATGGCGCAAACGGGACTAACGGCGGAGTGGATTTTGCCGGTCAGGTGTATTATGACCTCGCAGGTGTCGGCCCTACTTATGGCGGAGTCACCAACGGAGGAGCTGCAAGGATTAATTACACCGGCAGTTCGTTCACCGTTGATGGCGGCTTTACAAACCATCCCGTTACTTACGTTAGCTGGTACGGCTCAACAGCGTTTTGCAACTACTACGGCTATCGACTGCCAACCGAGTCGGAATGGCAGGCGGTGGCTGATTATGATGGCAGTTATTCGTATGGCTGCGGAACAACAATAGACACCAGTAAGGCCAACTATTACAATTCATATCATCCTAACGGCACAACCGCTGTGAATGGTTTCGGAACATACGGCTACGGGATGTACAATATGGCAGGCAATGTCTTTGAATGGACAAGCAGCACCTATTACGGCAGTTTTCGTGTTCTCCGCGGTGGCGGTTGGTATGCAGCCGACTACTGCTGTTCGGTCGTGTACCGGAGCAGCGGCAACCAGAACTATGTATGCTGCGATTTCGGGTTCCGGGTGTGTCGTTAAGTGTTTTGTCTCACCGATTATATAATCTATCAACTTTTATTTCGTATAATATTCATAAGATGATATGTGTTAGTTAGTTGTAATTGCCGACTGTTGTCATCTCATTGAAAATAACAACCCTTACTACAACTAATTGACGATTATCTCAAAAAATGTAACCATTTTTTTATGGAGGCACACTTATGAAAACTTTAAAAAGAAAATCACGCTCAGATAAATTTCCGCTTACGCTTCATACAACAGGACAATATTGCAAGAAGGTCAAAGGCAAAATGTATTATTTTGGCTCCGATAGGAAAGAGGCTCTTCAAAGATATCTGGTTCAGGCAACTTATCTGCATGGACACCAAGAGAATATACAGCCGAAACCAACAGAAGATCATATGACACTCAAGCAGCTCTGTGATATGTATTTGAAGTATCAGTATTCTAAACTTCAGGCACACGACCTTACTGCAAACCACCACAACGAACAAATCGGTAGCCTTAACAAGTTAATGGCTTTTCTGGGTCAGAATATAGAAATCAATAACATCTCAACCTTGGATTTACAGAACTACAAAAGAAAGATACAGAAAAGCCGTGTATCAGTTTGCAGATTGGACCTTCATATAAGCATTATGAAGGCGATATTTCATTGGGCAAGAAAAAATGATGTTCTTACGAACATCCCCAATATTGATGCTGTCTCAAGAGGCAAGATAGTTCATCAGGAAAGGTTCACCTTTAATTCGGAACATATAAACAAATTGCTGTCTGTGGCAGATGTAAAGATGCGGGCCATGATATGGCTTGGATTAAATTGTGGTTTTGGGTGCACAGATTGTTCGGGGCTTAAATGGAGTGATTTGGATATTGTCAGTGCCAGAGTGAAACTGGCAAGAAAAAAAACGGGTATTTCAAGGGACTTGCCATTATGGCCCGAAACTGTTGCGGCACTTGAAAAAACTCCAAGAAAAGGTCAGCTTGTTTTCTATACTTCCAGAGGTAATCCATATATACAAACGCTGTTAAAAACGGATGGCAACGGCAACGAGAAATATACAACGCTGAATGCAATTACTACCAAATTCTCAAGACTGATTAGAAAGTCAGGCTTTGATGTTCCGAAAGGGACTGGTTTTTATAGTCTCAGAAGAACTGCTGCAACTATTGCCGCTCATTCTGGAGATCCGTTTGCAGTTCAAAGACTTCTTGGCCATGCAGACCTGCAAATGGCGACCAGGTATGTGCAGGATGTTTCTGCGCAGACGGATCGCGTGATTGAAAATAGCAGGAAATATGTGTGTGCCAAGAAAAGCTGATGTGGGCAAGCTGGACAATCCAGCACGGCCAAAGGCTATCAGTAGAATGCAGAGGGATTGGCCGAAACTGTTCTGAGCCAGCAATTAGCTTTAGCCTTTACTTCTGCTGGAATTTTTTTTTTGCGATCAATTGTAGCATGTCCAGTACGAGCAGGATGATGAAAAAAAGTGAACTGGCAAAATGAATCGACGGGTCAAAATGCTTTAAAAACAACTGGGCACATTAGGCCCTGTGATGCACGGCAGTGTTGTGATCAAAGGAATACGCAACAAGCAACCATACTTCTTACTCAACAAGAATAAAAAGACATGCTTAATTCACCTGGTTAAAGAGAAGGAAGATAAGGCCAGACAATATTCTCAAAACTACAAGAAACTTCTTGATATCGTTGAGGAAATGACCATAATCCATGTCG
>JAZDME010000043.1:0-2632 GCA_043801255.1 archaeon
TGTATAAGGGTCTGGAGATCTTTTGCAAGAAGTGTTATGTTAGCTACCTGCGACCAGCCGCGCTCCAGAGGGTGCGGCGGGTCTTTGACCTCCTCGATTTTCCCGAACTCTTTTTTAACCATAATCACATTCTCCTCGCGCGAAAGCTTCTCAACGTGGGTTTTTAGCGCAACTTCTGTTATTTCAGCGTTTCCACCAAGCGTCTCGATTGCAAACCACGCTTCTATCCAGCCATCCTTGCGTGCTTTTTCAACGTCGATTTGAGGCATAATGAAACTATCGTGCAAAGAGTTAAAAGGTGATTTTGGCGGATATATGGTGCAAGCAAGAAACTACAATAACATCCCCCTATGTGGACTGCGGGCTTTAGCCCGCAGTTTTTTGGAGGATGCAAGGAGAAGCATTGCTTCTCCTGTACAGCAGAACCGAAGGTTCTGCTTGTGGTGTGCAAGAAGAACTTCGGTGTCTCATCCTCGTACTACAGCGCAAACCATAGGTTTGCGTGTACAGGCGAATCTTTTAGATTCGCCTTGTAAAGTGCGAGGTTTTCGAAGTTCTTCTTCATAAAGATTTTTTAATGACTGCCTCTGGAACTCTGCGATGCCGTATATCGCTTCGGTTTTCATGAGGTTTTTGCGATGTTGGGAGCAAAAACTTGGGCGTAGACCGAGAAGATTTTTAATTTTCGAGCGTAAGGCGGAGGGGGCAAAATTAGATTCGGCATCTTTTAATACAATTTCTTTTAATTTGCCATTTTTAAATTCAAAAACTCTCAACTTTTCAGTTGTTCTATTCTTATCAATTTTTAATTTAAATTTGGCCCAATACAACAATTTATTTACTTTCTGATATATTTCAACCCGTCTACTTATTTCGTCATCGTATTTTGAAATTTGTTTAATTTCGTTAATAGCTTTTGGGATTTCTTTACAAAACTTTTTCAATTGTTTTTCAGTCCAACCAAGCCCAGGTATGACTATTGATGAAAATTTCATAATAGTTATTGATTCTTGCAGAATTTATTGCTTTTGCCCCGAGCATTGTGCCGTATATCGTCATTTTCTAGCGGTTTTGCTTTTCGAGGACGAAATCGTGCTTAAATTTCTCGTTTGCCAAATAATGCTAGGTGTAACACATGTGCCGAAACATTCCAAAACTTCTAACGGCACCAGCTGATGCGATAGCAGCAGCTAGGAAGAAATCCACCTATGGCGATGCGCTTGCAACACTGATTTTCGACGGCATCGTGCTTGCCATAGCAACGGCTGTCTTCCTGACTGTGCTTGGCAGCATAACAGGGCTTGGCGCGATGTTTGGCCAGGGACTCGGGATAGTGGCGGTCGTTGTTTTTGTTGCTGTTTTTCTTGGCGGCCTATTTCTCGCACTCCTGACCAAGCTTGTAGTCAGGGCACTCGGTGGAAAGGGAGACTTTCTGCATGGGCTGACGATAAGCTCGTATACAATGGCGGCTCCGTCTGTCGGATTGCTCGTCACGGCGATATTTTTTGCCGTGCCATACATTGGCCCGATAATCGGGTTCATTGCAATGGCGCTCGGTTTTGCGCTTGGAATTTCAACGCTCTACCGCGCGATTAAGGAGTTGTTTGTAACAGACATGATAACTGCCCTTGTAGCAGTCGGCGTCCTGACGCTTGCCCTTATGACGGCGTTCGTGATTTTCACGCCGTCTATGGGCATGGGCAGTCTGACAACCCTGACAAATCTTGCAGGACTGGTCTAAGCTGGTGAGAAAACTTTTCTTTTTATTTCCAAATTTATTCGTTCTGAGACGAAATTTCTGACACGCCATCTTTCTGGATAAACTTCCCGATACAGCCCTAGAAAATAGACTTAAATCTTGAATAACGAAATCAATTCATTAAATGTGGTGCCTCTGTAGCTCAGCTGGTACAGCCCTTTTTGCTGATTGCAAAAAGCGCTGGCGGAAAAACGTTAGCGTTAAGGAAGTGCTGACAGCAAAGAGCATCTGCCTCGTACCTTTTTCCGTTGACGCTTTTTCAAGCGAAGCGAAGAAAAAGGGTCAGCAGAAGGTCGTCGGTTCAATCCCGATCAGAGGCTTACAGCCCTTTTCTGCGGAAAAGCGCTGGCGGAAAATTGCGGAAAGGAGGCGTAGCCCTTTTAAGCATTGCCGTTTGAGTATTCGTGATATTATGCGTGAAGTCTGGTTAGTTTCATCAGAGAACCGCCCGAAAGCTGAAGACGTGCTGAAGAAAGACGACTTGGTTAGCAGGCAGAGCATATTCTCACGTGCTGCTGGTGCGCTCAGCATGAGCGAAGACGGCTTTTTCATTATAATGGATGGTTCTGAGCAGGCAATTGCACGTACAGATGAGCTGCTGAAAGACATTGCGAAGAAATACCAGAAAAAGGAGCTTGTCCTTAATAAATTTGATGAAATCGAGGCTGCGACAAACGAGGCGTTCGGTTTTATTATAGGCGGGTAAACGTCTCTGCATCAAAGCGCAACCTTCTTAAAGTTATCCCTTTTTAGTAGTATTGATATTTATGTCCTGGAAATGGATGCCACTTGACAACTGGCCTATGTCCGATGGCATGCATGCCTATCGGCTGTCGCGCAAGCAGCTTCGATTTTTGTACTACTGCCGCGGAT
>JAZDME010000053.1:0-3229 GCA_043801255.1 archaeon
AGCATAAAGCCCGGCGCAGAGGAAATTGTCGTCGAGGATTTTGGAAAGCTCATAGCGCATGCCCGCCAGAAAGCAGGCTTGAAGCAGGATGAGTTAGCCCTAAAAATAAATGAAAAGCTGCCGGTAGTTCAGGCAGCAGAATCCGGCAGACGACTTGATATCATGCTTGCAAGAAAATTAGCGAAGTTTTTTGGAATTAAGCTGGTTGAAGTGGTGTAGATTAGAATTTTAAGGCTATTTTTATAAAAAATGGCATGAGAAACATAAGCGGCTTTGTTTGTTTTGCTGATTTTGAAAATTCTGCAGTGCTTTACGGAAAAAGCATAAACAACCTGCCCAAATTCTATGAAAACTGGCAGGGCAACAGCCTCACGCCTTATGATACTCTAAAAGATGCAAAAAAAGCCTGCGTTTTGGTAAAAAAAGACCTCGACGCATTAAAAACCGTGCCCGCAAGAGTGCACATGCGGATTGCGGGCAGGGGAAACCTCGATGAAATAAAAAAACTAAGCGAAAGATCGCTTGTTGTTGTACTGGTGAGCGATGATTTTCATTCCAAGCAGATGCTTTTGATGGGCATGTGTGTTGACGGCGCTCCAAGCGCATATCCTCTCTACGGGGCATATATGCGGGACACAAAATTTACCAAAACAATAAACAGCTGCAGTTATGCGCTAGATGTTGCTTACCAGGGCGAGCGGCAGGCACAATTCAAAGCACAGATTGCAGAATTCTATCTGGAAAAATTACTATAGGCGCCGACGGCAGGACTTTCTGAAAGAAAGCCCGAGTTGAGCTTTGCTTTGTTTGAACCTACATGCCATTTCTGGCACTCGTTACCTCGCTTGGGTTCGAGACGAGCTCCCTACCGAGTTAGGAGACGTCGGCATTAGTGAATGCCGGCTAAATCAGACTTTGTCTGATTTTCCGCAGAACTGTGTTCTGCGTTAGCCAAAATTTGCTTTTGGCTTTGTCGGCATGAATGAAAGACTTTTATTCTTGCTTTTAAATGTAATTGGATATGGGAGGTAATCAGTACGTTCTTTATTGGATTGCAGGGCAATCCGATGTAGGAGGAATCAGGAAGAACGTCAAACTGAAGGAACCATAGGTTCCTGCGGTTCCGATGACATATGAGATTATTGCCGGCAGAAGCTCTAAGGATAGGGAGAAACTTGGTTTAAACGGGACAATCCTGCTGGGCAAGAGTTATGTCCAGTTTGCCACCAAGCTCTCGCTGTCCAACGAAATTTATCTTGATGTTTCCGGGCCGCACGTAATTCTCGTTTCGGGAAAAAGAGGCTCCGGCAAGTCTTACTCGCTCTCCGTAATAGCAGAAGGAATAACTGATTTGCCTTCTGAAATATCTGCAAATATTTCGGGACTGATTTTTGATACGATGGGCATTTTCTGGACAATGAAATATCCCAATTACAGGGATGACGCATTGCTCAGGCAATGGGGCCTGTCGCCAAAAGGATATATGCCTATAATTTTTGTCCCGTACGGACTTTTCAACGACTACAGGGACAAAGGCATTCCTGTTGACGTGCCTTTTGCAATCCGGCCGTCAGAGATTTCGGCTGAAAGCTGGTGCGACATATTTGAACTTGATTTGATTTCGGGGGAAGGAACTTTGATTGAGCGCGCTCTGGATGGCGCCAGGGAGAGGTTTGAAGATGATTTTGAAATTGATGACTTGGTTAAATTTGTGCTTGCGGACAAAAAGTCTTCGGACCGCGAGCAGAACGTTATAGAAAACAGGTTTTCAGCTGCTAAAAAATGGGGTGTTTTCAGCAAAAACGGCACGCAGATAACAGACCTGTTCCGCGGCGGAGTTATTTCAATTCTTGATTTATCCGCATATGCACAAGTCGAAGGCGGAGACAGGATAAAGGCTCTGGTAATTGGGCTGGTTTGCAAGAAAATTCTTGAGCAGCGCATGTCTGCCCGCAAGTCAGAGGAAATAAAATTGATTTCCGAAGGCGGCTTTTTGTTTGGCACCGAGTCAGCAGCTATGACTGAAGCAAAAGCCCCGCTGGTCTGGATTTTCATTGACGAAGCCCATGAGTTTATACCGCGGGAAACAGAAAACCAGACTCTTGCCAGCGAGCCCCTGATAAAATTGCTTCGTGAAGGGAGACAGCCGGGCATCTCATTGGTTTTGGCAACGCAGCAGCCGGGGAAAATCCACACAGATGTCATGACGCAGGCAGATATTATTTTATCGCACAGATTAACAGCAAAAATTGATATCGACTCGCTGAATCTGATTGCTTCCACCTACTTACCGTATGCAATCCAGAAATATGTTGACGAGCTGCCTGCTGATAAAGGCACGGCGGTTTTAATTGATGACAAGCTGGAAAAAATTTATCCTTTGCGCGTAAGGCCGAAAATGAGCTGGCACGGCGGGGAGGACCCGACTGCAATACGCTCCGCATTGAGAACGTATAAACTTTCTATCTGACGACAACTGATTCTACGGCGACAAATAGGGGAAATGGATTTGTATTTGGGCTTCGGAACTCTCATGCTGATGGATTTTGGCTGCTTCCAACCAATGGGCCACAAGCCGAACAGAGTTCGGCTGTGCCCAGCCGAAATACCATTTCGGCTAGGGTTTCAACGCCGAGCATCGCGAGGCGCAGTTGTAAGTTAGTGTTTATTCCTCCGAACAAAACTTTATTAGAGTTATGTCTTACACATAACCATGCCGTTAGATTACAAAAAGCTGGCTATAGACTTCCTCCGCGCAACACCTACTAGCGCGCTGCAAGGACCTATTTACGATTTTAAAGAAATTTATGCTGGCAAACAAGTTCCTGTTTATGCGCTTGCCGAAGGAAATGCGTGCAAAGACTGCAATAAACTCCAAAGTTTGCTTGAATATTTTGGTATCAAAAATGACAGATTTTTGTATAATGGTCACAAGCTAAGCGAATTTGCGCAAAAGTATGGACTTGAACGCTATCTTGTGCATGATATAACGTCGGATATGTTTCGGGGACCTGGAGAGATTGGTTTAATAGCTACTGAAAGGCTGCTAACTGCTGATGAAAGTGAATTTGTCAATGAAGCCATTGGTAAAATATTGCGCATAGGTTATATGAATATAACAAAGAAAGGCGAGTTTAATAAATTTACAACCGTTTAGAAGCGTATGTTTCTCTGAACAAAAGCTTAAATCATTTTAGTTTCAATCTTATTTATGGTTACTAAAATCCGA
>JAZDME010000008.1:0-3360 GCA_043801255.1 archaeon
TCAAAACCTGCTTTGCCTCGGCTTCGAGAGCTTTCAGGATTTCCTCTTTTGACATTGCCTTCGTACTACTCATCTTCGTCCTTGCCTCCCTTGAAAGCGCCTACTTTTCTCTTTGGCGCTTTGGCTGAGCCATTTTCCTCGGCTTCCTCAACCTGCCCTGTCTCGTACATTACTTCAGCTGCTTTTACGACTGCTTTCAAAATCTTGTCCTTATCTTCCTCTGTCAAAGCAGCAAGAGCTTCTGCAAGCTCCTTTCCGTAAAGAGTAAACATTTCCTTTTTCTTTACAGCCATGTCGCGCTTGAATTTCTTGCCGACGAAAAGCTGCATCTCCCTTCCGCATTCCTGCAGCGCAAGTTTTGCTTCCTTTACAATTTCAGGATACGGATACAGCGAGTCTTTGGATTCCGAAGTAAATGGCACCCAGACAGATGCTATATGCAATAATATGATTGCGGGCCCTGTTGGCAGGTTTCCTGCAGACTGGTTCAGCCCGTAGCTTTTCCAGTCAACCTGCGTGACAGCTTTTGTAAAACCGCATGCTCCCTGCTGGTACAGTAACGGAACTCGGTTTGCAAACCTGAATAATTTTAACTGCTCTTCCTTGTTTAATTCCCCGCCGTAGCCTACTGCAGCCTCTATAATGAAACTATGGCCCCTGTATACCTCAGGCTGCCTTGTTACAGCATATGCAAATTCAAGATTATATTCTGCTTCGATAGTTTTTTTTAACAACTCTGAGCCAATAGGAGATAGGGAAACTGAAGACGGCGCACTTACTTTTGTTCCGTGCATTGATTTTATCAGAGCATCTGCCTGTTCAACAGTCAGGAATTTTGGGGCTATTTTAGGGTCCAAGCCCGCTGTCTTCAAAATTTCATCAGCGGTTCCTGCGCCTACGCGGTCAAACTCTTCTGTAAGGAAAGACCTTAACGCGCGGGTTTTGGTTTCCTTCAGCATTCTCAGCAAAATGCCTAATTCAATTCCGTGAGGGTGCGGCTTTACAGTTTCGGGCTTGTACGGCAGCTTGTCTGTAACGCGCTTGAATTCCCGCTTCTGCCCGTCGGGGCCTATGAAAATGATTGTTGCATGCGGATTAACGATTGCAGTTTCCATTATGTATTCGACAACAGAAGCTTTCTTTTCCATGTATTTTGCTTCCAACTCTAACTCGACTCTAGTCCCGTGCTCCTTATTCCAGTCAATTGTTGTTTCTGTAACGATTTCAGGCTCGTTTTTCTTTATGTCAATCTTTAATTCAACAACGCAGGCAGGCTGATTTGCCCTTGTTTTCGAAATAATCCTTGCCGGCTTGCCCGTAGTAAGTTGAGAGTATAATATTGCTGCAGAGATGCCGATGCCCTGCTGTCCCCGCCCCTGCTTTCCGCCGAATGTAACGAATTTGGAGCCGAACAATAATTTGCCAAATACGGGGCCGATCTTGTCTTTTACAATTCCCGGCCCGTTGTCCTCAACAATTATCTTGTATCTTGTTGCCCCGAGTTCGTTAATCTGTATAAAAACTTCAGGCAGGTTTTTTGATTCCTCGCAAGCATCTAACGCATTATCAACTGCTTCTTTAACTGCAGTAAGCATTGCTCTTGGTAAAGTATCAAAACCTAACAGGTGCCTGTTTTTTTCAAAGAATTCGGCTACGGAAATAGCTCTCAATCCGCCTGCAAGCTCTTCAGCAGTTACTTTCTTTTCTTCAGCCATTTTTCACCTTGGTGAAACTAGCCGAACTTCGTTCGGCTTTGCCTTTTTTCTCCAGGAACCTGAAAACCGTTGCGTGCCTCGCCCGAGTCAAAAGCATTTCAACTGCCTGACGGGCTTTCTGCAGGGTCGCGTGCGGGCCTATAATCGCTACAGTCTTCCCGTAAACAGATATATTTGTGTGAGTTATCTGCTCTATGACTTTGCGTGCGCTTCCTTCAGCGCCTATTACGACGCCCCGGATTCTTTTCAGGTCATATTTATCTTTCGCACCGTAATCGTACAAGTTTAGTAACTCGTAGCCGTTATCTTCTTTAAAAAGATTTTGCGCAATTTCGGGATTAAACCCTCTTCCTATTGCTTCGACAACATTTTTTGATACCATTAGTTCTAACGCGTCATGGGCAGTGATTTTTACTAAACCCTCGCGGTCAATTTTCAATTTACAGTGCCCGTGAAGCTCTATCTTTCGCTTGACTGCTCCTTTAACACCTATCAAAACTGCGACCCTTACTTTCGGAATTAGAATCTCGTCTTCAAATTTTAAGTTTACCATGCTTCACTAAAATTCTTCTTTTATGAGCGCTTTAAGATAGCCGTTCTGCTTCAGCCAGGATGCCTGATTATCGCGGTATATGTAAATGATGTCGCCCTTTGCATCGCCTTCATATTCCCACGGCTCTACTATAACTACGTTGTCAGGCCTTACCCACAACTCCCTTCGTAAGCTGCCCGGAACTCTGCATATGCGGACTTTGCCATCTGAGCACACTACCCGGGACTTTCCAAATCCCAATCTTGTTTCAACTATGCCTAAAACTTCCTTGCCTCTGGGTAAACGAACTCGGGTCATAGGCTGGAATCCGGTCTGCTGTCCCGACCTGTTACGTCGTTCATGCTGCTTGCGCTGCGGTTTGTGGTACATATAACGAAATTCGGGCATTTTTCCCGCCCGATTTAGTTTGCCCGAATTTCGGAATGCCAAAATCGGGCCAAAACTGGGATTTTTACAAACCCCAATTTTGTCATAAAATCAGCTTTAGCTGGGCATTTAAAAGGCTTTTGAGCATAAATCGCACTGCGTCGCCACTATTAAAGCGACTTGAGCCGCTTATATCTATTGTTTGGGCTTTCTAAAGTCAATTAGCAAATCTTCCACAGAACCAATTTTATCGTAAGAATCTATGTGCTCTAAATGCACGCTTATTGTAAAGTCACGATTCATAAACGGGCTGACGAGCACGGCATCCTCAGAACCGCTTTTTGAACCAATATTTGTTGGTATGCCAAGGTACTGGCCTAGAATATTCACTATGCCGCTGCCTATAGTCAATGACTCTTTGTATTTTTCTGCGATAAGATATTCTCCTGAAAAAGAGCAATTATCATTTATATTTAGGTGCATTGGTTTCTTTAGAACTATCTTGACAAGCGCATTTATCGGCACATCGTAAAATGAGGGTACTGCGGCTATTGCCATGTTTTCCGCGTTAGGCTTGCTTTTTTAAACATTTCTTATAGAATTCAGCTTCCTGTAAAGAATATCAACATTCTGCCTGCAGACGTAAGCGTGATGCCGGAATCCGCCTCCGAATGTCTTTGGCACGTGCAGAAGCTCGTGGATTCTGACTTTTTCCTTGTCTTCATC
>JAZDME010000022.1:0-5600 GCA_043801255.1 archaeon
TGCCTTGCTCCATAAATTACTATTATTTCCCTTGATTCAATATATTTTAATATTTCCTCGACAATCTTTCTCTTGAATATTTTTTCTTCCATTCTTTGGTTATGTTATTTGTATACCATACCATACATAATATTAGATTAATAAATCTTTCGGTTTTCACTTTGCCGTCCGCCTTATTAAACAATCTCCCATCTCGCCCCTGTTATCCTACATGTGCCTTGCGGCGGCTGTCCCTCACTTCCGAATTCGTATGCGCCAATGTCCCACTTCCCACTTATTGCATCAGGGCGAGGATTTCCAGCATAGTCGTCGAAGACTGGGACGGGTGTGCCGTTGTCGATTGCTGGAGAGGTTGAATTTAATTTAAAGTCTGGTGGCAATTGCGGATTCGAATTAATAAATAAAGAGGAAGAGTAGGGCAGATTGTTTGAAGTTGTAATGCCCGCACCCGAAGCTATGCTCCCTTCAACAATGTTGTTATGAATCTTGACGTTTTGATAGGGACTGTCTATATTTATGCCGTTCGCAAGTGAATTTGTTTTTATTAAATTATTATAAATTCCTAAACCATCTATGCCATCTGCTACGTTTATGCCGCCAACAACAATGTTATTGGCAAGAGTTACATTACGGTCATCATGCTCTAAATTAATTCCCGCACTAACTGACTTTACAAAATTGTTCAGGACGTGTAAATTGTCGGTTTCAACAAAAGACATTCCAAGCTGGTATCCGGGCGAGGATCCCGCAACCCCTATAGCAGTATTATTTTTATATACGACATTTTTGACGCTGCAGCATGTGTTGTATAAATTGCCAGACTCGGGCGCAGCAACAGCATAGTTGTCCTGGATTAACCAATTTTTTGAAAATGTTTCAAAATAAGGCGCGTACTCGTCAGGTCCATGAAGATATAACACGTGATCCAAAAACATATGTTGCCCGCAATTTCGAAAATTATTTCTTCTGATAATTAAATCGTTATTTGGGGCCGTATAAATACAATGGCGCAATGAATCTGCAATAGTGTTGTCTTCTATTACTAAACCGGAGATGTCCGATTGGACTTCAGTAATCTCAATTTTCTCTAAATCACAATTACGAATCACAGAACCAGATAATGAAGGTCCTAAGTGTGCCCGTTGTCCGGTTTGCGAAACAATATGCAAGTTCTCCAAACGAACAGCACTTTGGTAATCACTTCCCCACCATGATATCAAGAATTCCATTGACCCACTAAATATAACTAATGGCTTTGCTCCTGAACCATAATCTGCAACAATGCTCGGCTTTGGCGGATAAATATCCTGAGTCACACTCCATGCATCTCCGCGTTTGAGGAGAATTTTTATAGGATTACCTGCGCTAGTCGAGACGCTAAATGCCTTCTGCAAAGTCTTGAAGGGTTGCGCTTGCGTTCCAGCCCATGAATCATTGCCTGTGCTATTAGAAACGTAATAAGTCACACCGCTAAACGCAACAACATTTACCGGCAACGTCGTACTGCTCGTAGCTCCTAAAGAATCTGTCACATTCAATCGCACAGTATAGGCTCCTGCATTATCAAACCTATGCGCAACTATCATTCCTTCGTCATATCTTGAATCAGCAGAATTAGCGTCTCCAAAATCCCAATTCCACTTAATAATTTCAGCACCGTTGCTGGCATTTGAGTCTGCTCCGGAAAACAAAGCAGTATACGGCGCAATCTTCATCGTGTTTGGAGGAGTGTAAATATTCGCAGTCGGTTCCGGCAATTCAGGCTGGAACTCGTAAGCCCCAATATCAAAACCCAAACCTTGCGGACGCGAGGTGCCTTCAAAGTCTTCCCAAACGGGAACATTTGTGCCGTTATCTCGAGCAGGAGAAGATAGTTGGAGATGAAAATCGCCAGTAGTAACGTTAACAAGCAAGGGATTAACCATCATGCTATGGTTATCTTTTCCTTGAGCTTTCCAATTCGCAAGAGTATAACTTGTGTACCCTAGCCAAGCAAAAGATCCAATAGGTGCAAACCACAGGTTGTAATCAGAATCAAGCTCTGCAAGATTAAATCCTGTATCAGCGATTACCAAACCCTGAAAGTCATTACTGCTGCCATAAGTCCAAACAGCGAGATTGTTTCTAAGCAATATTTTAGTAACATCGCTGCTGATGTGGCAGAAGTGTGATTGTGTGTCTGCTGTTGCATGGCCCGCAGTGTTTCCAATAATTCGAATATCAGACGATGGCAGGCCTGCCGGGATACCTAACTCGTACTCAAGAACTACTCTTATGGCCTGGGGATTTTTCCATGGTTCACCGTTCATGTTGAATATGTTGTTTCTTACAGTAACATGGCTGGCACTAATCAAGACGCCCAGAACTTCACCCTTGTCGAAAAGGAACTCATTTCGTTCAATAATTGCATCTTCAAGTATTTCAAAGCTCTGAGCATCCTGTGGGGCATAGGACATTGTGTAGCCGGTTCCCCGTAATTTGTTGTCAGCAATGATATTGTATTTTGCTACAGGGGGAAAATGATGGTTGTCATAAGCACCTACATCTTCTGCATTCTGAAACTTTAATGCAAGTTTGGTAGGCATTGGATCGAGCAAGATATTATGAGCAATCAAAGATTTCCTGGCATGCCAGACGCGTAAGACATGCTCGCTATCTGTTAGCCCAGGACAGGTTAGCCCCAAGACGACAAGATTATAACCAGCCAAATACATTCCGCCATTGTTTGTAAAGCTGGAATCAACAATGAAAGTTTCTTGATTATCGTTATTGCCCCAAAGTGTAGTAACAAACCCTCCGAAATACTGCGCTGAGATGTGCAACGCGAGAAAACGGTTGGTGGGGCTTGGGCCGCCACCAATACGAAAAGCAGAAGTCTTTGAACCAAAAATATTTGGGCCGCGTAAATCTAAATCCATCAAGCGCCAATCATTGGCGCCTGCTCCAATAAAAAACAATGGGCTGTTCGAGCCTGAGAACTGAATAATTGGCTTTGCTTTTGTTGCATCATCACTGCCATCAGAATTATAATATGCTCCAATTATACCTGGACCCACTGCAGAAATTGTTGCAGTCGTACCTGTTGTCCAGCTATCTCCTCTCTTAAACAAAATCGTAGTATTCTGTCCTGTTATTTTTCCCATCGCTGTGCTAAAACTTGCCAGAGGAGCAGAAGGAGAAGTTCCTGGATTGCTATCACTTCTTGCAGGGTCAGAACTAGAAACATAATAAATTTTCCAGTTTCCTCCTGAAGCTGGTTGAACATTTATATCTTGAGAATAATAATATTTTGTTCCGTCTGGTTTTGTTACATTCAAACCTACAGTATAGGTTCCTGGATTTTCATAAACATGCGCCGCTACATAGCCTGTTGCTTTATTCTTGCTTTTGCCGTCTGTCGCCCATTTTGCATTGGGATTATCGCCAAAATTCCATTCATAATTATAGCTCGCATAGTCAGGAACCAAATCTGCGGCAATACCGATAGTGTCAGATTTGTCAGTTGCTGGAAGTTGTGCAAATATTCCTCTTACTGCTATGAATGATTTTCCATCAGCGCTTATGACGCCAAGTTCAGCAGCAGCAATCCAATTGTCAGATGAATCTTTAGGCCATGAAAACTCGCGGCCTGTACTATCGCTTGGTGCTGCCCACGTGAATGTATTAGTAGCTTTCTTAAAGCTTAATGTGCCAGTGCCTACTGCAGTTCCTTCTGTGACATGAGTTACAAAAATCCCTGCTATATTGATTGGCTGAGATGTAGCCTTTTTTACAGTTATTGTAGCTGGTGGCTGCACAACACCTGAATTCCAAACATCTGGAGTCGTAGTATTCACCGCGTCGAAGAAAACCCCGCACGGAGCAACACATGAAGTTCTCGACGCAGTTGTCATCGCCACCGCGTCCACACACCTCACAAAACCAATTACAAAAAACGCTAAGACAAAAATAAATGCAAATCCTCTTTTTTCCATTACATATTTAAGAAATATTTAGTATATAATCATTACTCCCCGCACCCATTCCTCGTGGTTTGCTTGCAGCTACTGCAGACTATTGAGCAACTTCCTGTTCTTTTCGCAGGCCCGCCGCAAAGAGGGCAAGTTAAACCCTCATTGCCAAAATCATGCAGCGACAACTGTTCTTCTTTTTGCAATTCCGCATTTTCAATATGGACATCCAAATTTTTCACACTTCCGCCAAAATTATTTATCATGAATTGCGCAACATAATCAACAATTGACGAAGCCATTCTGATTTTATTGATATTTCCGTCAAGTTCCCCACCATCGCCGTTTTTAACAAAACCTGCAGGCTCAAATTTTTGATATCTGTATCTTTTGAAAAGTTCCTCAGCAGGAACACCATACTGCATATTAATAGAAACAGAAGTTGCCCATGCATCAATCAATCCCCGAATGGTTGAGCCCTGCTTATGCATCGTAACAAAAATTTCTCCAGGCGCCCCGTCATCATATAAGCCGACTGTCAAATATCCTTCATGCCCTGCAATTTCAAATTTATGCGTCAAAGACCTTCTTGTTTGCGGAAGCTTTTTTCTCAAACCAACGATTTTTTCTTCTTTTTTCTTTACAACCTCGCCCTCTGTTTTTTTCGTATTTAATGGCTGGCTTCTCTTGCTATTTTCTCGGTAGATTGCAACAGCTTTCAATCCCTGTTCCCATGCAAATATATATGCAGTTGCAATATCTTCAACAGCTGACTCTTCAGGCATATTGATTGTCTTGCTGATTGCACCAGATAAAAAAGGCTGTACTGTGCCCATCATTTTAACATGCCCTTTATAATGGATAGCCCTGCTTCCTTTTGCCGGCTTAAAAGCGCAATCAAAAACAGGCAAATCCTCCTCTTTTAAATGCGGCGCATCTTCAATCATGTCATTTTTTTCAATGTGCTCAATAATGTCTTTGATTTCCATTTCATTATAACCTAAATTTTTTAGCGCACCACCAACACTTTTATTGACAATCTTCAGCATTCCTCCTCCTGAAAGTATTTTATATTTGACAAGCGCAATATCAGGCTCTATGCCAGTTGTGTCGCAGTCCATCATAAACGCAATCGTTCCTGTCGGCGCAATTACAGTCGTCTGCGCATTTCTGTATCCATATTTTTCTCCCAATTCAATTGCTTCTCCCCAGCAATCCCAAGCATCATTGACTAAATAACGCAATTCATCAGGCATTTTTTCAACATTAATATTTCTCACACTTTCTTTATGCATATTCATTACATTCATCATCGATTCTTTATTTTTCTCAAAAGCCGGAAAAGCCCCGACAAGCGCAGCAAGTTCTGCAGAAGTTTTGTAAGCCTCACCGCTCATAATAGCAGTTATCGAGCCGGCAACAGCTCTTCCTGCATCAGAATCATAAGGAATACCAAGGCTCATTAGCAATGCGCCAAGATTTGCAAAACCTAAACCAAGCGGCCTGAAATCTCTAGAATTTCGCGCAATCTTAACAGTAGGATAACTGCCGCCGTCGACAAACAAATCCATTGAGATAATAAATCTCTTCACTACTTGTTTAAATTTTTCAACTTCAAATTTTCCTCTTTCATCAAGAAATTTCATCAGG
>JAZDME010000025.1:0-2378 GCA_043801255.1 archaeon
AGTCTATGATTATCCAGGATTTAATATTAACTCTAACTCAAAAACAATTAAAGGAGTTATATTTCTAAATGCAAGTAATACGAGTCAAATAATTTCTTATAACAATGAACTTCGCGCAGAAATTCCAGAATTAATTCCAAGTTCTGGCAACACAATCAATAATGCAACAGTAACAAACTCCATTGTGATTAATTCTGTGATAGAAAACGCAAATGTTGATAATGGGGTGATTGTAAATTCAATAGTTTATGCGGCGCAAAGTTCGGCTGAGGAGCAAGTTAACAAATATGTTAATGATGGGTGGAATACTGCATGTGGGCCGTGGGCTTCCAAATTTATAATTAGAACTGGAAGTTTCCTTAATCCTGGAGACAAAGTTTTATTCCGAAGAGGCGATATTTTGCAAAATGACCAAGGCAACAGGCTTAGAAAAACAGGAACAATTGAAAAACCAATTTATTTCGGGGCATACGGAACAGGGGCTAAACCAATAATTAATGGCACAAGCGCAGGACACACTTTTTTCATTAATAATTATGGGCAGCCAATGATTGGGCTTGTGTTTGACGGGCTTCATTTAATTGGGTCTGAAACCGTTGGCATCATGGGATTTAGGATTGAAGGTGACAGTGCCCACGATAATGACCCAGCACATTATGCGGCTAACGGGTATTGTGATCACATTACTATTCAGAATATGGAAATTGAAAATTTTGATGTCGGAATCCAATCAGGCGCGTCTTACCTTACAGTAACTGACAACATCATTCACCACAATATGGGGCAGGGAATGCTGGGCGGGGGAGCGCACGTTCTCATTGCCCGCAATAAAGTCTATTCCAACGGCCACAAATGCTCTAGGACACCCAGGGTTCATTGTCATAATTTGTATGTTGGCCATGAAGATGTCCAAATTTTGGACAACGAAATTTATGACGGCGATAATTACGGAATAGTAATGCACGGGTTCCAAAACAATATTCTGATTCGAGGAAACGACATCTACAACAACTGGAACGGAATTGCCACAGACCACTACAATAGTGACGGATTGCTTACCAATATTCTGATTGAAAAGAACAAAATCCATAATAATCTAAATGGTTGGACTTTGTCAATTGGCGCCGTTCAGAATTATACGTTCCGGAATAATCTGGTGTACAACAATCCTAACGGGTTCTTCGAAATTAGGAACGATGACCCCGGTATCAAACCAAATGATGGCGTGTATATTTACGGAAACACTTTTTACAATTTAAGCTCCCTGTTTAATGGCGGTGCCCCAACTTCAAATGCGGCGGCGCTCAACAACATTATCGTCTGCACCAGCGGCAGTTCTTGTCTTGGGAATGCATATAATCTGCTGACTAATACGTCTGGAAATGCATTTTTATCTTTGAGCAGTGCTGGTAGTTATTTTGTTAATCCTGGTGCTGGCGACTTTCATTTGAAGTCCTCAGCAGTTAATGCTATTGACAAAGGAACTGATTTGAATATTTTACAACAATACGGCGCTGATATTTCCGCTGGATTTAAAGACTATGATGAAATAACACGTCCGCAAGGCTCTGGCTGGGATGTTGGGGCGTACGAGTATGTAAGCGGAACGCCGCAAGGCACTTGTGTTTTGACAGGGGCGAGATGGGAGATTGTTTAAGAATTTGTATGGTAATATAGGGTTATATGTGATGGTGAAGAGCAAACTTTATTAACTCACTCGGCTTGTTTTGGTTTATGCAAGGAAAAGAGGTAGAATTTGTGAGATGGTTTTCTGAATTGAGCAATAAAGATGTAGCAATTGCCGGAGGGAAAGGCGCGAGTTTGGCTGAAATGTATAATATTAAAATGCCTATTCCGCCCGGTTTTATAATAACTGCGCAATCTTATAATTATTTTTTGAAAAAGACAGGACTTGATTTAAAAATAAAGTCAATTCTTTCGAAACTTGATGTCAATGATACAGCCTCTTTGAATCAGACTTCTGAAAGAGTTAGAAAATTGATTGAAGAAACTGAAATGCCTGCTGATCTCGAAGAATCTATTAGAGAAGCTTATGAGATTTTGAGTGTTGACAAGGAAAAACTTGCGAGCACGAATTCTGCGCTCGCGCTTTTGAAAGAATCCGGGAACGAGCCGTTTGTTGCAGTCAGGAGCTCAGCGACGACAGAAGATTTGGCTGATGCGAGTTTTGCAGGACAGCAGGAAAGTTTTTTGAATGTTCGCGGAGCGAAAGAGTTAATTGAGAAGACTAGAGCATGCATGGCGTCACTTTTTACTTCTAGAGCGATTTATTACAGAGAAAAAAAAGGATTTGACCATTCGAAATCTTATCTGGCAGTTGTTGTGCAGAAGATGGTTGATTCTGAAAAATCAGGAGT
>JAZDME010000004.1:0-13557 GCA_043801255.1 archaeon
CCGCTTGTTGAATGCAAAAAGTGCAAGACTATTTTCCGCGCTGACAAGATTGTTGAAGAGTTTACTGGCAAGCCGGTACCGGAAGGTTTGTCTGAAAAAAACTTTGATGAGCTGATTGCAAAAAATAAGGTTGTCTGCACAAGCTGCAAGTCATATCTTGGAAATGCCAGGAAGTTTAACATGATGTTTATTTTTGGAGCCGGACCGAGGAACGATGAAAAAATTGGATTGCGTCCGGAAACGTGCCAGACTATTTTCATTGACTTCCCGAGGCTTTACAGCACCATGCGCATAAAACTTCCAATAGGAGTAGCGCAGGCCGGAAAAGCATTCAGGAATGAAATAAGCCCGCGGCAGGGCTTAATCAGGACGCGGGAATTTACGCAGGCAGAGATTGAAGTTTTCATAAATCCGAAAAAAGACTTTGTGAAATTTGAAGACATCAGGAAATATAAACTGAAACTGCTGATTCTGGGAAAGAAAGATGTTTCCGATGTAACTGCCGAAGAAGCGATAAATAAAAAGGTAATTTCAGAAAAATTCGTTGCCTATTACTTGGCATTGCTGCAGCAGTTTTACGAAGCCTGCGGAATGAAAGAGGTTCGTTTCCGGCAGGTAGGCAGCGATGAAAGAGCATTTTATTCAAAAGAGACATGGGACTGCGAGGTAAACACAAGCCTCGGGTGGATAGAAGTCTGCGCATGCAATTACCGCGGAGATTACGATTTGACCCAGCACGGAAAAGGCAGCAGCAAGGACCTTAGCGTAATGGACGAAACAGAGAGGGTGCTTCCGCATGTTTTTGAGCTGTCGATGGGGGTTGACAGAAGTGTTTACGCTTTGGTTGAGCAGGCATACCACGAGGAGCAGGTTGAAGGCGAGAAAAGAATTGTTTTGAAATTAAACAAAAAAATCGCTCCGGTATTCTGCGCTGTTTTCCCGCTTGTGTCGAAAGACGGAATTCCCGAGAAAGCGGAAGAAGTTTTCAACCAATTAAAAAACTGCTTTGATGCAGTTTATGACGAGCCTGGCAGCATCGGAAAACGTTACAGGAGAATGGATGAGGTCGGGTGCCCATACTGCATTACCATTGATTACGACTCGCTGAAGGGTGATGATGTTACAGTAAGAGACAGGGATTCGATGAAGCAGGAGCGAATTAAGATTAAAGACCTGCAGAACTTTTTGTATAACAAGTTCATAAAATAATTACCACGACTGACGACTGCTAGGGAAATGGCCATTGATTAAGAGAAGAAATGCTATCTCGTGTTGGCAGGAACGAGCAAGAACGATGTAGCCGAAGATGTTCGGCTAAACCTAGCTGCGCTACGGTGTTGCGAAGCCCAAATACAAGACGATTCCCCTCGTCGTAGTTCGTCGTCATCAAAAACACAAATGGAAGAAAAATCAACCGCGAGAAAATTAGGCAAGATATTCGGGGTTTTGTTATTCATGACTTTCCTGTCGCTTACGCTGATGTCTTACTCGCTGGCAGAATTTACCAGCTATAATATCATTGAGCCCGCATTCGAGTCAATGGCGCAGGAAAAGATATCCCTCAATGAAACTCAGCTGGAGAGCCAGTATGATGGGATGAAGCAGATGTGCAGCAGCCCCGGCACGACAGAATTGCCTATGACAAATAATATTACCATCAAATGCTCTGACATTGCTGCAACAACCGCCGATAAAATTCCCGCACTTATGGCAAAAGCTGTTTTTGACAGCGTTTATTACAAAAAGTTTGACTGCAGTTTCATAACGTGCCTCAGGACGCTCCCGGCACAGGATAAAGCTTCGCTGCTGCTGACAGAAAAAGCAAATGAGTTTTACGGGAAAGCATGGATTTACTTTTTAGTTGCCGCATTTGCATCTGGTGCACTTCTCTTTGCAGCAGCAGAAACATGGCAGTCAAAATTCAAGTCGCTCGGATTCTGCCTTTTTATCACAGGCACTCCGTATATCCTGCTAAAATTCCTGCTAAAAAAATTTATGCCTGCGGAAACAGCTGCGCAGGCCGCGCCGATGGTTGATGCAATGATAAACGCGCTGTCAATGAAATTCCTGATTGCAATGTTTGCGGGCGTAGTGCTGATTGCAATTGGATTTATGATAGATTTTTATGAAAAAAAGTCTAACGAATAGGTGGACTATGAACTGCGATTATTTCTTTTGCCTTGTTTATGAAATCTATTGCCTTTATCTTTAATTTTTCGGCTTCATCCGCACCAAAGGCTTTCTGCGTTGAATAGCTCGCCTTTGTCCTCTGGAATTTTGCTTCAATGTAATAAAGCACATCTTCTTTTTCAATGGTTGTTTTCCCGATAGTTTCGATTTCTTCCTTATTCAGCTCTTTTTGGTAGAATTCCCTGATAAGTATCAGAAGCGTTGCCAGATGATCCTTTGCAGAATATCCCTTCAAGGCACACAATGCAAGAGAAGCGTGATAAATGGAGTAATATGCACTCACAATTGCCCAGTCGTTGAAGTCCTTTAAATCCATGGCAGATTTCACGAATTTCAGATTATGCTCTGCCTTGCTGATATGCCCCTGAACTAATATCTGCGTTTCAGCTTCTATCTTTATTTTCCTTAATTTGAGGTAGTGTTGAAAGTCAATTTCCCTTTTGTTTTCATTCTCAAGCCAGGCTTCCCAGATTTCCTTACGCATCCAGCACCTCTTTGTAAAACCTGTCAAATCCTGCCACCGGAAATCCTGTTTTTATGGCATGAGTTACTACTTTATCTTCTTCCCCTCGCAGCTGTTCCCTGAAATAACTGAAATCTATTACAAGTGCCTGAATCTTAAATCCGGTTACCGCCGCAATTTCTTCTCTTAGTTTGCTGTCCTTTGCCTCCTTTTTATTGAAAACAAGCAGAATATCTATGTCGCTCCCTTTCCCGAACGTTCCTTTGGCAGTGGAGCCGAATATGACAGCAATTATTGGCACAGTCTTCAGCCTGCCTAAAAATTCGCTGACAGCATTTCTCCTTCCAAACGGAAGTCCGTTAAATTTTTTATAATCAAAATAGGAAAAAATTGAATAGACCAGCGGGTTTTTGCAGTTTATCCTGTAAAATGTGTTGCCTATTTTTTTGGTAGACAATATGATGTTGCTGTTTTGAAGGTTTTTCAGGTGCTTCAGCGTGGTGTTTTGGGTTAATCCTGTTGCCCTTAGTATCTCGCTGAAATACATCTCTTTAGCCCTGTTTCTGTAGAAGCATTCCAGTATTCTCTCTCTCCCCTTGCCAAGCAGATAGTTGTTCATTTTATGTACAACATTGTACATTTAGTGAACTATATAAACTTTTCGCCCGGTTGTCCAGTGTCCACTATTACCGCTAAAACTACGACGGACTAGGGGGAATCTCTTTATTTCTTGGCTTCGCAGAAATGTTAAGCAGCAATGGTTAGTTCTTCCCGCATGTGCTTCTCAACCAGCTGCGATATTTTCAGCCCGTGCTTTCGGCAGTATTCCTTCAGCTGCCTCAGCAGCTTTGCGTCTATGGTGATGTCAATCCTTTTCTTGTAGTTCAGCTTGGGCAGCTTTCCAGTCCTGTCATACTCTGCGAGGGCTTCAAATAATTCTGCATGCTCTGCAAATCTTTTCTCATCATATAGTTTCATCTTGTATCATTCTCCTTATTTTATTTACATCTGTCACATTTTTGGATGCAATTTTTATTATCAATTTTTTTACTTTTTCATCATCATATGCAACTTTATTTTCATCAAAGAACAAGGTCACAAGATATGCGCCGGTTCTCTTGTTCCCGTCATCAAAGGCATGGTCAACAACGATTGCCCTAAGCAGATAAGCTAGTTTTTTCATCCAGTCCTGAGTTCGTATAGCGTGTTCGGCTGCAAACTCAAGGTTGCCCGGATTCTTGAGCTTGCTGCCAGGCTCAAGCTTCCTGTTTATCTTTTCCAGCTCTTTTACCCATATTTCCATGTGTATTTATACACATGATTATTTATAAACCTTGCGCCCGGTTGTCCAGTGTCCACTATTACTACGACGAACTAGGGGAAATCCTCATTGGGCGGAAGAAGCCAAAGCATGTGCAACAGAAACCCTTGCCTAATCAATATGCCTTTCTCCTAGTCGTCCGTCATTAAGAAAATGGTTCTTTTGATTGTTATTTTGTCTTTAATCCCTTTTGCAAATCTGCAATAGCATCCTCGCTTATCTTCTGCAAGCCATCTAAGATTTTTTCAGGTATTGCAATCTCAAATTTATCCCGTAAATTATGCAGAAATTCAAATAAAAATATCGGAAAAATTGGCTTGTTAACTTCAGTCTGCCTGATGCTTTCCTCTATAACTAAATTCCAATCCAGTTTAAATTTCTTAGCGAGTTCTGCGCCGTCAACCAGGTCTTTTTCCCTTTCTGTGGCACATTTTAATAATAAAATATCCTCAGGCGCAATGACTTTGACGATAAGATTCCCGAACTCGTGAACCTCCCGAACCCTGGAGAGCATAGAGTCTGTCATTTTGAAACAAATAACCTCTTTATAGAACAGGTCAAATCTGGTACCATGGCCTTTAAAAATTGAGGGCCTGATTTTGGCAGTCTTGTAGTGCCCGAAAATCTCGATAGCTTTGTCTTCGGCAAATCCGATTTTTAGCAAAGCATTTTTGAGCTGGGCCATTGTTTCTTTATCCATAAAAACCAGATCAATATCATAAGTTGCACTTTTCGCGCCATAAAATAGCATTGCTGAACCTCCGATAACCAGCGCTTCTGTCTTTTTTCTCAACTCGGTGCCTATGAGCTTGAACAGCTCTTTTTGAGCTTCGAAATCTATCATCTGTATTCCTCCAGGTCTTTTGAATTAAACGGAATATAAACTTTCCACCTCTTTTCCAGGTTTCCAAAGTCTTTGCTTTTCAGGCCAGGCATGATGTGGCGCTCACTGTCTTTGCCCTTCCGTAAGCTGTTCAGCGTCCTCCTGTCTATGTGCCTTACACGCATCACTTTTTTAGCCAGCTCGTAAAGCGCGCCAACCCTCCTTTGCACTTTGGCATTCTTCGCGAGCAGGTTTAGCGTCGGCCAATTGGTTACCTTGCTGAAAAGCCCGAGTGCAGCCAGAATAAGCCTGAAATCCCTGCTTTCAATTGCTTTTACCAATGCGCCCTCTGCTGCCAATTCAGCATAAATATAGACCTCCTGCCTTGGCACAACTTTGACTTTTGAGCGCCCGCTTATAAACGCGTACAAACCGATGCCTTTCCTGGGCTGCTTCATGGCATAAATCCTATAGAGGCGTTTTTTGCCGGCTCCCCTTGTGGTTTCGAGCAGGCCGAGCTTGCGCAGCCTGCAGGCATAATTTACTGCGGTTTTTTTCCCGATGCTGAGCGCCCGGGCTATGCTCCCCGCAGTTTGCATGCCAGCAAGCATAGCTGCCATCTCTCTTACATCCTTTTTAAGTCTCATAAATATGATGTAAAGCCTTTTATTTATAAAGTTATCCCTATATAAATATCCGCATCCCTATCTATGTCTATATCCGCCAAAACGGCTATAACCTGCGATCACGACGAACTGGGGGAAATCTCCATTGGTTGTTAAAAGGCAAGTCCTCAAAGATGGGCAGTTTCCGAAGCCCTAATCAATAACCTTTCCCATCATCGTCCGTAGTTAGTCGTCGTCAGAACTTTATTTCCAGAAAATCCTTGGCAGCTATAGTGTTTTTGAACTCATGCCCTGTTCCATCTGCAGCGAAGCCGCATCTTTGCGGACGCCATCATATCGCGGCGATTTTCTTTCTTATGTCTTCTATTTTCGCGCTGCTTAAATTGTCCAAAGCTCTTCTTATCGCCAGCAGAAAACCGGAAAGCTGGTTAAAATCTATGTTTACGGGGCGGTTTTTGAGATAATACTGGTTGTCAATCCTCAAATCCTTATCATTTTCCAGAACCGCAGCAATTCCATTTTCAAAAACGGATTCATTTTCCAGAAATTTTGCCAGTTCAATTGTGCAGTCATGTATTTCGCATTTGACGCCTATTTTCATAAAAACCGAATAAACTGCGAAATATTCAATGTAATATTTTGTTGTGGCAAGCCAGACTCTCGACTGTGTTTGTGCTATTGACTTCAGCACTTTCAGGCTCTCTTCGGAGTTCCTGTAATACTCATCGCACAGGTTCGTATTCGGCTCCACGAGCCGGATTCCGCCATCTTTCCGCTTACACCAGTTTATTTTGCCCATATAATTCACCGAACCATCTTACAATTGATTCTGTGCCGTTAAGCACAAGATGATTTTTATAAACCTCCTTTATCAGCGGCATATCGAGCGTCTTCAGGTTTTTTGCATATATGAGGTGCACTTCCTTGTTATAGACCTGCTCAAAATTCTTTATTTCGTGCTTGAAATGCTCCCTGCCTGTGGCAAGCATGTCTATATCGCCTGCTTTCGTGCCTTTTGCAAATGAGCCAAAAATGACAAATATGGTTTCGCTGAAAAATCCGGAAAGCTTGCCAACGAGTACTTTCAAAAGCGTGTCTCTGCTGAGCCTGTCCAGAAGCCTTTCTTTCTCCGCAAGAACAAGATAGTCGTATGCCCTGCTTTCCAGCATATTCAGCACGTAATCCGCCCTTTTTCCCCTTTTTTGCCTCAATAAGACATTCTCGCAAACCAGCCGCGCGACATAAGGCTTTATAGTCTGGTGCGGCTTTCCGAGCGCGGCTGCGAGCTCCCTGAGGCCGTACCTTGCGCCGTAGTTCTCCATGTACTGCTGTATGATATGCGCTTTGCTCACCCTGTTTGCGCGCACGGGGCTGTTTTCGGTTTCTGCAGTTTTGGTAATTTTATTTACCATTTGGTAAATTTATGTACCATCATATAAAAGCCTTTCGCCCGGTTGTCCAGTATCCACTATTACGGCGACGAGGGGAAAGGGATTTGTATCTGAACATAGCCATCGCGTCAGCCAGCAACATTCATGTTCCTCCAATCAATGAACATATCCCTCGTCGTAGTCGTCGTCCTGATTTCTCGTTAATATATTTCCATATTGTTAATTACGCTCAGATTCATATACATAAATAATAAGTATTTTTCTTATAATAGTAATATTTAATAAGTATATTTACATATATAATCAGTAATGGAGAGGGCTCACTTAGCTAGAGATAAAATTAGAGAGCTTAATGAGAGAATTGCTGAATGTGAGCTCCAGAAAAAAAAGCTGATTGCGAACAGGCGAAAGCTGCTTGCATATTATGCTTATGACCTTGCAAGAAACCTTCCGAGCAGGAGCGCAAGGGCTGCGATTTATTCCCGCTACAGGAAAAAGCTTGACAAAAAGATAAACGGGAAAACAACAGCGCAGTGGTTTGATTTTTACAACAGGTACATTGACGCGTGCAAGGCCAAACTGCGCAAGGAACGTACAAAAGTAATTGAAAAAGATATTCTTCTGGTTTCAATAGCGGTGGTTTTCTCGCTTATACTGGTTGGTGCAGCCCTCAAGACCACCCCCACATTTTTAGGATTTGCTGCGGTCAGCGCGCCGCAGGAATTCGCGCAGGGCGTGAATATCACATTTCCCGAGACAGTTGACTATGAATGGATTCCCGAACACGCGGGCATATTAAATTCATTAAGGCTTTCAGGCAGCGTCGAAGGAGCCGGCGCAGCCAACGTCTATCTTGATGGCATGCTTGTTTTTAACAGCAGCAAAATTGCTCCAGTAGTTCCCGAGGTAGCAACGCCGATAAGCGGCTTTGCTGTCAGCGGTTCAGAGAATTCATCTTCAGAAGGGAATGCTTCCCTAAATGAGAGCTTGAGCCCTCTCCTTGGGGAGCTTCCCTCTTCTGAAACCAGAAGCTTTGCAGACATCTGCGAGCAAACCTGTGACTTGAGTTCGCTGAAACTGAACAGGACATCCTATGTCCTGAGGGTAGAAGTCTCGGATGCAAAGCTGCGCATCAGCCAGATTACATACTCTGTAATTCCTGCTCCTGAAGTTCTGCCAATAGAAAACATAACTGTACCTGAAAACATAACTTTACCTGAGAACATAACCCTGCCCGAAAACATAACTGTTCCGATAGCGAACATAACAAATGTTACTGCAGCAGTGTTCGGCGCTGAAGTCCAGCAGCAGGCTGTGATAAACCAGCCTGTCAGATGGGCAAGGAGCATCGAGTTGTCTGCAAGCACAGCAAATTACCAAGTAGTCGTGCCTGATTACGCTGCAAACATTACAGTAAGGGAAGTTCTTGATAACCGCACAGTCTCGTACGACATCGTACCCGCGCAGGAGATTGCCACGCCTGAAGTTTCAGCAATGAAGGAGAAGAAAGAAAAACAAATCGCTCTCAAGGCGCCTGTAAAGAAAATTGAAGTCGTCTATGAAACGCCTGCTCCAACTGCCGCTGAAACCGCCCTTGTTAATGGAAAGAAAATATTAACAGTATCATCAGAGATAAATTATACAAATATCCTTGCATATACAGATATTCCCGAAGCTGAAACAAAAGCCGAGATAAGCATTTATCACATTGTTGATGGTGCCAGAGTTCCAGCAGATTTCAATGCCATCGACTCGGACGGCAACGGGTTATTTGACAGAGTCGAGTGGACAGTTCCTCACTTAAGTAACCAAACCTATGAGATTTCATTAACAATCATAAACCTGCAGTCATACCCGACTGTTGGCGGGAACTGGACTGTCCTCTTTAACACAACAGGAGCTGCGGACTTGAAAGTCACTGCAACAAACGGGACAACATGGACTAACTATGCTGAGTCAGGCTATGATTTGAAATTCCTTGAATTAAAGTGCGGAGCAAATTCCCAAAGCTATGAATGGCAGGGCTCCGATTGCAGCCAGACAGGGAATTGCTCAGCGTTCATTTCAAACTATACATGCTCAGAAACAGGAAATGAAGTCAGCAAAGTCCTGACGCAGGGAGTGCACACCCTTGAGTTTACATTTGGCAATGTTACAAAGTATGCAAAGAACTATGCAGTTCCAAATTCAACGCTGATAATTGACGGCGATTCAGTAACTCTTTGCGGCGAAGTCACAAATTATTCAAACATTCTTGTAACATCCACTGGAGTTTTGCAAATCTGCCCGAGAACAACAGCTGGCACAGGTTATGTTAACATCACTCTCAGCCCGAACGGAAACTTTACTGTTGAATCAGGCGGATTGATAAACGGAACTGCCCGGGGCGCGCTTAACGGCTCAGGCAGCGCAGGAACAGCTGGCACAGGAACACAGGGAATGCGCGGAGATACTTGGGCTGCAGGCTCTGCGTCTGCATCTCCAAACGGCGGAGGCGGAGGCGGTGGAAAGCGTTCTGCTGGAACTAACGCAGCTGGTGGAGGAGGTGGCGCTTTCGGCGGAGCAGGCGGAAACGGCTCTGCGGAATTAGCAGCAGCATTGCAGGGCGCAGGCGGAACAGCTTACGGCACTTCAAACAGCGCCGTTTTATTGGCGGGTTCAGGCGGAGGCGGTGGTAACGGCGATGCAGGTCAATTTGGGAATGGAGGCCCGGGCGGAGCCGGCTTTAAAGTTGACGCTGGCTCAGGCTCCATAACAATTGCCGGCGCAATTAATGTAACCGGCGGAGATGGCGGAAGCGTCGCATCAGGAACAGGCGACAATGGCGCTGGCGGCGGAGGCTCAGGCGGGCATATTATTCTCAGAGCTTATAATATGAATCTTATTCATTCGGACCTTAACGCCCAGGGCGGAAGGGGCGGAAACACTCCTGGCGTAGATGCAGATGACAACGCTGGCGGCGGCGGTGGTGGCGGACGTATTGTAGTTCTTTACGGCACACTTGTAAATACAAGCATGACTTATACTGTTGTCGGAGGAAGGAATGGCACAACTGGCTCCGCAGCCACAAAAAAGCCCGCAAACGGAAGCTCAGGAAGTTTCTATCAGGCGACAGACACTTTCGGCACAAATAAGCTGTTTTCTGTAAATATGTCTGCTCCGAATTCAAACCCGGGTGCATTTGTCGGCAGCACATTTGCAATCAACTGCACACCGATTACAGGGGATGCAGCTGTCGGGATTAACATGACTTATGAATACAATTCATCAGCTTTCGGCTGGAAGGCTGTTGAAACATCAGGCTCTGTAAACCTGACAATAGTCACAGGAAATGGCAATCCTGAAGTCAATGTCCACAACCGTACTTTGTACACTGCAACAATCGCTGCAAACACTGCAGGAAATTATAATGTCCGGTGCCGCGTGTACAACTCATCAACTTCTGTAAACTCAACTGTGCAGGCGGTTACTGTAAGCGGGCCTGTGGTTTATTCAGTTGTAATGGCGCAGCCATCATCTGATGTCAATGCATATATTGACAGCGATTTCAACATGGCTTGCAATGCCACGACTAACGGGGCGCCAACTGGAATTAACATCTCTTATGAATATAATTCTTCAACATTCGGGTGGACTGCAATTCCGGTATCCAGCTCAGTTAATCTTTCCGTCACAACAAATCCCGAAGCCAATGTTGCAAACAACACTCAGGTTAATGAAACTGTAACAGGCAAGACTGCAAACACTTACAACGTCCGCTGCCGCGCTTACAACAGCACAACTTCCTTTAACAGCACAACAAAGCAAGTAACAATCAACCCGCATACCTATATCCTTAACATCACATACCCAACAACAGGAAACAAAGCCCAAGTCAGCGCTGGGGATAACATTACTATTAATTTCAACTTCACCAGAGACGGAACTACATTAATCACTGGAGTTAATGTCACATCTGTTACTGTTGGGGGGGCTGCTTGCACGATTACTGCTGGCGGCGGCACGCCCGAAAGCGTGCCTGAGACAACTACAAATCTCAACCTGATGGCAAACTATTCTTTCGGCTACACAAACAGCCGCGTGAATTATTATGACGCGGCTGCGGCTGATGTTGACGGCGACGGGCAAAAAGAAATAGTTGTTGTAGGCTCGTGGCTCAACGGCGCTGACAATGTATTTGACAGCATGTACTGCCTCATGCAGGTACTTAATGTCACAAACGGGCAGATAGTTTCCGAAAATGTTTCAGTCTGGCAGATAGATGCGGGGATAGGATGCAGGCTTTCAAGCGTTGCAGTTGGCGATGTTGACCTTGACGGCGAGCAGGAAATAGTTGCAACCGGCGGGTATAAATGGATTGGCTCTGGGACGACAGCCAGCATGGTAAATACAAGCATGATAATCACGGAATATAACAATACTATAATGACAACCGAATACACAGGGCAGTGGAGGGCCAGACCTCTGGCAGTCAGTTCAGATTCAAAAGCTGTGGCTATTGCCAACATCACAGACGGCACAAACAGCCCGGAAATTATCATAACCACTGCTGGTGCCGCCAGTACCGGATCAAGACCCACCTTCGAATTTTTCAACTGCAGCGGAAGCTGTGCAAGCCCGACGTTTGTGCGGAATTTTAGCGCTTACAGAACATCTTCGCTCTCTTTCGGGCTCGAAACCGGAGACATTGACAACGACGATAATACAGAAATCGTGGTCAACGGGTTTGACAGCGGTGATGATGGCTGGATTCTTGTTTACCAGTGCACTAACGCGGGCGGCTGCAATGCAACCCCCGACGTAAATTATACTGTGCTGGGTTTGATAAGTCCTGCAACCCCGCAGTCGCATTTAAAGCGGCTTCAGATAGGCGATGTTGATAACGACAACACTGATGAGATTATAGCGGAAGGCTGGGACTGGACATTTGACATTGTTGCAGGGACGAACTATTCAGCCCGCGTTTGGGTGTTCAACGTGACTGCCAGCGGGAACAACCTTACACTGGAGTACACCGCAGACCCTTTCCTGCCGGCTGGTGGCTGCGAATACTGGAAGCCTGACTCCCCGCAGTACAAGAACTCTGTTCTCGAAATTGCAAACATTGACACCGACCCCTATAAAGAAATAATCTACGGCGAGGGCTGTACAGCCACTTCTGTGGCAGCCAACAATGATGTAACAAATTATATGTTCATTGACCAGTGGAACGGAACTCGTGTGATGCAGAACATCAGCATCTGGCAGGAAGTTCCGGGGCGCGGCTCAGCCCCGTGGGACATCGAAGCCGCAGATATTGACGGCAATCCCGACACAATGGAAATCATTGTGATAGATGCGTGGAATCCGAATTCAGGCGTATTCTGGGGTGCGGGCACGCAGGTCATATCCGGAATACGAATATTCAACCAGACTTATACAAACTTTGACGAACCCGGCGGAGCAGCCAACCCAGTCTACGACACATCATCGAGTTTGTGGAACGTCTCCTGCACAGTCCCTGGCGGACTTTCGGGATTGCAGACGCTTGTTGTAAATGGAAATGCCACTGCATATAGTAGTGCAAACGCTTCTGACACCGAAGTAAACGCAGTTGAATACAAATCATCATCTATTTCGTCTGTAACGCTGGATACTCCTGCTACTGACCCGAACATATACTTTGATACTGCAAACACTTTCACAATGAGCTGCACCCCGAGCACTGGCGGGGGCAGCAACATAAATATTTCATATGAATATAACTCATCTACATTTGGCTGGACTTCAATTCCAAAAACTGGCTCAGCAAACCTTACACTTATAACTAATCCTGAAGTAAATGTCCAGAACGCACAGCAATACAGCGAGACTATCACAGGAAATACTGCAGATGTTTACAACGTAAGATGCAAGCTGTACAATTCTTCAACAAGCGTCTATTCAAGCACGCAGACTGTTACAGTAAAGGCACATGCTTATGTCCTTAACATAACATATCCTACAGCTGGAAATAAGGTTCAGGTTACTGATGGAACTAATATCACAGCACAATTCAACTTCACCAGAGACGGAACAACATTAACAACAGATGTTAATGTCACAAGCATTACAGTAGGAGGTTCTGCCTGCACGATTACTGCTGGAGCGAGCAGTGGTGTGAGCGGGAACGGAACACCGGAAGTTAATGCGAACACAACTATGCTTGTGCCTCTCGCTAACTATACAGATGGCTACACAAACAACTTTGTCAACTATTTCGGCGGTACCAAGACCGCTGACGTCGACGGCGACGGCACGCAGGAAATAGTTGCCGTCGGCCACTGGATAAGCTCTGGAGTTGCGAGTGACTGGGCAAATACTAATTGTTTCGTGCGCATTTTCAACATCACCAACGGGCAGCTGCAGGTGGAAGGTACCGCATACTGGCAGCTGGTCGCCGGACAGGAATGCAGGGCGTATGCGGTGGACATAGGGGACGTCGATAATAACCCTGCCAACAAGGAAATCGTGATCACTGGCGGCAACAACCAGACTGGCGCCGGCAACGGACAGACAATCAACAACACTATGAGAATCGTCAGGTGGGACGGAACTACTCTTACTGCGCTGGCTAACCTTACCTGGAACTACGACCTCGGTGTCAACGGGAACGCGTTCGCACCGGCCCTGAAGATAGCCACGCTTACTAACGGACAGAACCGCCCCAACATTATAGTCGGCACGTCATCCCTCCTCAACGATTTTGCGGGCCACATCGCAAT
>JAZDME010000069.1:0-2739 GCA_043801255.1 archaeon
ACTTGGCAAAAACTGACATGGCTCACTATTTTGACTACAATGACTATATGCTTGCAGAGATAATTTCAATTTCCGAAAGCAAATACGTCAAATTAACTACAAAATACAGACCTTACCGCAAGTTGAGTCCGGGAAACATAATAATTGTAAGCCCTACAAAAATACCGAGAATAATCGGAAAGGCTGGCTCAATGATTAATCTGCTGAAGGACGGCTCAGCCTGCGACATCGTCGTCGGGCAGAACGGACTGGTATGGATTAAAGGGCTGCCTGAAAAAACCGCTCTTGTTGCAAAAGCAATCAAATTAATTGAAAAGGAAAGCCATAAGTCAGGTTTGACTGAAAAGGTCAAGCAGATGATGGCTTCGGGGGGCAAGTAAAATGGGTGGAACTGTAGGAAAACCTGAAAAATTAATTGTTAACGGAAAAAGACTTGACGGGCGCAAACTTGACGAGCTAAGGCCGATTAAGATAAAAGCTGGAATTATTCCTAATGCAGACGGCTCTGCTTTGATTGAGCAGGGCGAAACAAAAATAATGTGTGCTGTTTACGGGCCTCGTGAGTGCTTACCGAAGCACCTGTCTGAAGCTGACCGCGCGTACCTGAACTGCGTCTACACAATGGTTTCGTTCTCGACTCCGGAACGTGCACGTCCGGGACCAAGCAGGCGTTCAGTTGAAATTTCAAAAGTAATTAAGGACTGCCTGTCACCGGCAATATTCCTGGAAAGATACCCTAGAACAAAAATAGATGTTTACATGGATGTTACAAACGCAAATGCTGGAACAAGGTGCGCAGCGATATGCGCTGCATCCGTAGCGCTTGCAGATGCAGGAATTGACATGCGCGACATGGTCACTGCAGTTGCATCCGGAAAAGCAGACGGGCATCTGGTTTTGGACATGTTTGAACTTGAGGACAATTACGGTGAAGCGGACATGCCGCTGGCAATGATGCCGCGCACCTCGGAGATAACGTTGCTGCAGATGGACGGCGAACTTGACAAGTCTGAAATAAAAAAGCTTATTGAAATGAACATAAAAGCCTGCAAGGAGATTTACGAAATACAGAAGGCTGCCCTGCGGGAAAAATACGAGAGCGAAAAAAATCTCGAAGCAGAGGGTGAGGTGGAAAATGGAACAGCAAATTAAGCCATATTTATCAGCGCTTTTGCAGAAGGGCGCGCGAGAAGATGGCAGAGGACCATTTGATTATAGAAATTTAAGCATTGAGACAGGCGCAATAGCAAGAGCCTGCGGCTCTGCCCGGGTTAAGCTTGGGGAGACCGAAGTTCTTATCGGCGTAAAAATGGATGTTAGTAAGCCATATCCGGACTCGCCTGACGAAGGCACATTGATGGTAAACGCGGAGCTCGCTCCGCTGGCAAACCCTGAATTTGAATCAGGCCCGCCAAAGCCAGACGCAATCGAGCTGGCAAGAGTTGTTGACAGAGGAATCCGCGAGTCAGGTGCTATTGACTTCGGCAAATTGTGCATAATACCCAAGGAAAAAGTATGGACTGTGTTTATTGACATATACCCTGTCAATGACAACGGCAACTTGTTTGACGCTGCTGCAATTGGCGCTATCGCGGCGTTGAAATCCGCATTCATACCAAAGTATGATGAAAAAGAAGAGTTAGTCAAATACAAGGAGCTTACAAAGGAAAAACTGCCCCTGCGTCAGTTACCTGTGCTGACAACATTTGCAAAGATGAACGGCACAATATTTGTTGATATGACAAAGCGCGAGGAAGACGCATTCGACGCAAGGCTGTCAATAGCAACGCTTGAGAACGAAACAGTGTCAGCAATGCAGAAAGGCGGAATAGGCACGTTTACCGAAGCTGAAATCATGGGACTGTATGACCATGCTGTTGAGCTCGGAAAGAAGCTAAGGAAACATTTAAAATAGGAATTACTTGTTTCCTTTAGTATATTGGTAAGATATGGACAAGTTTACTAAATACGAGACTGCGAGAATCATAGGCGCCAGAGCGCTACAGCTGGCAATGGGCGCACCTTTGCTGATGAAAAGGCCTAAAGAGCTTTACGACACATCTATAATCGCAGAAACTGAGTTCAGCTCAGGAGTTTTGCCGATAACAATCAAGAGGCCAAAGCCTGTTAAGATTGAGATTTAATTCTGACGACGACTACTGGGGGAATCGTCATGTATTTGGGCGTAGCATCTGCGTGGCTTGAATGGCAGGATTTTGTGGAATAGATTATCAAACAAACTCTTTTAAATCAAATCGCCAGAGTTGTTGTAATGTATAAAATTTTTATCGAACAAGAATTCGAGCGGGATTTTAACAAATTGGACAAAGCTGAGCAGGAACGCATAATCAAGGCGAGGGAACAGCTCAAAGAAAATCCCTATGCTGGAAAACCGCTTGGATATGAGTGGTTTCGGGAAAAGCATCTGAACGGAAAAAGATTATACTATCTGGTTTATGAAAACCTCAAAGCTGTGCTTATAGTGGCTTTGAGCGATAAGAAAACGCAGCAGCTTACCATAAATATGATAAAACTGGCTTTAGACAAATATAAAGACAAGATAGAGAAAACACTTAGTTCCACTCTTTGAATTTGCCTTCTTTGAAATTCTTTAATGCCCTGACTACTTTTCCGAAAAGTTCCACATCTATCTCCTCTAATTCAGCAAGTTCCTTGAGCTTTTCGTATTCCACCTTTGGAATCTCTATCATTTCGGCTTGTTTCATGCTTGTTTATAGC
>JAZDME010000037.1:0-10199 GCA_043801255.1 archaeon
ATAATTATTTATATACTTGCTGTTTCGTAATATGAAACATCCAATTAAAATTTGGAACAGATGGAGGTTGGCTGGGAGTAGTTGATAGTTTAACACAAGTTCATGCTATTTAAACTTTAGACTCACGACAGCCAAGCAGGCAAAATGGAATTTATTGTGCAAGACGCATTGAAACAGTCTGCTGGCAAAGCAGAAGACGATTTCGTAGTGGGACACGCCAATATAAAAGTAGTAGGCTGCGGTGGCGCAGGTATCAACGCCACGGACTGGCTATACAAGAAGGGAGTCAAAGGCGCAGAGATTATCGGATTAAACACTGATAAACTGCACTTGGACAACAGGGAAGCCGACAAGAAAATTCTCATCGGCCGGGACCTCACACGGGGTTTGGGCTGTGGCGGTTATCCTGAGAAAGGCCACGAAGCAGCAAAAGAGTCTGTAACAGAAATCAAGGAAGCTATCAAGGGCGGAGACATGGTTTTTGTATGCGCAGGGCTCGGCGGAGGAACTGGAACAGGTTCAGCACCAGTAGTAGCTCAATTAGCAAAAGATATGGGCTGCATAGTAATTGGTGTTGTAACAATGCCTTTCAACATTGAAAAAGCAAGAATTGACAAGGCAGAGTTCGGCTTGAAGCAGCTGAGAAATGTCTCTGACACTGTAATAGTAATAGACAACAACAGACTTGCAGACATTGCGGGCAATTTGCCTATACAACAGGCATTTGCTGTAGCAAACGAATTAATTGCAACAATGATTAAGGGAATTGTTGAGATAATTGCAGTTCCGTCATTGATAAACTTGGACTACGCAGATGTAAAGGCAATTATGGAAAAAGGCGGAGTTTCGGTTATTGGAATAGGCGAAAGCGACACTGAAAACAAAGTCGAAGAGGCAGTTAACAGAGCTTTGTCAAACCCGTTGCTCGACGTTAAGTACGACGGCGCGACTGGAGCTTTAATCCACATAACCGGCGGACCGGATATGACACTGGACGAAGCTGAGAAAGTCGGCGAGCTGGTAACTGGCGGACTTGACCAGGACGCAAATGTTATCTGGGGCGCAAGAATTGACCCGAAGTTCCAGGGCAAACTGCGAGTAATGACAATCATTACCGGAGTTAAATCCCCGTACGTACTGGGAAAAATGGACTATGCAAGGCCATCTGAAAGGGCAATGGAGTTCAACAGAGATCTTGGCATTGAAATGGTGTAGTACTTGAGGAGGTAGCACCACTTAAAACAAACCGGAGTGGGGCAGGCGAAAAACCTGCCCTTATTTTTCTTTTTTGTTTTGCATACTATAACGCGCGAGGCAATAATCTGCTGCAAATGCAGAGTGAGAGAATATCTCCCACAAGCACCTCCAAAGTTGTCTATATGCCCGAAAAGGGCATAGCGTGGGTTCTGCGGGGCGCAAGTCCCGCTTTTCTATTTTTTATTCGAGAAAGCGTTTTCCAGCGTCTTTTCAATTTTGCTTAAATCTGCTAATCTATACAATGGTTCTACCGTCATTCCTACGCGCGTATCAACAGATAAACCGCGCGTGCTAGTAGCCATGCCGTATCTTAATGCCACATAATAAATACAGCGCGTATCAACCCTGCGTTCAAACGTAAGTTCGTAACTGATATCGTCTTTTTTTGCTCGCAATTCTCCGTGCTGATAATCCTCTCCGCGGGTTTTAGTCTCGCCAACCATGACACTGAAGGACCGCTTTCGCAGCATGCTGGCAAACCTTTCTATTTTTTCATCCAGCGGTTCAGTTGGCACCCCATAAAATCTAAATTGTATATCTGCTGCGTTAAGGATCATATGATTGGAATCACGTTTGCCCATGAGCATATCAATCCAGAAAGTCATATAAATTTTGTGAAACGACGACGAACTAGGGGAATCTCTTAGGGTTGGAGGCTGCCAAAGTCCAGCTCAAGATAGTTATGCGCTATCCAATCAAGAACATTTTCCCCTCGTCGTCGTCCGTCATCAAACAATTTTTAAAGTCCGAATCGCAAATATGATTCAATGGCCAGAAAGACGAGAAGGAAAAAGAAAGGCAGGTTACTTGGCGTTAAACTGGCGCTGTTTATCGGGATTATTGTTATAATTGTTCTGGCAATTGCCGGAACATCAGGAAATACTTCAAACTTCTTTGCAGGCGCAATAAAGCAAACAGCAACTTCAGGGAAACCAGTATTATCTGGTGGAAGCAATACGGGAACATCAGGCACAGGATTAAAGCTCGGCGGGCAGCCGCCGACTGTAAAACCAGTGCCTGAAAATACAAACGCCGCATGCAGCGATAAAGTGGATAATGACTTTGATAAGTTAACAGATTGCGCAGATCCTGACTGCAATAGCGTGATTTGCGGTCCGAGTATTGCATGTATGCCTGGCAGCACAGGCGGAGGGGATTCCAGATGCAAAAACAGAATTTGCCAGTCGAATGTGATTCCGTGCAAAGAAACCAATTGCGCGGATAAAATTGATAATGATGCTGACGGACTTACAGACTGCGCAGATGCAGAGTGCTACGGGTTATTCTGCGCATTTGTACAATGCCCGCAGGGAAGCATTGGGGGCGGAATTTCTTATTCATGCACAATGCAGCTGGGCGGCAGCTGTGTTACGCAACTCGCCAATTCCTGCGTGGAAAACCTATGCAGTGATACAGTTGATAATGACATTGATAACGCAATAGATAATTATGATTGTGACTGCCCGAGCGTTGATATTACCCCGATAAACGCTGAAAAAACATATAATTACACTGACCATTATTCTTATTATTATAAAATATTTGTAAAAAACAAAGGGACTTCTGACGGAGGAGCTAGCATATCTGCAAGAGTATATGGGATTTCAGAAGGCGTTTACTCAGAACTCAACTCTTATTGCGAAATAAATGGCGGAATTAAAGCAGGCGCAACAAGTTCTTGCACAACTCACAGTTTTAATAATCTGTCCAGCATTCACGTTGTTGTATTGTACGGCGGATATCACGGGGCTGACTGCGACATATCAAACAACATTGCGGATTTCAATGTCTGATTTCTAGTCAAACATTTTTTAAAGTTCGAATTGCAAATATGATGCAATGGCCAAAAATGAAAAATCCAATCACAACACAGCAATTGCCATCGTGGTTGTAGTAACGATATTTATAATTCTCATATTTTTCGGAAGGTCGCTTGGTTACACTGCGCGTTTCCACGCAGCTGACACGACGCAGATGAAGTCAAACCTCCCGAATCTCGTGCCAACAGGCGTCTCTGTTGAAGGCAAAAATGGCGAATATATTTATACAGCAAATGTGAAAAACACGGGCGGGCTGACAACAGGGCAGTTTACAGCATCATTGTCATCAGTAGAGTCATTATACAGTTTCAGCGAGTTCATAGGAACATGCATAATCTGGTATCTTGACCCTGGAATGACGGATTTCTGCACGGTCAAAAGCTCGGTAGCGCCAAAAATGATTGCAGTTACAGTTGACAGCACAGGCCTGGTTAAGGAAAGCAACGAAGCTGATAACCGCGCAACGTTCTGATTTCCATGGCTGACGACGACTACTAAGGGAATCTCTCATGATTGTGTTAGGGTTTCTCCCTCAGCAAGATATTTCTGCCTTCCGCCCAAGATAGCTTTTGCATCTCATAATCAATGACATTTTCCCTAGTCGTCGTAGAATTCGTAGTGTTAAGCCATGAATGCATAAACTTCAATGAAGCCTGCCGCAACTATTATCAGGACGGAAAGTATGAACAGCATTGATGCGTCATTAATAATCCGGTAAAACCTGTCAGACCTGAATTTTGTTTTATCCTCATTTACCGCGACAGACAGCAGGCCGCCGGCAATTGCCGCAAAAAAGTATGCAGTAAACTCAAGGCTTGCGTGGGGCGCAAAAGACAGCATTGTTGTGAATTTTCCTAAACTCGCGAGAAAAATTCCCAATACAGAGGCGTTCCACGTTATCAGGATTGTTGCGCCAACTCCGTAAATGAAAGACAGCACAATTGCAAATACCACGAGCCTCAGGTTATTCGAAATTACTGATATCAGATTGAAATCTGCGCGGCTGAAAAAGCCAATTATGCTTGAGACAGGCGTTTGCAGGATTGCTATCTGCTTGTCAAAAAACAATGTGATTGCCTGCGGAGGAAGTATAAAATACCAGATGGCATAGCACGCAACAACACCAAGAAAAAAAAGCCCGTATATCGCAGCAATTTTTCCGTTCCTTGCCCAGAATGTTTCGGCATCGACAGTATTGATGACTTTTTCAAGAAAAGGCGTCGCGGCAATTGTAATAAACAAAAGCCCGGCAAGCGATGCAGTCTCCGGAAATATAAACCATCCTATCGAAGTGCCTATGAACGCAAAGCATATGCCAAGGACAAACGCAAAAGCAGGATTTTCAATTACCCAGCGGGGCTTTATCAGGTATTCAACAACCATGAAAATATAACATGATTCGCATTTTAAAATGTAAGTTACGCTTACGCAGAGATATATTTAAATACTAATGCTCACTAAGTTCATAATAATGGCAAAGGTAAAATTTGATATAAGGGTTGCAGCAGCTATCGTTCTTTTTGCGGCAATGATAATTTTTTTGGGAAGCAGCGGACTAACTGGCTTTTCCATAGCATCGGGCCCTGACCTGGTGCCTGCAGGTTATTCTTATGATGTTTTTACAGACAGCGCAGGAATACATTATCAATATGCGCTGTTAGTTAAAAACACAGGGGTAGCGGACGCAGGACCTTTCAAGACAACTTTGGTTAGTGCAGACGGAAACGCCATAACAAGCTGCTGGATAAACGGCATTGCGGCGGGAGCCACAGACTCGTGCTTGTCTGTGGCAGATGTCCAATCTGCCCAAGTCAGATTGGTTGTTGACAGCAGCGCGGATGTTGCTGAAAGCAACGAAGATAATAACGTGATTTTGTTTTGATTTTTTGAAATACGACTGACGACGAGGGGAATCTCCATGTATTTTGCTTTTGCTGAGCGTCATGTTTGCTTTTCCAACAAGATAGCCTTGATTGCCCACAATCAATAGACATATCTCTCGTCGTCATAGTCGTCGCAGTCTTATCAGTTCGTCGCCATCAGCACCTCAATAAGTTTAAATACATATTTTTCCTAGGTGCAAATGATAATATAATATGGGAATGCCTGAACAAAAGCAATCGTCTATGATGCGCTATGCCATAGTCACAGGCATGCTGGTCATGCTCTTCCTGATGTTCTTCAGGGGATGGGGGCTGACTGCAAAGTTCTTCGCGCCATCTGATCCGGGAGCGCTGCCGGTAACAGAAATAGGGACCCCGGATTTGATACCCCTAGGCTATTCTGATGATATTTTCATGGACAGCACAGGAACGCACCACAGGTACACGCTGTCAGTTAAAAACACAGGGGTAGCGGACGCAGGACCTTTCAAGACAACTTTGGTTAGTGCAGACGGAAGTATAATAACATCGTGCAGGCTGAACAGCATTGCAGCAGGCGCAGCGGATTCGTGCATAGCTTTAGCAGATGCTTCATCAGCAAGAATAAGACTGATTGTTGACAGCGATTTTGATGTCGCTGAAAGCGACGAAGACAACAACATAGCCGTGTTTTGATTTTTGAAATACGATGACTACTGGGGGAACACTAGCCGAATCAGCGGATTCGGCTGTGCCACGCCGAAACAAGGTTTCGGCTCGGTCTCTCCTGATTGTGCACAGGGGTTTTTCTCCCAGCAAGATATTTTTGCTTCATACAGTCAATGGAGATACCCCTCGTCGTCGCAGTCTTATCAGTTCGTCGTCACTAGTAGTTCAATAAGTTTAAATACAGATTTTACTTAAAGAGATAAGAGGGAGGTAACGATGAGAATGACAGAGAAACAGAAGTCCACGATGATGCAATATGCTATAATTGTTGGAATGCTGGTCATGCTCTTCCTGATGTTCTTCAGGGGATGGGGACTTACGTTTAAGTTCTACGAGCCCGCTGTGCCCGGAGCGCTGCCGATAACAGTAGTGCAAACCGGAAGTTCCGGAGGCATCCCTGACCTGGTGCCTGCTGGGGTTGAAAAGGGAATCAACGGAGCAGTATATGCATATACCCTAACTGTTCAAAACAACGGAGACGGTAGCGCAGGAAGCTTTCTTGTAACTGTAGTTGATAACATGAACGGGAATGCAATAGGCACATGCAGGATAAACGGCATCGAGTCAGGCTCGACAGGCGCGTGCACAGCCTCGAGTTCAATCAATGCGGGGCAGACGAAAGAGGTTGTTGACAGCGAAAACGCTGTGACCGAAAACAGCAAAAGCAACAACGAGGCGATTTATAACACGCCCTGATTTTTGTTATTTCTTTTTTCTTAATTTTCCGGCAGCGGATTTAATCTTCTTGGAAATGCTATTTTTCCTTTCTTCCAGATGCTCGCCAAGCGTTTTTGACCTTGCAAGAGGCGACGGGGCTGTAACGACTCGGTCCTGATTTTCCCACCTCTCAAAAAAAGTTACCTCTGAAAATGCAGGCCTTGACGGCGTTTTTGGCCTTTCGTTTGAATATCCCAGAGGTATTATCGCATGTATTTCAGCATCATCGTGAATCTGGAACTCCTTCCTTAACAGCGGCTCTGTGAAAGCGCCTACCCAGCACGACGCGACTCGGAAGTCATGCGCTGCAAGCAGCATGTTTTCAACTGCAGCAGCAACATTCTGAATCTGGAAAAGCTTTTTTGCGCGCTCGCCGCCTTCTCGGACAAGCGCTCCGGGCTCAGAGCAAACAATTAAAACAACTGGGGCTTTTGCAATCCACTCCTGCCTTAATGCAGCTTTTGCAATCACTTTTTTCTTTTCTTCCGTTTCAACCACGAGAAATCTCCAGTTTGTAAAGTTCCACGCTGCTGGCGCGTGATGTCCTGCATCAAGAATTGCAAAAAGAACTTCATCAGGAATCTTTTTCGGCAGGTATGAGCGTATGCTCCTGCGGGTTCTTATAGCTTCAAATGTGTCCATTGTATATACCTGCAAATTGTAAATATTTAAAGTTAATGATAACTAGCCTAGTGCAACTAATACCGCACCAACAGCCATTAGTGCTGCGCCAACTCCAACTCTTACGTCCAATGTGCCAAAGATTTTTCAGCAGACTTTTTTACATAGGGGTTTGCATCTAACATGCCTTTGCTGTATAGATTTTGCATGCGCGGCAAGCCATACCATTTTTTTATATTGTGTCGGGTGAGCTGCAAAAATGGTTTTTTACCGCTTTTACCAATCCAGCCGGTTGCACCAACGAAATATTTAACGACTTCTGAAAAGTTAAAGTCCGCAAAGGCAGTTATGTCATCGATGGTATTAACAGTCATTCGCGGCAAATTTGACATATATTGAAACAGGGCTTTTGAATTAAATAATAATATGCAATAGCTGGTATCAACTTTTTTGCCGTTTGGGAATTTGCTATTTGTTGGAATTACCTTGTAATAACCTGAAATATTAAATGCTTTCTCGAATTTGGTTTTCAGCAGTTTAAAAAATTCAGCATCAGTGCTTCTGCCGCTTAAATTTATGTTGGCCTCAGGAGCTAGAAACCCGCATCCAAGAAACGCACCAACTGCAGCGCTCGCGTCCTTGTCCGCGCCCGCAGGTATGTAAACTCCGCGCCGGATATCTGCATAACCGAAATTTAAATTTGTGTCAGAGGGATTGCTGGCAGTCAGATTTGAGTCTATTAATAATTTGCTAATGCCGTCAAACCTTGTTTTTATTAACTTTCTATTCCACGTTCTTTGTTCTGAATAGCTTCTTGCGCCAATTATGCGGCAGATATTTTGCGAGGAAGCCAGTATCGGCCTTCTGCCCCTCGGACCATCAGGAATATAGCCTCTGGATGCATCTGCGAGCAAAACTGCTGCGGGTTCTATTCTTTCTTCCAGCGATATCTGCTTTAGTTCAGCCAGTTCTTGTACGGATTTATTTGAGCTTATATCCAATCCTTTGGCTATCAGATTAATCAGAACTCTCTGTCTTCTGCCTTCGGGCAGGCTCCAGAAATGTTTATTTCCCAGCTCTTTGGATACGCCGACTACCATTCTGTTAGAGGCATTAAACCGTTAATAAACCTAACCAGCGATAGAATAAATTTATATTTCTAGATTTTACCATAAGTTCATGAAATATTCAATTCTCGCGGATATGTATGAGGAACTCGAGTCAACCACAAAAAAGCTTGCAAAGACAGAGATGATTGCAAAGCTCCTGAAAACGACGCCGTCTGACGACCTGCCCCGAGTAGTAATGCTTTTGACAGGCAAGGTTTTCCCGCCATGGGACGACCGCGAAATCGGCGTTGCGGGGCAGATGATGATTCGCGCAATTGCAAAATCAACAGGCGTCTCGGAAAAGGATATTCTTGACAAATTCAAAAAAACAGGCGACTTGGGCTGCGTCTCGGAATATTTCAGCGAGAAGAAAAAGCAGCGCGCCCTGTTTGAGGAGCAGCTGACAGTAAAAAAAGTTTTTGACAACCTCAGGAAAATCGCAGAACAGGAAGGCGCAGGCTCGCAGGAGCACAAGATAAATCTGCTGGCTGAACTGCTGTCATCAGCAAAGCCAAAGGAAGCGCTTTACATTGCGAGAACAGTTCTTGAGCAGTTGCGAGTAGGCGTCGCTGAAGGCTTAATTCGCGACGCAATAGCGCAGGCTTTTGAGTTAAAGCCGGAAGATGTTGAAAACGCATGGAATTTCCTGCCCGAATACGGCGAGATTGCTGAAATTGCCAAGGACCGAGGCGTGAAAGGCTTACAGAAAATAAATCTCGAGTTAGGCACGCCCTGCAACGTGCTGCTGGCAGAAAAATCTCCGGATTTGAAAACTGCTTTAGAATCGTACGGCAAAGTTTTACTGCAGTATAAATACGACGGGATGAGAACTTTGCTCCATAAGAAAGGCGACAAGGTATGGGTTTTTACAAGACGTCTGGAAAATGTCACAAAAGCATTCCCTGAAATCGCAGAGTTTGCAAAAAAAGCCCTGAAGGCCCGCGAGATTATAGTTGACAGCGAGTCAATAGGGCTTGATCCAAAAACCGGAAAGCCAATACCATTCCAGCTGCTTTCAACAAGAATCAAGAGGATTTATGATATTGATAAGGCGATGAAAGACACGCCTGTTCAGGTTAATTTATTTGACATTCTTTATCTGGACGGGAAAAATCTTTTTGACAAGCCTCTAAGTGAAAGATTTGAAATTTTGAAAAAAGAAGTGAAAGAAATCAAAGGAAAATTCGTGATTGCAGATTCTCTTGAGACAAAAGACCTGAAAAAAGCAGAAGCGTACTATCACGAGTCGCTGAACGCAGGGCACGAAGGGCTTATTGTGAAAAATCTTGACGCTTTGTATATTCCCGGACGCTCGGTAGCGGGCGGATGGCTGAAAGTAAAGCCAGTGCTGGAAAATCTTGATGTTGCTATAGTCGGCGGAGTCTGGGGCACCGGCAAGCGCGCAGGCTGGATTGGCTCATTAATTCTCGGAATAAGAGATCCGGATACAGACGAATTCAAGGAAATAGGAATGATGGGCACAGGAATTAAGGAGAAAAAGAACGAAGCTGGAGATGTTACGTTAGATGAGATTACAAAAATGCTCAAGCCATTAATAATATCTGAAAAAGAAAACACAGTAAAGATAAAACCAAAAATCATAATTGAAGTTTCATACGAGGAAATACAGAAATCGCCAACATACGAGTCCGGATACGCTTTAAGATTTCCAAGATTTATCAAACTCAGGCCCGATAAATCTTCCGAGGAAGCAGATGATTTGGATAGAGTAAAGAAAATATACGAAATGCAGAAGGGAAGGAGAAAATAATGCCAGCAATTGTTAGAAACTGCTCAGTCTGCGGCGACGAAATGAAGATAAACGTCGACAAGAAAGGGCATTATGATAAAGGCTATTATTTGAGCATGAAAGAGCCTGTTGAAGGCACAGGCAGGTACAAAAAAGCCGGAACCATCAGGATTTTAGATAAAAAATACCCTGTAATCAAGTGGACAGGAAAAGAAAAAACTGGGCACGAATATTGGGAATGCGGTTTATGCTATGATGCTGCCGTACGTGAGGACTGGCTTGAGGAAAGAATCGAAAGCATGTATGGTACGCGTTGTCCTGATTTTGATCCGGA